>JBPCPU010000137.1:0-40574 GCA_050998795.1 Pyrinomonadaceae bacterium
GTGATAGAATGGTTGTCAAAGAACTGTAATCTTGTTTCGATAGTTGAATAATTTGTCTTTTTCTTGGCATTATTAAAGATTACAAGAAAGAAATCATTTTTACAATTACTTTGGTAACAAAGCACTAGATGCATAATTTATTCCCCTCTGAAACACAAGATTTTTGGATTTTAGTTTGTAACATGAAAACATGGATTTTCGGCAAAATAGCCGAAGCCCTTTCCTTAGCGCGAAAAAATTATGTTTAACTTTTATTGCTTTGAGTAACGCAATTTGTCTTACCGTAATAGAAGCTATAAAAAGCGAGCTTGAGAAAACGGACGGGCAAAACTCTCAAAACGCATTGTTGATGAATTGGCGAAC
This sequence comes from Pyrinomonadaceae bacterium, assembly GCA_050998795.1. Classification (GTDB taxonomy): domain Bacteria; phylum Acidobacteriota; class Blastocatellia; order Pyrinomonadales; family Pyrinomonadaceae. The sequence continues at coordinate 364 of JBPCPU010000137.1, forward strand.
TTTATCACGAATTAAATTATTTTTCAATGTTTTTGAGCGTAATTGGTAATGCCTCAACTAAAAGTTACAGACGACATTTTTTGAAAACGGGCTTACTGAAAATAAAAGACTTGCAGGCTTTTAAAATGCAAAATAACGATTCCATAACTTTTTATTGAGGCATTACGTAATTGATGATGTGGTATTTATACTTGTTATTATTTTCAACTCAACCACCAATCCGAGCTACCGCTAAATTCTTTATTTTAGTAGCCTTAGGCTGTTTCTTTGTCAGTTAATATTACGTGCAAAAGTAATTGAGCTGGTTGATTCCGACTTAGCTTTTGACAGATGTGATTTAGTAGTATTGCTGGCTAGAACATGTTAATTGAAATTACCCATCCTGATTTAAAGCACCACAAAAATAAGTTATCCACAACCCTCTGTTCTCGGGTTTGATATTCTGCTATAATTCCAACATAATCAGTAACTTAGCTTTAGAAATGAATCCAGAAAATAAAGGCGTTCTTGAAGAGTATTTAACTACTCAAAATCAGGAAACAAATGAACTTAGCTCACTTAAGAAAAAGGATTTTTATAAAAATGTAAATGTAACAGTAAAAAGTAGGGAGAACAACACCTACAATTATTACGAAATTACTTTAGGAAATTTCAATAACGAATATTTTTCTGAAAAAGCCAAAGATTTTGAGATTGATAATATTTATACGGACGGTTGGGAGGATGCTCTGATAGAGAAGATATTAGACGAATATGCTGAAGCTGTTGCAGTAACTATGCGGTATAAGAAGCCGGAATCTAATGAAAAAGCGGCGCATGGTTTTTTCTTAACAAAGGATTCTGAATTTTTAGTTCAAGACCTAAGTAAATTGGTTTATGAAAAGAAAGATGGAGAAATTATAAAACATAGTTATTCGGAAGAATATGTTCGTGAGCCAGATATAATTTTTGTGCTCTCTGATGAAGGTTATAAAAAGATTACAGGTAAGACATTCGACAGTGGTAATAAAGAATTTCCGATATTATCCCTGTATGAAGTCAAGGACAAAAGAGCATTGTTACATTTATCTGAAACAGTAACACCTACATATTTTACAGATAAAGCTCTCCAAGAAGTTATTAAAGAGAAATGGAAGTTAGCGGAATAAGTTTAGTTTTTGGGAGTCGGACTTTTTTCTTGATAATAAAGGCTGGTGTGACCGGCTCAGATTGAGATTCTTTTATACTTGGTAAATTTAATTCCCACTTTTAGTAGATACAACTGGATTTTGTTTCCGCACCTGGCGGATGTCAAAATCCTTTCTTTTTTACCACATAAAAATTGAGCGATTTCAAAACAAAGATTTTCGGCAAATTTGCCTAAGTCCGTATTTTTATTTGCCGTTTTATGATGTAGCTGTTTGTAAATAAACAAAGGAGAAAAACAAATGAAACAAATAATTATTTCGGTGGCGGGCAGCGATGGTAAGCGAGAATTCAAAGACGTGCAGATTTTGCCGGGAACCAAACCGCGTGACGTTTTGGCACAACTTAATCTGACAGGCTTTCAACTCAGCAAACCCGAAGGCGGAGCTTTTGATTTCAATGACGACCTGTATCAGGCAGTCAGCGACGGGCAAAAAGTGTTTGCGACGAAGGCTGATGTTGAAGCAGGTGCGTAAAAGCTGAAAACAAATGTTGTCGTGTTTGTTACTTTTAATGGCTTTGGTAGTGCTTGCGTGGCTACTGATCCAATTCAATCAATTGGGCAGGAGGCTTCCACCTCTTGCCTTTTTTAACCAAATGGAAAATGAAAAACCGATAACGATAATAAGTCCGAGTCAGCCGATTGTAGTCAAACGGGCGGCGGAAATCATTACGGTTCGACCAATTCAAAGACAAGCTGTTGTTGTCAAACCTGCTTCGGTAGTCGTCATTCAGCCGAAAGCAGTTGATGTTATCACGGTTCAGCCATTGAGAGCGGTGACGGTTACGCCGCCCGAACGCGGCGCGTGGGACGAGCGCGGCTGGACGCGAACCTTGCGCGGCGGACGCGAAACCTACGAAGGCTATTATGTTGTCGGAATGCGGCGATTTCGCGGTCGCATCGAAGCAAGCAATCGCGGACGAGGCGTTATGGCATATATCTACAACCCGCCGCGTGAAATCAAACATCACCCGCACGGCGCGTGTTTTCAACTTGTCAGCGACAATTGGTTTCATCTGCACTGGTCGCGCCCGGCGCGTAATGTTGATGATGCCATTCTTTATATGGAAAGAGTCTTGGACGAATCAATAACCCATTAATAAGAAGCGGCTTATTGAAATTACGAAAATAGGAGCAATGAGATGTTAGAAAAAATTACAAATTTACCGAACTTGATTCGGCGTAAAAATAATCATCAAGGAAGTTTCGTTTTAGAAAGTCTGTCGGAAAAATTTCGCATGGAAATAAAAGCACGACTGGCTGATTTAAGAAAATTTACCGATTCATTGGCGACTACGCAAGCCTTACATTTGACAATTGATAATTTGACCAATACTAAATCAACCATTGATAAAACCCTACGTCAAAAAGATTTAATCAACGCTGATGCGGCAATTGCTTTGCTTGAGGAGCAAATTGAACAAGGAAAAGAAATCTTGCAAAATTCATTGGTCGCTCATTCAAGTCAAGCCTCTGAAATCGGTCTTAAAACATTAAATATGCTGTTCTCCGCCAAACAGGAAATCAAACAGACTTTTTTGGTAATAACACCGATTAGTTTGCCTGAAATTGTCGGTCATAACGGACAGATTGAGGCAGACACAAAACCAAAGTTATTGCCTACCATAAGCGAAACATCTGAAACTCCGCGAATGTTAATTAGTTCAACGCTTTTGTATCAACTACATCATTCGCTTTTTCCCGCTGAACGAATGCTAGTCGGCGCGGGCAGAAAAAACGGACAGAACATCGAAATTGACGGAATTTTTGATGTCACCGGACAGGCAACGAGCGGTTATGTTAAAGCGGATGCCGACCGACTGGCGCGGGCGTTAATTGTCATGAGCGAAACCGAAAAGCATTTTGCGCTCTGGATTCATTCGCATCCCGGGCGCGGCAAAGGGGCGACTCATCCGAGCAATACCGATACAAATCAGGAAGCCGAATAGCTCAAAGATTATTCGCCTAATCTGGTCAATGCGATTGTCGTTGAAGACCGCTACATTCGCTTTTGGGGCAAAGCCTTAAACGAAAAGCGGATATCGGTCGAAGTAACCGGAACAGGCATTCGCCGAGCGTCCGAAACCGAAGCGATTTATCAACTTGAATTTTAAGGAGAACAAATAAAATGAAAGAAGTAGAAAACGAAATTATTGAAAATAGCGAATTGAACGAAACAGCAGCGGAATTTCCGAGCGAGTTTTTGACGCTTGAAAATCCGCTTGAAACTTTTATTGCCGAAAAAGTCGAGGCAACGCATCCGGCGGAACCCGACCTTTTTGCACGGCACGACGGTATTCCCGCGCATAATCAAACGCTTCTTGAAAATGCGCGAATTCTGTTAGCAGGCGGCGGCGGACTCAATAGTTGGGCGGGAATCGGTTTAGCACGAAGCGGTGCAAAGTTTTTGACTATCATTGACCCCGACCGCGCCGACAGAACAAATTTAGCGCGGCAGTTCTTTTTCAAAGAAGATTTAGGACAACCGAAAGGTATCAGGCTGGCTAAAAATCTGACTTCTCAGGCAGTCGGCGGAGCGACAATTACGGGAATCGGACTGCCCTTTGAAGAAGCGATTGAACGGTTTCCGCTTCCGGCGGACATTTTTGTAGTTGGCGTAGATAATAACGCTTGTCGTTTGAAAGCCGTGCAGGAAGCCCGCCGCCGTCATATTCCGGCTGTTTTTACGATGCTCTCAAAGGACGGGATGCGGTGTCAGGCTTTTTTGCAAGGCGCGTCGCCGCTTGAGCCGTGTCTGTGGTGCGCTTTGCCGAATCTTGACCCGGAAAGAATTCTGCCGTGCGCTTCGGCAATTATCTCAAGTTGTTTTATGGCATCGGGCTTAACAATCTTTTTTGTCCACCGCGCCTTGATGGGCTGGGACAAGGTTGAACCCTTTAATTGGCGCGAAGCCGACCTTTCGGGAATGACTGACGACCGCAAGGGAGTTATTCAAAAGCGCAACAATTGTCCGGTTTGTCAGGATTTATAAATAACGGAGGCTTTAATAATGGAACGGCTCAAAGAATTTGCCATCAGAAAATTAGAAGGTTTTATCGGTCCCTTTGACTGGAAATCAACGCGAAACGGCAGTTCAACGACCTTTACGGGCAATTTTTTGATTTATGACCGCCAAGGCAAAATCAAGCTGAGAATTCAAGGTTATATTGTGGAATGGCAGCGACTTCCGGCACAGGTCTATATCTATAACCCGCCCGAATTTGTTAAAAATCACCGGCACGGCTCGTGTCTCCAACTGCTTCGTCCCGGTGAGAGTTGGTTCAAACTGCACTTTGATAAACCTGCGAAAGACTTTGCGAGTGCCTATACATATGTCGAACATTTTTTGACCGAAGCCTATAACTTAAAGCGTTAAACTTGCAATGAGCGAACTTTCCGCATTCATTTTTGCTCTTTTACAACTCGTTCTCTGGACGGTCATTATTCTTTTATGCTTCTCGTCATTGATGAACTACTTGTTCCCGAAAACCAAATGGCATAAAAAGATTTTGCCAAAAGTGATGCGGTTCATCTTTATCGAGCCGTTCAAAAACCTGTATCGAGCGGGAAAATGGCTGATTGTCAGAATTTTTACAACCCGACCCGATTACCGCTTACAGCAAATCTATCTTGAGAACTATCCGGTTGCGCCGCTTGCATTTTACGAGGCGGTTGAAATAGTGATTGCACAAAGACAGATTATCGGTGTAGAAATTTCGAGAATCTCGCGGCGCGAATGGCATCTGCTTTCGGCAAGAAGAATTTATTTACTGATTCGATTTCGGAAAGCTGTCTGCTTTATCGGCGCGATGCCGGTGGGAACCAGTTTTTTGGTCAGTTGGCGATATACGGCAATGCCAAGCAGGTTGTTTTTGATTCTTTTTCAAATACCGGTGGTTGGAGTCATCGCTGAAAAACTGCTTGCACCACCGACATTCTACCGCACCGATATTTATTACGCTTTTGAGCAAATAGTGCGCTCAAGCCTTTTGGAAACAACCAATCTGTTGGCTAATCAAGGCATCCGTCCTTTAGCCGAAAATGAGCAAAGACCGCTTCTCCGGGAATTTTACGAATGACGTGCAATGACTGACTATTTAACCACGCAAAATGAAAGATACGCTGCGGCGTTGGCGGAAGCCTTCTCAGTTTGGGAAAAACGTCTGCGCGGTTGGGAGGTTTGGGATTATGCAGTCAATCTTGAACCGCCGCCCGGTTCGATAGTAGTTAATCTTACGCCTATTCTGCCGATTCAAGATGATGCTCGGTTGCAAAGCGGTTTTCAAAAATTATTCGGCAGAAATCAAAATCCAAATACGCCGCTAATCGGCAATATTCAACCACCTTCCGAAACAACAGGGACGCATAAAACAGATGTGAAGCCACCTGCTTTTTATCGTTCGGAAGAAATAACCGAACTGCAAATCTTACTTTCGCAGGATTTGGAAATCTCGCCCGCGCTAATGGAACAATTTTGGCTAAGTTTAACGAGTTGTCCAACTCCAATAGGCTTTGAATTTATTGCGGACGAAGCCCAAATTATTGTGCAAATCGCCTGCGATACGAGCTATGCTTTACATCTGATAAATCAACTAAAAACATTTTTTCCGGGTCTTTATCTCAATGAGCAGAAAGAATTTTTGACCTCTTATTTTGACAACCGGCAGGCTCTCGCCATTGCTGATTTCGGGTTATCACGAAATTTTTTATTGCCGCTTCAAATGTTTCGCTCGTTTAATCCTGACCCTTTGACAGGACTCATCAGTTCTTTGGGAAACTTACAGACGGGCGAAAAAGCCCTGTTTCAAATATTGTTTCAACCGACGCGGCTGGCGTGGACGGAAGAACTGCAAAAACTGCAAGCCAACCCGAATTTCAGAAAATCGTTTCAAGAAAAAAATCCAGCGATTTTATCCTCTTTAAGAGAAAAACTTTCTGCGCCGCTCTTCGCCGTTGTCATTCGGCTTGCCGCGCAAAGCGCAAGCCGTCAGCAAAGCTGGGAAATCTTAAAACGCATCGGCGGAAGTTTCATTCAATTTGCCAATCCAAACAATAACGAACTTTTTGCTTTGAGCAACGATAATTATTCGGAAAACAATCACCTAATGGCGATTTTGAATCGCACAAGCTATCGCAGCGGAATGATTTTGAACGCGGCTGAACTCGCCGCATTCGCTCACTTGCCGTCAAATTCGGTCAATGTCGAAAAACTCAAACGGGATGAACGGAAAACCAAAGCCGCACCGCCGTTGGCTTTGGGACACAGATTAATCTTGGGCGAAAATCCGCATAACGGTCAAAGCCGACCAGCTTCGCTTTCAAATGAGCAGAGAACCAGGCATCTTCATATTATCGGCAGTTCCGGATCAGGAAAATCAATGTTACTACTCAAACTTATTAAACAAGACCTCGAACAAAATCAAGGGCTGTGCGTGATTGACCCACACGGTGATTTGATTGATGAAGCGATTGCCAATGTGCCGGAATCAAGACTTGGTGACATCATTCTTTTCGACCCGTCGGACGCGCAGTTTCCAATCGGCTTTAATATTCTGCAAGCCAAAAGTGAGTTGGAAAAAACCTTACTATCGTCTGACTTAATAGCCACGTTTAGAAGAATGTCAACTTCGTGGGGCGATGTGATGGATTCCGTGCTGGCAAACGCTATCTTAGCCTTTGTCGAGAGCAGTCGCGGCGGAACACTGTTTGAACTAAAACGGTTTTTGGTTGAAAAAGACTTTAGAAACGAATTTCTTAAAACCGTCCAAGATGAAGCGGTTCGCTACTTTTGGATAAACGAGTTTCCGCTTATTACGGGAAAACCGCAATCGTCAATCCTGATTAGATTGGACGGTTTTCTGCGTCAAAAATTGATTCGGAACATTGTTTGTCAAAAAGAAAATAAACTCAACTTCCGCGAGATTATGGATAGCCGGAAAGTCCTGCTTATTAAACTTTCACAAGGCGCAATCGGCGAAGAAAATGCTCATCTTTTAGGAACGCTTCTTGTTTCAAAGTTATATCAAACTGCATTAAGCCGTCAGGATACAAACAACCGCCCGTTTTTTAGCTGCTACTTGGACGAGTTTCACCATTTCATCACGCCCTCGATGGAAAGCGTTTTATCGGGCGTTAGAAAATACAATCTCGGACTGGTCTTGGCGCATCAGGAATTCCGTCAATTAAACAGCCGAAGCCTTGAAGTAGCCAGTAGCGTTCTTTCAAACTGTTACACGCGAATTTGTTTCAGACTCGGCGATACGGATGCGGAACGGTTTGCTTCGGGCTTTTCGTTCTTCGATGCCAAAGCCTTGCAAAATCTCGGCATTGGCGAAGCGATTGCCAGAATTGAGCGAAGCGAATATGACTTTAATTTTAGGACAATCCTACTTCCGAAAGTTGAAAAATCCGTCGCCGAACATAGACGACTTAAAGTAATCCGTCATTCGAGGGGAAGCTATGGAATGCTGAAAAACGAAGTCGAAGCAAGTCTTTTTGCCATGCCGGAAAAACTTGTTACCGCAGATATTCCTCCTGATGAAACTACCAAGACTGCTTTCCAAGAAACGAAAGTCCAAAAGCCAAAGGTCGAAGCTGAAAAACAGCCGATTGATTCAACTTCGGAAGTAAATCATCAACATCGCTATCTGCAATCAATCATCAAACGCATTGGTGAAAATTATGGCTTTGTGGCAACCATCGAAAAGCAGGTTTTTGGCGGTATCGGAAAAATTGACGTTGCCCTTGAAAATGAGTCGTGCCGAATCGCCTGTGAAATTGCCGTCACAAATACATCCCAATATGAACTCCAGAATATTCAAAAATGCTTGGCTTCGGGCTTTGATAAGGTTGTCGTAGTTTCTTCGGATAGTAAGCATTTGGGAAATATCAGGAAAACGGCGGAATCGGTTATTTCAGATTCAGAACTAGCAAAAGTTCATTTTCTCGAACCGGAAAACTTTCACCTGTTTTTGGATAGTTTAAAGAAACAAATAACCAATCCAATAATTAAGAAAACAAAGGTAAAAGGCTATCAGGTCAATGCTGATTTCAAAGACGTTTCCGATACCGAAGCGGCGACCAGAAAACAAACAGTTTTTGACATTATCAAAGGCGTGGTCAAGCGAAAAGGCAACAAGTAGGAAAACAAAAAATAATGACCGAACCTGCAACAATCAAATCCGTCGGCGGAATTGCCCCGTTTGGTTATCGTTGGCAAGAGGGCAGACTCGTCGTTGATGAAGCCGAAGCCCCGATTAGAAAACTCATCTATGAACTGTTTTTGAAACATTGCCGAAAAAAGACGGTTGCCAAACTTTTGAATGATTTGGGCTACCGGACAAGAAACAAGGCGTTGTTTTCAGATACGACGATTGACCGTCTGTTGCGCGATACAACCGCCACAGGCATCAGGATAGTCGGCGGCAAAGAAATTAAGGTCGAGCCGATTATTTCTCTTGAGATTTGGGAACGAGCCAATAATTTCTTGGGCAAGACGAAACAAACCAAGCAATCCGTTCAGTTATTTGCGGGCATAGCATTTTGCGACTGCGGCGGGAAAATGATGGTGCCGAGTAATCTCGAAAAATATGTCTGCCCCAATTGCCGTCATAAAATCGGAATGGATGACTTGGAAGAAATCTTCGCCTCGCAACTCACCGGGTTTCCTATCGAATTAGGAAATGATGCCGACTTCAAAGTTATCAAATTATTGGCACGACTTAACACACAAAGAAAAACGTATCGTTATTGAACAAATCTGCGAGAAAATCATTATTGGGAAAACCGAAATCAGCATCGAATTCGGCTACACGCCTCATTCTCTTAAAACGGCGGCATTTGGGCAACAAAACAAACAAGGCAACAAAACTATTGAAAACGAGCCAAAGGAAACAATTCCAGAAATTCCGACGAGTCAAATTATCGAACCATTGATCAGTGAAATCGAAGCGGCGAAGTTTCTCGGTATCTCTCGAATGACGCTTCTACGCAGGCGAAATGCAGGTGAAATAGGGTTTTACAGGGTTGGTTTCAGAGTTCTCTATTCCAAAGAAAAACATTTGATTCCGTTCTTAAACAATTGCGAAAAGTGAACTTTCGATTATCGATGAAAGATAGTTAAAAATAGATAGCTTCGTGAGTATTAGATAACTTTATAGATAAATAACAAAAGCCTGTCGAAATCCGACAGGCTAAGTATTTGGAAGTAATGGTGATCCGAGAAGGACTCGAACCTTCGACCCAATGGTTAAAAGCCATTTGCTCTACCGACTGAGCTATCGGACCACATCGTCTGTGAAGTTTGGCATAAATCCTAACTTCCAATCGAATTTACGATTCTACATATTGAGATTAAACTTAGCAAGTTCCATGTGAAAATTTCTCGCCTATTTTAACTCTTAAACCAACTTTCCATTATCGAATTCCGTAAAATAATTGTTTGGTCGCGTTCGGGTCCGGTCGAGATTAAACCGATTTCCACGCCGATTGAGTTTGCCAGAAAGTCAACGTATTCCCGCGCTTTAGTCGGCAAATCCTCAATCCTCGTAACGCCCAAAGTTTCCGATTCCCAGCCTTTCAGAGTTTCATAAATCGGTTTTATTTTCTGTAAATCCTGTGAAACTGCCGGAAAAGTATCAATTCTTTCGCCGTTGATTTCGTAACCGACGCAGACTTTTATTTCTTTCAGCGCGTCCAATACATCAAGTTTGGTCAAGGCAAGTGAATCGAATCCGTTGAGTTCAGCGGCGTATTTCGTTGCCACCGCGTCAAACCAACCACAGCGGCGCGGGCGTTTCGTAACCGAACCGTATTCGTTGCCGCGCTTGCGTATTAAATTTGCCATATCTTCTTCCGTGTCCAGCATTTCAGTCGGAAAAGGTCCTTCGCCGACGCGCGTTGCGTAAGTTCGGACAATTCCCAGAACGCCTGTTATGTGGTGCGGCGGAATGCCTGCGCCAACCGACGCGCCGCCCGCCGTCGGGTTTGACGATGTAACATACGGATAAGTTCCGTGGTCAACGTCGAGCAACGTCGCCTGTGCGCCTTCGAGCAGAATTTTTTTGTTTTGCTTTTTGGCTTCGGCGAAAAAATGCGAAGTTTCGGCGACAAACGGACGCAGCCTTTCAACCAGAGGAGAAATCTCTTTGAAAATTTCATCGGCATACAGCGGCGGTTGTCCGTAGAGAACAATAATGCGATTGGCTTCTTCTAAATTGCGTTCGATTCGCATCTTTAAAACTTCCGGCGAAAGCGCGTCTGAAACTCTAATTCCGCGTCGTCCGGCTTTGTCTTCGTAAGCGGGACCGATACCGCGCAAAGTCGTGCCGATTTTTTCGTTGCCCAGACGCTCTTCCGAAGTGTGGTCTAAAGCGCGGTGATACGGCATTATCAAATGCGCCCGGCTCGAAATTTTCAGTCGTTCCGGCGTAATAGAAATTCCCTGCGCGGTCATCTGGTCAACTTCCTCGAAAAACGCTTTCGGGTCAATCACCATTCCGTTGCCGAGAACGCAAATCGAATCTTCGTGAATAATTCCTGACGGAAGCAGCCGCAAAACAAACGCTTTTTCGCCGACATAAACCGAATGTCCGGCATTGTGTCCGCCTTGATAACGGGCGACAATATCAAAACGGTCAGCCAGCAAATCAACAATTTTTCCCTTTCCTTCGTCGCCCCATTGTGCGCCGATTATTACAATAATCATAAAATTATTTCAATTACGAATTACGAATTTCAAATTACGAATTTGTTTTTGCTCAAGCCTCGTAATTCGTAATTCGTAATTTTCATATTTCTGCCAATCTCCGGCTAACATCGCGTAGACCGCCCAATCACGAAATTCGCCGTTGAGCCATTCAACCTGACGCAGAATTGCTTCGAGTTGAAAACCGAGCCTTTCGGGAATAGCGCGGCTTTTGACGTTTTCGACATTGCAGTTTATCTGCACGCGATTTAAAGCTAAATCATTAAAAGCATAGTTGATAAGGATACGACAGCAGCGCGTCGCCAAGCCTTCGCCCTGGGCATCTTTCGCCAGCCAGTAACCTATCTGAACCGATTTATTAGCCGCATCGAAATGGTGCAAACCGATTGTTCCGACTATTTTTTCGTTTAAAACAATGCCGACCGCAAACGTCCCGTTTTCGGCTAGCTCAATCAAATTTTTCTTAATAAAATCACGTGCCGTATCAACCGAATAATCGTCGGTTACCCAAGGCATCCAAAGCTTCAGTTCGTCCAAATTTTCGCGCACGGCGGCGTAAATTTCTTCAGCGTTGCGCTCGGTCGGCAGAACTAATTTTAATTTATCGTCTATTTGATAGCTGAACATTCCGTTCGTGAATGGTAAATCGTGAATCGTAAATCGAAAACCGTAAATTTTATCTATTTTCGATTTACGATTCGCGATTTACCATTCACGATTTCGTCATTTGATAAAGCGCAGCATAATTCCGCGCCGCATTTTCCCACGAATTATCTTCGGTCATTCCGTTTCGTTGAATTTTGTGCCAGGTTTCCGGCTCATAATAAGCAAATAAGGCTTCATAAATTTTTTCCAAAAACCGGTCGGAGCTAAATTCTCTGAACTTATAGCCGTTGCCCTTTCCGCCCACAACATCGAAATTCTGCACAGTATCTTCCAAACCGCCGACGGCGCGGACAATCGGCACAGTTCCGTAACGCAGCGAATACATTTGATTCAAACCGCACGGCTCAAACTTCGACGGCATCAAAAACATATCCGCGCCCGCTTCAATTAAATGCGCCAAATCTTCATTGTAACCTTTAAAAACTCCAACCTGATGCGGCGCGTAATCTCGCAGTTTCTGCAAAAAATCTTCGTAACTTTTATCGCCCGAACCGAGCGCAATAAAATACGCGCCCGTCGCCAGAAGTTCAGCCGCGACTTGCTGAATCAGTTCAAAACCTTTTTGTGCAGTCAACCGTGTAATGCTGGCAAAAATCGGACGTTCCAAATCAACCGGCAATAAAAAATTTTCGAGCAGAGCGCGTTTGCAATCGCGCTTTCCGTCCAAATTCTGCGCGTTGAAATGTGCCGGCAAAACCTTATCTGTTGCAGGATTCCAAACGTCGTAGTCAACGCCGTTGGTAATACCGAAAAGTTTATCGCTTCGCTGCCGCAGCAGCCAGTCAAGTTCGTAACCATTCTCAGTCTGCTGAATTTCTTTGGCGTAAGTGCGCGAAACTGTCGAAAGCATATCTGAAACGGCTAAACCGGCTTTGAGTGCGGAAGCCGCGCCGTTAAACTTAAACGCATTACGTTCAAATTCGCTGCCGAAATCTAATTTCCAAAGTTCCTCCGCGCCAAAAACGCCCTGATACGCGAGATTATGAATCGAAAAAATAGTGCGCGTATTTCGCCAATACGAATCCCAAGACCTGAGATGAGCGATTTTGACCGCCGCAAAACCGCAGTGCCAATCGTTTAAATGAACAATGTCCGGCGGTGCGCCGACGCGCTTTATCAAAGCCAAAGCCGCTTGATTAAAAAACGCAAAACGCTCGTAATCTTCACGAAAACCGTAAATCGAAGAACGATGAAAGTATTCCGGCGCATCAATCAAAAACGTCGGCGAACCGTTAGCCTCGCTGTAAAAAACTTTAACTCGATAAGTTTCGCCGCGCCAATCAACATCCAAACCGTCAATCGCCAAATGCCCGACATCCGCGCCTTTCGTCTGCAAATATAGAGGCGTAATCAAAAAAGCGTCAACGCCGACTTGCCGCAACGCCTTCGGCAGCGCACCCGCGACATCGCCCAAACCGCCGGTTTTTGAATATGGAACTGCTTCCGCAGCTAAAACCGCTACTCGCATAAATGAATGAAAAAGACATATCAAATCTGCCTTTTGAAGAGCGTTTTGTCAAGAATGTTATTTTGAATTATCCGATAAGTTTTTGTACTAACTTATAAACGTGAGTTCCCGTTTCTTTCGGAAAAGGTTCGGATTTGTTTTGATGTAGTTGTTCGGCTTTATTGATGGCGGATGCTACTTTTTCAATCAACTTTTCGGCATCGTAATCGTTTTTATCATAAACACCGAGAAGTTTTTCAACCTGTTTCTTACATTCGGCGCAAGTTTTCGGGCTTTTGGGTTTATCCTGATGAAAATTTAACCATAATTCAAAACAAGGATTGCTGACGGCTAATTCAAATTTGTTACTTTCGCATACCCGATGCGCTTCCGCGAGTTGTTCTTCGCCCCAACTGTCAAAGTCAACAATCGCCCAATACTCATCGTTTTTCAAATTGGTTGACACTTTTTTTCTTTTGAAATTTTCGATTCTTTGAACGATGTGTTTCGGCGCACTTTTGCCGCGCTGGTCGGTCGGCAAAATGTGAATCGTGTATTTGTCCCTGTAAATTTCTCTTATCTTGTCGAAATAAATCTTTTCCGTTTCTTTGCCTTCGGTGGCGATGACGCAAATCGGTTTTGCTTTTTTAGGTTTTCTTTGGCGGGTGTTTCGATTTAGGCGAGGCTTGGACATTTGGTTTCTCCGTTATTTTTTCGATTTGCCGTTTTTGCTTTCCTTTCCCAATTTGCGTTTGAATTCCAGATTGCCGAGAAAAGGAATCGCACCGTAACGTCCGAGCAGATAATCTTTTTCGATGTCTTTATCGTAACGCGGGTTAAAATCATACAGCGAATAAAGCTGAGTCGCGCCGTGTTCGTCCTTTTCGGCAAACCATATTTCATCGCGCCGCAATAAATCCAAATCGAGCAAATGCGTGTCGTGCGTCGTGGCGATAAGTTGACCTTTGCCGTCTTGTTCGAGATAGCTTTTCAAAAGCATATGCGACAAATTCGTGTGCAGATTCCGTTCGAGTTCGTCAATGATATAAACATTCGGAGTTTCGCTTGAAGCCAAATCGTAAAACGGAAAAGCTAAATCGAAAAGACGTTGTGTGCCATCTGATTCTTCTTCTTTTTTAAATAGCGGAATTACATCTTTATATTTTTGTTCGTGCAGTATTTCAATCTTATCTGTCGTTATATATTCTGAAGTCAATCTTCTTGTGTTATTTGATGAAAGCCAACCTCCTAAAATATTTTTCGATTTAACTTGTCTGACTTTTACATCTGAAATTCCTGTTCCTGCTCTTTCTAATAAGTTAATAAAATATTCTTTGAAGGTATCATTTGCCGATATTCTTTTTGAAATTTCATAGTCAGGTATATTTGGAAAAATAACGTGCAATGAATTTTTGAACCACTTAAAGGCATCCAAAAACCAGTCAACATTATTTTCGGCACAATGTGTTAGAAAAAGTTCATCTTGACTCACACTTCTTTGTACAAAAACAAGAAACTCTTTATCCGAATCTTTATCTAAAAAATTCGTTTCTGAAAAAATATTATTTCCTTTATCATCTAAGTTCCGCTTAAAAAGTAAAATTCTTTTGTCGCCCCTAACTTCGATTAGTATTTCTTCTATAACACTACATCCTTCCAAATTCACAAACAGAATACGAAAATTGTATTCATAGATTTTTCCCTCTGTAAAAAATTCAAACATTAAATCAGTTGAGTAATGCCGGTAATTATCATCAAATCTAAACCAATTAGCCGTATCACTCCCAAATAAAAAAGCAAATTTACCTGAAGTAATAAAATTTTTAGCAAATTCAATCGCCTTTGCAAAATTAGATTTCCCCGCCGCGTTCGCCCCGTAAAGAAGCGCGGAGCGGAGCAGATTCGGTTGATTTTTCCCGCCTTTGACAACGTGATTCGGGTGCAGTCTTTCTCTGCCCGCGACCATACTGAACTCGGTTTCTTCTTTGAACGATAGAAAGTTGGCAACTTTGAAACGAATCAGCATTTTAGTTTTTCCTTGACGATTTTCGAGATTTTTCCTTGTTAAGTTCAATGCGAATAGCTTAACTAAAAGCATAACTTTTTCGGGAAATTTCCGCAAAATTATTTATCAACCAAACTTTATCTTAATAAAAAGAAAAGGCAAGCCCGAAAACTTGCCTTCATCATTCTTTGTTAAATGGTAACTAACTTTGCATCGAAGCAAGAAACTCGGAATTAGACTTGGTTTTTGATAATCTTTCCAAAACTACTTCCATTTGTTCGACCGGCGAAAGCGGATTAAGAACGCGGCGCATCACCCAAACACGATTCAAATCTTCGGGGCTGAGGAGGAGTTCTTCTTTGCGCGTGCCGGAGCGTTGCAAATCAATAGACGGGAAAAGGCGTTTATCACTCAAACGCCGGTCGAGATGGATTTCGCTGTTACCCGTTCCTTTGAATTCTTCAAAGATAACATCGTCCATTCTTGAACCCGTATCAATCAAAGCCGTTGCAATAATCGTCAGGCTTCCGCCTTCTTCGATGTTTCGCGCCGCGCCGAAAAATCGTTTCGGGCGTTGCAGCGCGTTGGAATCAATACCACCCGACAAAATTTTGCCCGACGGCGGAACGACTGCGTTGTGCGCTCTTGCCAGGCGAGTAATCGAATCAAGCAAAATCACCACATCGCGTTTGTGTTCGACCAGCCGTTTTGCCTTTTCGATAACCATATCGGCAACTTGAACGTGGCGCGTCGGCGGTTCGTCAAATGTTGATGAGATAACCTCGCCTTTCACCGAACGCTGCATATCGGTAACTTCCTCGGGACGTTCGTCAATCAAAAGCACAATCAGCGTAACTTCGGGATGATTTTCCGTGACGGAATTGGCGATGGTTTGCAGCAGCATCGTTTTACCGGTGCGCGGCGGCGCGACAATCAAGGCGCGTTGCCCTTTGCCAATCGGCGTTACGAGGTCAATCACCCGCGCCGAAACTTTGTCGGGCGTGGTTTCCATCTTGAGCTGCTCGTCGGGATAAAGCGGTGTGAGATTGTCGAAAAAGATTTTTTCGCGCGAATGTTCCGGCTGTTCGAAATTGATTGCTTCGACTTTTATCAGGGCAAAATATCGCTCGCCTTCTTTCGGCGGACGAATTTGTCCGCTGACGGTGTCGCCCGTGCGTAAATCAAACTTGCGGATTTGCGAAGGTGAAACGTAAATATCGTCAGGACCGGGCAAGTAGTTATATTCCGGTGCGCGAAGAAATCCGAAACCGTCGGGCAAAGTTTCCAAAACGCCCTGCGAAAAAATCAGTCCGCTTTTTTCGGTCTGAGCGGCGAGAACCTTAAAGATAAGTTCTTGCTTTCGCATTCCCGAAGCACCTTCGACATCCATTTGTTTGGCAATGCCCGTCAATTCGGAAATTGACATATCTTTCAATTCTGCCAAATCTAAGGTTTCGTCCTTTGCCGGAGCGTTTCCTTTGCCGTCGGTTTCTTCTTTTTCAGGTTTTGAAACTTTAACTTTTACAGTCTGATTTTCCCCTGATTCTTCAATTTTCTCTTCAGCTTTATTGTCTTCGATTTCTTTCTCAAAGCCATTTTCCTCAGCCTTATTTACTTTTTTTATTCTGGTTTGTGTTGTTCTGGTTGCCATGTTTTTATCCGTTTGTTGTTGGGAGTTAATTTGTAGTTTTCCAAGATTTTAGAGTTTGTTGAAAGGCACGAATTAAGCCCGTTTATATCTTTTGAAATACTAAACTCTTGGAAAAGATTGTATGGATTCCGTTGTGGTGAAATTGAAATATAAGCTTTATAGCTTTTTCAAAACCCCTGAGTTTTGGGAATGTTTAAGTATTACTCTTTTTATTTGAATAAATCAACTTTATTTTTATCTTTTTTCAAGAGCCTCGTCAATTTCCCGCCAGAGCGCATCTTTTCCTTTTCCGGTCAGCGCAGAATAAGCGATTATTTTACTTTCGGGCATCACATTTTCTATTTCCTGCAAACTCTTTTTTAATTTATTGTTTGAAAGTTTGTCGGCTTTGGTAGCGACGACAATATGATGTTGCCGGTGAAAAACAAGCCATTCGTGAAGCTGCCTGTCAAGTTCAGTCGGTTTATGACGCGAATCTACAAGATGTATTGATAGCACAAGTTCATCTCTTTTGGCAAGATATTCTTCCGCCATTTTCCCCCAATCCGCCCGCATTGCTTTGGAAACCTTCGCATAACCGTAGCCGGGCAAATCCACAAAATAAAAACTTTCGTTGACGAGAAAAAAATTTATACTCTGCGTTCTGCCCGGCGTGTTTGAAGTCCGCGCCAAGCCTTTTTTTTGCAAAAGCGAATTTAAAAGACTCGATTTTCCGACGTTTGAACGTCCGAGAAAAGCGACTTCCGGCAATCCGTCGCTTGTCCAATGACTTTCACTAAATGCGCTTTTGACGAATTCCGCCGATAAAATTTTCATCAGAAAATTAGCGCGGACACCGCTTCCAAATCTAATGCGTAGCAGATTTGGTGGCGGAGGAGCGCGTTCCTTATTTGTTTTAGTTTTAACTTGTTGTATAATTTGGTTATAAAGCCCGTTGTGAAATGCGCCGAAAAATCGCACGCTGTCAAACTTAATATCGAGTAATCGAACTTGTTGCAATCGGTAGAAACAAGTGTTTGATTGATTGTAGTTCTTGGAAACAATACAGGCTTACCACCTGCGTCAACCTGCAAAAGAGCCTCAGAGATTAGTGCGACAACTCTGATTAAAGGCTGAGAGTAGCGCGGCGAAAGACGTTTTCCGATTTGTGCTTGAAACATAAATTTAGTCCTTTCGTTTAGCAGTTACAAACCACTTCCAATTGTTTCAATTGGTGGTGGTAGTTGATATATATTCTTTGTTACAGAAATTCGATTCTTTCCGTTTATAATATCTCAAGCTATTATAAACGGAGAGATTATGAAATCGAAAAGATTAAAAGGCTCTTCTGAGAGCATCGGCATCTGCGGCGTGAACATTGACGTTTTACCGGGAGGTTACAAATACGATTTACAAAAGCGCGAGCTGATTACGTCGAATCTTAAACAAATAATGAAAGGAGCGTAACAAGGAATATGCGTTTAGTAAAGGTCAATGCGCCGCAGGGCAAAGGCGCGGATGTCGCGCAAATAGCATTTTCAGTTGGTATCGAACAGGCGAGCATTTTTCAAGTCGAATCGCACCGCGCCGACGGCGCAATGCAAACCAAAGATACGGTTGATGTGGAAACTTCCACGCCGAAGGCAAAGCGTTATGTTGACGCGCTTCTCGAAGCCGATTTTTACAACTCAACTGATTATTCAATTCAAATTCGCCAGCCGCGTTCGATAATTTCCGGCGAAAGTTTCCGCGAATTAACTAAACCGCTCGTCCAACCGGCGACGGATATTTTTGAGGAATTGTGGCAATTCAGCCACATCACGGTCGGTTTTGTCGGGCGCGTTTTTATCGCCGCGTGTCTTTTGGCTTACGGTTTGATTGAGCAAATAACTCTGCTGATTATCGCCGGACTGCTTTTTCTGCCGCTTCTGCCGCTTCTTTTAGGAATGGGTTTTGGCGCGTGGACGAGTAAATGGAAATTGACCGGACAAAGTTTATTGGCTTTTTTAACCGCAACGGTTTTATTGATTCTCGGTGGAATGGCGATTGCCGCCGTCAGTCATCCGCCGATAAAATACGACGAATTCAACCCGCCGCTCGTCGCTTTTCTCATCTCGCTGGCAGTCGGCATCGCGGCGGGTTTGGCTGATTCGGACGATGTCGGCACACGCCAGATGATTGGGTTGGCAGCGACGGCGCAACTCGCCATTATTCCCGTCTGGTTCGGGATTTGTTTTGTTTTGGGCTTTCCATCAACCGTTACTCAAAACGAAATCACGGCTCGCGCCGCCACGTTTTTTATCAACATGCTGACGGTTATCGTCGTGTCCTTGGCAATTTATATTTTGCTCGGCACGGCAAGCCGTTCGCTGGCAAAAACGAATGATAAATAAAGGAATTAGTCACAAATAAATACAAAAGAACACGAATATATTCATAAAATTTTCGTGTTCTTTTGTATTTATTTGCGGCTGATTCCTTTCTTATTGCGCCTTCGTGCCTTTTTGCAGTTAATCTTTTAAGCCGATTTTGCTGTTTCCGCTCTTAATTCCACCCAACGCTTCATCATTTCGCGTCTTGCCGCCAGCATTTCTTTAGCTTCCGGCATTCGCATAATCAGTTTTTCGAGATTTGCAACCATTTTCGGATTGTTAAATTTTTCCCGTAATTCCTTTAAAAAAGGTTCGATTTTGCTGAAAACCATAATATGTTCGCCATTGACATCGTTAAACATCTCTTCGTCAATCGCGCCGTGATTCACAAACGAAGCCGCCATATCCCAATAACTCACAACCATTCGGTAATATGCGCTCGATTTTTCGTCAACCATTGTTTTCATAAAATCTTCCACGCTTTCCGGGAAAAAAGTAATCATCCAATTTCGCGCTTCGCGCATTACGGGTTCTCGACGGGTTTCATAAAGTTTTAAAAGCAAGTCAGCCGATTCTGTTTTGTTCATATTTCCTCCTCTTTTATAAGTTTTGTAAAATTGTTTGTTCTGAAAATTAAGACTAAATCGCCTCTTAGTCAAGCAACAGGTTATTTAAAGTCCCTGAAAGTTACCATTGGTTTTATTATCAAGCCGGAACTTACCCGGCGCAGACGGCAGGGTTATAGAATGACGAAATTTAGACGCTTAATTTTCGTCTATAATTTTTACGTCGGAATTGGCTTTTCTAAATTTTGAATAAACAAAATCAACCTGCGTATTTTTAACGGCGGAAAATTGGTTATCTTTTCCACTTTTCTTAATTCCGTATTGGACGAGTGAAATTTGTTTGGGAACTAAAATTCCATAATCGCTCGGTTGGTATCCAAATTCGGTTTTTAATATGACAATCGGGTTTTCAGTTTGTGCAGTCAATTCTCTTTCCTCGCGCCAAATTTGAAACGTCCTGGCATCAATCCAAAGTTTCCCGCGCAAAAATATGTTGGATTTATTTAATGATTTCGGCGAATCGAGATCAAAACTCAAAGACAAATTTTTACTTGCCGATTTTGGCTCGTTAATTAAAATATATGGCGACGGCTTGGTTTGTTGGTATTCGACAATGTAGACCTCGGAATTATTAAAATTATCGCGTCCTGCAAGTTTAAAATTGAAAAAAGGGCGGGCGTAATCTTCCAAAATCGGCGACTGTAAAAGCGTCAAGCCGTTAATTTCAAGATTTTTATCATAGCGCAAACTTTCCTTTTGAATCTTTTTTAGTTCCTGCTCGACGGAATTTGATTTTGTCAGTTGACCCAATAAATCATTTGCCCGTGTCTGATTATCTTTAACTGTTTCGCCGTCAACTTTATAAACATCACGATATTCACTCGTTACATTTTGGTCTTTTGCCGATTGAAAAATAATAAAATTTGACTCGACAACACTGCGTTTTTTCAAATTGCCTTTTTTGTCATAAATTTCAAACGTCTTGGTTTCCTGGGCTAAAAGGTTTTTAAATTCTTCCCGATAATTTTGTGTTTTTTTATCGGCATTTTTTAAAATTGTATCCAAACTTGGCTGATTTTCTTCCTGTGCCGAAACAATAACGGCGCAAATCAGTAAGAAAACACTGGCGCAAATAATGTTTTGCAGAATAGATTTAGGCATTTCGATTTCCTCAAATTAATATTGAACTTGATTTCTTATTGAAACACATTTCTAATGTTATGGAAATGAATTTATGAAGGAAAAACCCGAAATCTGGAAAATAATTACGTCGCGGCAGATTGCCGACTGCCGCGTCTTTAAAGTGCGTGAAGACTACTGCGAACGTGAAAGTGACCACAAAGAAAGCACTTTTTTCGTCGTCGAAAATCCTGATTGGGTTAACATTATCGCGCTGACGCAGGACAAACAGGTTGTCTTAATCGAACAATTTCGACACGGCGCAGAAGAAATCATTTTGGAAATTCCGGGCGGAATGATTGACGAAGGCGAAGATGTCGAAACGGCGGCGCGGCGCGAACTGGTGGAAGAAACAGGTTATTCCGCAACCGATTTTGTTTATCTGGGAAAATCCCGTCCGAATCCCGCGCTTCAAAACAATTGGATTTATCATTATTTAGCTTCGGATTGCGAAAAAACCGGAGAAACCGCTTTTGACGAACACGAAAGCGTGACAACAAAACTTGTTCCGCTGAGCGAAATAGAGAATTTGATAAAAAGCGAACAAATTACACACGCGCTCGCCGTCGCCGGATTTTATTATTTAGATTTACACAACAAGTTATGAAAATCGAACTTCTTAAACTAGCCCACGCCCGTTCGGGCGACAAAGGCGACACGGCAAATGTCGGCGTTATCGCGCTGAAAGACGAATTTTACGCGCTTCTCGTGCGTGAAGTTACCGCCGAAAAAGTTAAAGAACATTTTGGCGCAATGGTCAAAGGCGATGTTGAGCGTTTTGAACTGCCGAATCTCGGCGCGTTAAATTTTCTGCTGCACGAATCGCTCGGCGGCGGCGGAACTTTGTCTTTGATGACCGACGCGCAGGGGAAAACTTTTTCGACCGCGCTTCTGAGAATGAAAATTGATTTGGCAGATGAAGAAATCAAAAAATTAGGAATTTTATGAGTGAAATCAAATTCGATTACGCGCAAATCGGCGGTGTAAAAATTCATTACGCAACGGCGGGAGAAGGCGAAAAACTCGTAATTTTGCTGCACGGATTTCCCGAATTTTGGTATTCGTGGCGGCGTCAACTCACCGCTTTGAGCGATGAATACACAGTCGTCGCTCCCGATATGCGCGGCTATAATTTGTCGGATAAACCGCCGAATGTTGAAGATTATTCAATAGATAAACTGGTTGACGACATAACGGGTTTGATTCGGTATCTCGGACGTGAACAAGCGGCGGTTGTCGGACACGATTGGGGCGCGAGCGTCGCCTGGGCGATTGCGATAAAAAATCCTGAATATGTCTGGAAACTCTGCGCTCTGCAAGTTCCGCCGATTTCCGTGTGGCAGAAAAATCAAACTTTCAAACAATTTCTGGCAAGCTGGTATATGTTCTTTTTTCAAATTCCTTCCTTGCCCGAATGGTTGATGAGCCGCGACAATTTTGCTGTTTTGGCAAAAGGTTTGAAGAATTCCACCGCCGAAAAAGGTATTTTCACCGATGAAGACATTGCCGAATATAAAAAATCCTGGAGCGAGGAACGCGCTTTGACTTCCGCCCTCAATTATTATCGCGCCAATATCTTAAAGCGGCTTTTCAGCAAAAATCGAGAAACGATAAAAGTCCCGACGCTTTTTATTTACGGTGAAAAAGACACGGCGATTCTGCCCGAAACCGTTAAAGGGATTGGTGAAATTATTGACGCGCCCTATCAGGAAATTCGCATTCCCGACGCGGCGCATTGGGTCCAACAGGAAGCCGCCGAAGTTGTTACGGACAGTTTGCGCGAGTTTTTGGCGGAATCGTTTGATAAATAATTCAGAAATAAGAAGATTACGGACAAAGATTTTTTCTGAAAAATAGTTAATAGTGAACAGTTAATAGTTGCGTGTGGCAAGCGGAGTGCTGTTCGCTATTCGCTTTTCACTATTAGCTGTTATTCAGAAAAGAAATTCATAATTCTCCAACCTCATTTATTTTGGTATAAGAAATGGAAGAAATTATAATTTTTTCCGACATTTGCTTTATAATACAAATCGTTTTTCATAATCCGCGCTAAAAGGAGTTTTTAATGTTTCGTTCAATCCTAAAAGTATCTTTGTTTTTTTTGTTGACTTGCTCGATTTTGGCACAATCAATGCCGAATAACGAGAATACTTTAATGGGATTTTCTCTTGAAAATTCGACACGGCAAAAGGCTTTAGAGCAGAAATTCGACGCTTCTCTCAAACGCGAAAACTTACGCGATTGGCTGAAAAAAATGTCGGCGCGTCCGCATCACGTCGGCTCGCCTTACGGAAAGGAAAACGCCGATTTTATGTTGTCGCTTTTCAAATCCTGGGGCTTTGACGCAAAGCTCGAACAATTCGACGTTTTGTTTCCCACGCCGAAAACGCGCGTTTTGGAAATGCTCGCGCCCGAAAAATTCACCGCAAAACTCGCCGAACCCGCGCTCAAAGAAGATTCGACGTCGAATCAAACCGCCGAACAATTGCCGAATTATAATGCTTATTCGATTGACGGCGACGTAACCGCGCCGCTCGTCTATGTCAATTACGGCGTTCCCGCCGATTATGAAGAATTGGAAAAACGCGGCGTTGACGTGCGCGGCAAAATCGCCATTGCGCGTTACGGCGGTTCGGGGCGCGGCATCAAGCCGAAAGTCGCGGCGGAACACGGCGCAGTCGGCTGCCTGATTTATTCAGATCCGCGCAACGACGGATTTTTTCAAGGCGACGTTTATCCGAAAGGCGCATATCGCAGCGAAAACGGCGCGCAACGCGGTTCGGTTGCCGATATGCCGACGTTTCCGGGCGACCCTTTAACGCCGAATATCGGCTCGACGAAAGGCGCGAAACGATTGAAATTAAAAGATGCTCCGACTTTAACGAAAATCCCCGTGATGCCGATTTCATACGCCGACGCGCTTCCGCTTTTAAGAAATCTGGGCGGCGCGGTCGTGCCTGAAAGTTGGCGCGGCGCGTTGCCGATAACTTATCATTTCGGCGGAACGGACGCGACTAAGGTTCATCTCAAACTCGAATTTAATTGGGATACGAAAGCCATTTACAACGTGATAGCGAAAATGAACGGCGCTGAACGACCCGACGAATGGATTATTCGCGGCAATCATCACGACGCCTGGGTGAACGGCGCGAAAGACCCGTTGAGCGGACAAGTGGCACTGCTCGAAGAAGCACGCGGCATTTCCGAATTGGCAAAAACAGGTTGGAAACCGAAACGGACGATTGTCTATGCAGCCTGGGACGGCGAAGAACCGGGACTTTTGGGTTCGACCGAATGGGCGGAAACACACGCCGACGAATTGAAAAACAAAGCCGTCGTTTATATTAACTCCGATTCCAACGGACGCGGATTCTTAGGAGTCGGCGGCTCTCACACGCTTGAAAAATTTGTCAACGAAGTATCCCGTGACGTGATTGACCCGCAAACAAAAATTTCCGTTTGGGAAAGATTGCGGGCTTTGCAAATGATTGAAGGCACGGCGAACGCCAAAAAAGAAGCGCGTGAGCGAAATGATTTGCGGATTAGCGCGTTAGGCTCAGGCTCGGACTACACGCCGTTTTTGCAGCATCTCGGTATCGCTTCGCTAAATTTGGGTTTCGGCGGCGAAGACGGCGGCGGCTCGTATCATTCGATTTACGATTCGTTTGACCATTATACGCGCTTCGGCGACCCGAATTTTGATTACGGCATCGCGCTCGCACAAACCGCCGGACGAATGACTCTGCGGCTGGCAAACGCCGATATTCTGCCGTTTGAATTCACGAATTTTGCCGACACGGTTTCAGTTTACGTCAAAGAAATAACGACGCTCGCCGAGACGATGCGCGAAGAAACAAAGCAGATGAATCAAATGATTTCCGACGGAACGCTCAAATCAGCCCAAGACCCGAAGGAAATTTTCGTGATGCCGAAACCAAAGGCGGACGTGCCTTTTTTGAATTTCGCGCCGCTGCAAAACGCTCTGGCAAAACTACAGGACAGCGGGAAGAACTATCAAAAAGCGATAGCAAATAATCCGCTGTTATCACAAAAATCGCTGGACGAAATTCTGATGAAAACAGAACGCGCTCTAATTAATCAGACCGGTTTGCCGCGCCGCGATTGGTTTAAACATCAAATCTACGCGCCCGGATTTTATACGGGTTACGGCGTAAAAACCTTACCGGCTGTTCGTGAAGCGATTGAGCAAAGAGATTGGAAAGAAGCGGGCGAGCAGATTTTAATTGTAGCGAAAATAATCGAAAATTTTGCGGCGGAAATTGATAGAGCGACGAAATTATTGTTGTGAAAGTTTGATTTTTATTACCGGGAAACAGCGAATAGTTAACAGCGAAAAGCGAATAGCTGTCAACTATTCGCTATTAACTATTCGCTGCTTACCAGAGAAAGAAATATGAGCAAAAGCCTGGTCTTGGATAAAGCAATAAAGTTCGCCTTACGAATCGTCAAACTTTCCCGCTATCTGTCCGAAGAGAAAAACGAATATGTTTTGAGCAAGCAAGTTTTACTTTCGGGAACGCACATCGCAAAGTTTATCAAAGACGCGACAAACGCCGAATCGAAACAAATTTTCTCCGCCGATATGCAAATCGCATTGAAAAAGGCTTCGGAAACCGAGTTTTGGCTTTTGATTCTGCACGAGGGAGAATATCTCGATGAAAAACCATACGATTCGATAAATGCCGATTGTGTCGAGCTAATCAAAATGCTGACGACGAGCGTTAAAACTTCCAAAGAAAATGTCTGAAATTATAACCGCAAAAGAAAATTCGATTTACACAATTACATTAAATCGCCCCGAAAAGCGCAACGCTCTGAATGATACTTTAATCAATTCGCTCAAAGACGCATTGCGCGAAGCCGATAAAGACGCTGAGCTTCGAGCAATCGTCATCAAGGGCGCGGGCAAAGATTTTTGTTCGGGCGCGGATTTGTCGGCTCTCCAAAAGATTTCGGAAAGCGACGTGATGGAAAATCACGATGACGCGGATAATTTGAGAGAATTATTTTCGCTGATTCGACGGGTAAAAATTCCCGTCGCCGCCGCCGTTCACGGCAGAGCGTTGGCAGGCGGCTGCGGTTTGGCGACGGCTTGCGACCTTGTGTTGGCGACGGACACGGCGCGTTTCGGTTACCCGGAAGTCAAAATCGGTTTCGTTCCTGCGATGGTAATAGCTATTCTCAGGCGCAACACATCGGAAAAGCGCAGTTTCGCGCTGGCAACGCAAGGTTTTGAATTCGATGCCAGAACCGCAAAAGATTTCGGCTTGATTAACGAGGTTTTTCCCGAAGAATCATTTAACGAGCAGGTGAATGAGTATATTTCAGTTTATAAAAATGTTTCGCGCTCGGCAGTCGTTTTGTCAAAACGCCTCTTGTATCAAATGGACGGAATGACATTTGAAACCGCGCTCGCTTCCGGCACGGACATCAACACTATTGCCCGCTTAACCGACGATTGTCAGAGCGGTATTGCCAAGTTTTTGAATAAGTGAGATGTCAAAGCTATGTCAAAACTCTTAATCACCAAATATTACAATCAACTGCACGACGTAATAAACGCGGGCAGAACGCGCAATGAAACATCTATTACATTCGCCTTTGCTAATCTCTTACGCGCTTACGCGGAAAAAAAGAATTTTCAGCTTATCGAACAATTTGAATTCGTGGGAAAAAGCGGCAAGCGCATCAGACCTGACGGAGTTTTGAGATATTTCGGCGGCATTGATGTCGGATATTGGGAAGCTAAAGACACAAAAGATAAACTGGACGACGAAATTCATTTCAAACTTAACGAAAAAGGTTACCCGTCCAGAAACATCATCTTTGAAGATACACAAACGGCAATTTTGTTTCAGGAAGGCGCGGAAGTAATGCGTGTTTCGATGCGCGAATGGAATTTGCTTGACGATTTGCTCGACAAATTTATTAACTACGAGCCGAGCGAAGTAAAAGAATTTAACAAAGCTCTCATAGAATTTAAGGCAAACGTGCCGGATATTGTAAGCGGTTTGCGCGAATTGATGGAACGCGAAGCGGAAACGAACGAAGTTTTCCGCGAGAAGCGAGATTTGTTTTTGGAGATTGCGAGAAGCGAGATTAACCCCGAAATTACGCCCGAAGACATACGGGAAATGATAATTCAGCACATTCTGACCGAAGATATTTTCACCAATGTTTTCGATGATGCCGAATTTCACCGTTCAAACAACATCGCCCGCGAACTCGAAGACGTGATTCATACGTTTATGACCCGCGAAGTTCGCAAAAACTATTTGCGGCGCATCGAATACTTTTACAAAACCATCCGCGACGCGGCTTCGGGCATCACGGATAACCACGAAAAGCAGAAATTCCTCAAGACCGTCTATGAAAATTTCTACAAAGTTTATAATCCAAAAGGCGCGGACAAACTCGGTGTCGTTTATACGCCGAATGAAATCGTCAGGTTTATGATTGATTCGACCGACTGGCTTCTGGAAAAGCATTTCGGTAAAAGTTTGTCCGACAAAGGCGTGGACATTCTCGACCCGGCGACGGGAACGGGAACATTCATCGCCGAACTGATTGATAAAATCAACATTCACAACCTCGAATACAAATACGAACACGAACTGCACGCCAACGAAGTCGCCATACTGCCGTATTACATCGCCAATCTCAACATCGAATACACCTATCAGCAGCGCAAAGGCATTTATAAAGAATTCAAAAACATCTGTTTGGTTAGTGCCACTAAAAAATTTTATTTATCTACCACTAATCAAAAGAAATTAAACCTTATTTGCCAGCAACTATGAGCCTGTTTAAACTGTAATTAAAGGATAAACTCAAATGATGCAGAAAGAAAGTTTCGTCAATATGCAAATAACAACTCCGACAAAGGAAATTGAGAGCAAGCTAAATATTAAACCTATTTTTAAGACTGATGATTTTGCGCTTTACAATGATGATTGCTTGGCAGTGATGGATAATTTGCCGGAGAACTATGTAGATATGATCTTCGCGGACCCGCCTTACATGCTTTCAAATGATGGATTCACTTGTCAGGCAGGAAGAATGGTGAGTGTAAATAAAGGTAAATGGGACAAGAGTAAAGGTTTTGACGATGACTTGATATTTCATTTGACTTGGCTTTCTGCGTGTCGTCGAATACTAAAGCCGGGCGGCACTATCTGGGTTAGTGGAACTTACCATTCAATTTATCAATGCGGTTTAATGTTGCAAAAATTGGAATATCATTTGCTCAATGATATTGCGTGGTTCAAACCAAATGCTTCGCCAAATCTAAGTTGCCGCTTTTTTACAGCCAGTCACGAAACGATTTTGTGGGCGCGAAAAGACAAGAAGGCAAAGCACACCTTCAATTATGATTCAATGAAAAACGGTAATTTCCCGGAAGACCCAATGAAGAAGCCCAATAATCAAATGCGAACTGTTTGGAGTATTGCAAGCACTCCACCAAGCGAAAAGCAATTCGGAAAACACCCAACTCAAAAGCCGCTCGCGCTATTGAAAAGGATTGTTCAAGCGTCAACAAATAAAGGAGACATAATTCTTGATCCTTTCAACGGAAGTGGAACTACCGGCATTGCAACGACAATTTTAAAGAACAGAAAATATATTGGGATAGAGTTAAATCCAGAATATATAAATTTAACCGTAAAAAGATATAACTCGATTAAAAATCAAACAAACCTCTTTTAAATTATGAAATATAAAGGTATTGGTGGAGCAAATACGAGAACTGGATTAGTATTTGAGGGGAAAACTGACTTGACTACGTTTCTAAATTCGCAAATAGGATATAAAGTTGTTGCCGGAGACGTATTTTATAATGATGAGCAAGTTGGAAGAATCTTTAAGAAACACGGGTTTTATAAATTTCTTGAAGAATATAAAATTAATTGGAAAGAAATAATTTCCAAAAGATTACTTCCAGACGATAGCATCTTTGTAATTGTCAACAACACGCTTTTCGTAATTGAGTGTAAGTTTCAGCAGGTAGCAGGTTCGGTTGATGAAAAGCTGCAAACTTGTGATTTCAAGAAAAAACAGTATCAAAAACTGCTTTCTCGCGCCAACATTGAGGTTGAGTATATTTATCTTCTCGGAGATTGGTTTAAAAAGCCTGAATACAAAGACGTTTTGGATTATATCATCAGCGTCAGATGTCATTTCTTTTTTGAGTATATACCACTCACGACTTTAGGCTTGCCTGTTCCAGAACAAGATGTAACGGAAGTAAAATCTTTATAGAAAGTCACGTAGCGGGACATCTTTTATTACACTTACGCCGTGCTTCATTCGCCCGTTTACCGCAAGAAATACGAGCAGAACTTAAAGCGCGAGTTTCCGCGCCTGCCGTTTTATGCGGATTTCTTTCAATGGCGCGAATGGGGCAAGGAATTGATGGATTTGCACATCAATTACGAAACGCAAGAACCGTTCGCGCTCGGAAGAAAAGATTTGGATTTAACGCCGAAAAAGAAAATCAAGCAAGACAGTTTATTTAGCGATAAAGCGGAAACGGAAAACGAAACCTTTATCGCTAAACCGAAAACAAAACTTCGCGCCGACAAAACAAACGGCACAATCGAAATAGATTCGCACACGACATTGACGGGTGTTCCCGCGCTCGCTTGGGAATATAAACTCGGAAACCGTTCCGCGCTCGAATGGATTTTAGACCAATACAAGGAAAAGAAACCGCAGGACGCGACGATTGCCGAGCGGTTTAATACTTATAAATTTGAAGATTACAAAGAGCAGACGATTGATTTGCTCAAGCGCGTCTGCAATGTGAGCATAAAGACAATGGAAATCGTGGGTCAAATGCCGAATGCCGACTAAATTAAAGTTTTATTTTGTCGCCCGAAAGACGAGAAAATAATCCATTCCGTCGTCTTTCGTAAAATCGAATTCTTCTTTCAAAATAAAACCGGCGCGTTTCGCTTCTTCGACAACTTTTTCCTTATCAATTCCGTGGTCATCGCCTTTGCCGTTTTTGTCAATAATGCCGACAAGCGCATCTCGTCGTAAAGATTTACGAATGTTTTGCAGAACTTTTACAGGTTGTCCGATTTCGTGGTAAGTCTTCAAAATCAAAACCGCGTCAACCGAATTATCAGCAAGTTTCGGATTGTC
The DNA here is from genome assembly GCA_050998795.1 of Pyrinomonadaceae bacterium. Lineage (GTDB taxonomy): Bacteria > Acidobacteriota > Blastocatellia > Pyrinomonadales > Pyrinomonadaceae. The sequence continues at coordinate 30,289 of JBPCPU010000137.1, forward strand.
TTCCGTGCCGAGAATGGTTTGGATATTCGGGAAATTTTCTTTTTTAGCGCGATTGTTGATGTAATCAATGTATTCCTGATTTATTTCGACGGCAAAAACTTTTCCCTTTTCGCCGACTCTCTTTGCGGCGCGAACCGTGAACCAGCCCGAACCCGCACCGATGTCAGCAACATTTTTACCTTCCGTGATTTTCAAAACGTCCATCACGCGGTCTATCTGCAAGTTTTTAGAACGATTCTCATCTTCAAAAATCGAAAGGTCGCCCGCGTAAGGCTCGCTCACCGGACGATTGATGTTGTCGTCAACTTTCGGCGCGGCGGTTGATGTCTTCTGCGCGGTTTCAATCGGCGACAAACTTGCTCGCTTACATCCCGTAAAAACAGCAATGCCGAAAATTGACAGGAAAGCAATTTTTACCAAAACCAGACCAATCACAATTTTTTTCATAAACTTATTGATGAAGAATTGACCGGATAGTTTGCAATTGATTCGGCAAGCGGATTTTCCGCGATTTTGTCAATCAAACCGATTCGCAATGCTTCGCCTGAATCAACTCTTTTTGCCGTTAAAAACATCTCAAGTGCTTTTGCTTCGCCGACCAGACGCGGAAGTCGCTGCGTTCCGCCCCAGCCGGTGATAATTCCGAGATTTACGCCCGGATGCGAAAAAACCGCGTTCGGCGAAGCAATTCTTTTGTCGCACGCAAGAGCTAAATTCAACGCGCCGCCGAAACAAAAACCGTTTATTGCCGCAATCGTTTCCTTCTCCGACGCATTTATTCTGTTCATTAAATTTTGCCCGCGCCAGGCAAACTCACGCGCGGTGTCTTTTGTAATTGCAGCAATCTCGCGCAAATCTGCGCCCGACGCGAAAACGTCATCTTTGCCGGTGAAAATTATCGTTTCAATTACCGCATCAGCAGAAATTTCGTTTAAAATTTTGTGCAGTTCATTCAAAACAAAAATTGACAACGGACTGCGGATTTTAGGACGGTTAAACTGAATGATTATCGCTTTATGAAGATTTTTGACGATTAGCGCGTTAGACATTTTTGTTTCCCGTATCAATAATAAAACTATGTTCAGAACAAATAAAGCTCATCCGTGGCACGGCATTCCGATTGGGGAAAATGTTCCGCAGGAAGTAACGGTTTTCATCGAAATTGTCCCGCGCGACACGGTGAAATATGAAATTGATAAAGAAACCGGCTACTTGAAAATTGACCGTCCGCAACAGTATTCAAACGTCGTTCCCGCTAATTACGGCTTTATTCCGCAAACATTTTGCGGCGAAAACATCGCCCGGCTTGCCAGCCGAAATTCAAATAAAACCGTGATTGAAGGTGACGGCGACCCGCTCGACATTCTTGTTTTGTCCGAGCATCACATTCCGCGCGGCGATATAATTTTGAAAGCCAAACCAATCGGCGGATTTTGCCTGCTCGACGCGGGCGAAGCGGACGATAAAATTATTGCAACCTTGGTCGGCGATAAAATTTATGAAAACTATCAGGACATTTCCGAGCTTCCCGTCAGTATTGTCAATCGTTTGCAGCACTATTTTTTAACTTATAAAAATTTGCCGAGCGAACCGTTCATCTGCGAAATCGCCTATATTTACGGACGTGAGGAATCTCACCGGGTCATTTTGGAATCAATCAAGGATTACGAAAATTTAAAGTTGCAAACACAACAGACCGCCGGTTAGACGGAATTTTGACAAGCTATTTTCGGTAATCGCTATTTATCTTTTGCAAATAAAAATTGCTGACCGCCCTGCTTTAGAGTCAACTGCTTTTTCTCCGTGTTGAACTCGATAATCACTCCAGCCGTATCAAATTTAAATTTGTCCTTCTCCGTCGCTTCATTTAAATTTTCCTGTGAACAATTTGGACAGAACATTTTGATTTCTCCTTAATTTTCTTTCGTGAAAACCCTCTCCCGACTGCCCCGTTTTTGAATCATCCGGTTTTTCGCGGCGGCTAATTCCATCACCATTCTCGCCGTTTCGATTTTAAATTTATCTGCGGCGGTCGCTTCGATTTATTTTAATAAGTTTCGACGGCAAACCGGACTTTTCTCGAAAAATAAAGGTTCTACGGTGTTCGGATAGTATCATCTGAACCTTTTTTGTATTCGTCCAGACATTTGTCGAGTGGCTCGCCGGATTGATGAATACAATTACAGAAATCTGCACCGGCTTTGATTTTGCTGCTGTCTTTAAATTGCCTGTTACATTGCACTAAAGTGTTGCGGGGCTTGATGCTGTAAAGACTTGGAACGACTACCACAAAAACGATAACGGCAGCAAACACTCCGGCAAAGAAAAGTGTCGGGAATTTATTACTGAGGCTTTTCTTCTTCTCTGTTAATCCATCGGAAATTGCCGGACGATTAAACGGAAGAATGTATTTCCATTTCTCATAATTCCAGCCAAGCACATACAAATTAGCCAAAACCATCAAAGGCGCGGTAAAAAGCGAGCCGTCAAAACGCAGCGCATACGTCAGAATACAAATATTTAAAATGATGGGGAAATAAAGAAACGCGCCGAGCGTTGCCGTGCGCGGAATCAGCAGCAGCAGAGCCGCCGTTATCTGCACAACGCCAATAAATGTGTAGTAATAACCCGTCAGATGCAACGCTTCCAAATAATGTCCCATCGGGTGATTAGCGGATAAGCCGCTGGCGAACCGCTCGCCCATAATTTTCACAATTCCCGAAGGAATAAACCCGGCGGCGAGTGCGAGACTATTAAAAACAGCAAAATATCGCAGCCATCTGTTTTGCTTTGCCTGCGAATGAAGTCGGTCAAGTGTCGAAGAAATACTCATAAATTTTTAGAATTTAATCCCTAGCGGCTTTGTTTATCTGTTTGTATCGTTATTTTTTGAGAAACAATAATATTTTAATTTTCATATATTTAAGGGCGGATTGCTTGAATCTTCGCCATATAGATTTGAAATTTACATTAAGTTATTTTGTTTGTCAAGAACTTTACAATATAAAGTATTATTGTAAAAAAATTTTGAAAACAGATAAACGAATGCATAATTCATCGCGTAGCCGCAAAGGTCGCAAAGACAAAATTCGGTTGTTTTTCTATCTATTTTTGAAACGGCTTCAAAAAATGGAACTACCGTTTTACAAATTTTCCGGCAAAATGAACGCGCCGATGTGCGGTTTATTTGTGTTCAGACAAGTTTGCAAAGCCAGAATCAAACCGTCGCGCAAATTTTCGGGCGTAATGATTGCATCCAACAATCCACGTGCCGCCGCGTGTTTCGCGTCAAGCTCGCGGTCATAAGTTTCGCGCACTTTTTCCATTTCGGTTTTCGTCGCTTCGTCCGGTTCTTTGCCTTCCTTTTTTAATTTTTCAATCTGCGTTCCGAAAATTGCCTGCGCCGCGCTGTCGCCTTCCATCACGCCCATTCTTCCGGTCGGCAAACTGAAGATAAAATCCGGGTCAAAACCTTGTCCAGCCATCGCGTAATAACCCGCGCCGGAAGCGTGGTTGATTGTCAAAACCAATTTCGGAACGATTGCCGTCGCCATCGCTTCGACAAAATGCGCTCCGGCGCGAATGATTCCCGAATGCTCCGCTTCCGCGCCGACCATAAAACCGGAAACATCTTGAACAAATAAAAGCGGCGTTAAATGCCGATTGCAGTTTTCGATAAAATACGCAGTTTTTTCTGCCGATTCGGTATAAACGATGCCGCCGAATTTTGGCGGTTTTCCCGATTTCCCGCGAACCATTCCGCGATGATTAGCAATTATTCCGATTAAGATTCCACCGATTCGCGCTGTTCCGCAAATCATTTCCTTTGCGTAGTCGGCTTGAAATTCGTCAAGTTCGCCGTCATCGAGAAAACAATTCAAAACCTCGCGCATTTCATACGGAGCGCGGTGGTCTTCGGGCAGAATTTCATAAAGTTTTTCCGGTTTGTTTTTCGGTTTTTTCGCTTCGATAATCGAAACTCTTGTTTCTTCCTTTTTCGGCAGTTCGGAAACTAACTGACGGATTTTTTTCAAACACCCCTGCTCGTCTTTAGTGCGAAAATGCGCCACGCCGGAAATTGCATTGTGCGTCATCGCGCCGCCGAGCGTTTCGTTGTCAATCGTCTGTCCGGTCGCGCCTTTGACCAGATTTGCGCCGCCGAGTCCCATAAACGAAGTGCCTTCGACCATCAAAATCACATCCGACAGCGCGGGCAGATACGCGCCGCCCGCCACGCACATTCCCATCACGGCGGCAATCTGCGGAACTTTCAAATAGCGGCGCATAATCGAGTTGTAATAAAAAATTCTGGCTGCGCCGTATTGACCGGGAAACACGCCGCCCTGATACGGTAAATTCACGCCTGCCGAATCCACCAGATAAACGATTGGAACGCGGTTTCGCATCGCAATCTCCTGCGCCCGCAAAATTTTCTTAATCGTTTCGGGATACCACGCGCCCGCTTTTATCGTCGCGTCGTTCGCCACGACGACGCACTCTCGCCCGTGAACTTTTCCGATGTTCGTCACAACGGCGGCGGCTGGTGCTTGCCCTTTGTATTCGTCGTAGGCGACGAGCAACCCGATTTCCTGTTGATAAGCGTCTTTATCGAAAAGCAAATTAATTCTTTCCCGCGCCGTCAGCTTTCCCTGTTTGTGAATTTTCTCGATTTTTTCCGCGCCGCCGCCGAGTTTTAACTTGTGTTCGAGGCGCAGAAATTCATCGCTGAGTTCGCGCAGACGTGATTTTTTTTCTGATGTTTTCATTAAAAATTACTTTTTTTTGTTTTTATCGCCGGAAGGCAGTCTTCTCTCAAACTTGAGCATTTCGTTTTCAAGTTTTAAAGCTAATTTTTCGCGTTCGTGGGTTTCGTTTTCGTATGCGTGGTCAATTTTTTCGCTGAGGCGTTTGATTTCAAACGCCAAGCCCTGCACGATGAGCGTTAAGCGTTCGACTTCTTCGCGCACGTCTTTAATGTCGGCGCGGTTTCGTTCGGTTTCTTTCGACAGAACGAGCAGTTGTATTGCCCATTCGTAAATTTCCTTCCACATAAAAAACTTTAGGCGGGTTTTTCGAGTTGGTCGAGAATAACGCGAGTGCGCGTTTTCATTCTTTCAATAACTCTTTGGTCGTTATCCATTTTTTCTTTGTTTCGTTTAACTTCTTCAAAAATTTTATGGACTTCCGCCTTTATTTCTTCGGCTTCTTTCGGCGAAACTTGTTCATCAACTAAAATGCTATTCATAACTTTATTTCTCCCGCAGAAATTCTAGCACAAATCTGTGAATTTTCTCGATTTTCTCCGCGCCGCCGCCGAGTTTTAACTTGTGTTCGAGGCGCAGAAATTCATTGGAAAGTTGGCGTAGTCTGGTTTGTTTTTCTGATGTTTTCATTCAGATTATTTTACAATGATGAAGCCCGCGTTTTCGGTATTTTTGGAAATATTTTTATTTTTCCGTCGCGCGTCTGTACCTTTTTTTGCTTTTCCCAACGAAATACTCAGCCGCCAAAGCTGCGAAACCATTTTGAGCCTGCCTTTGACCGCTTTCGGCGACATATCAACTTTCATTTTCCATCTCCCTTAAACTCTCGATGTCGCCAAGGTCTTTGTGTCGTCCGCTGAGTTGTTTCATAAAAATCAAACCTTCCCGCGAAACCGTCCACACTTTATCGTCTTCCCAATCAATGTTTTCCCGCGTTTCCCAAACTTGTTTCAATCCTTTGGTTACAAGCAGAAAATCAATGGTAAAAAGCATTTTCGTCGCTTCGTCAATTTTGGAAATTCGGCGAATCTCAATAATTCCCTTGTCAAAGGAAAGCGGCAAACCTTCAACCCAATAGCCTAAATCTTCGGCAATCTTCCAAGCCTTTGAAAGATTTTCGGCGGAAACAAGCAAATCAATATCAACCGTCGCCCGCGGCGCACCGTGAATCGCCACCGCCCAACCGCCGCACACCGCATAATCAAGTTGTTCTTGATTGAATCTCGCAATTAAATTTTGAAATTCGTCAAAAATATCAGCCATTTGGGAATCAATCTTATCACAATCTTAATTTTTCAAATAAAAGCGTTTCCGGCGTAAAAACTCTTCGGAAAGTTCGCGCAGACGTGATTTTTTTTCCGTTGGCTTCATTAAATTTCTTGGAAAATAAATCTATATGGAAGTTTGTCAATCTCTTGCCCTTGAAAAACAGTTAAATTGTCGGAAATAATTTTTCTGGCTTCTGGCAAACCTCTTTCATTTAATTTGAAAGTTTTGATTGTAAAATCAGCCCTTAAATATTCAATCGAATCTTCGTTACCTTTCGGTTTTAGTTCGCCTAAGTCAAAATCATAAAGAAAATACTGGCTAAATTCATAATCTATTTCATCGGGTTTCAGCAAAATAGCTTCAAATTTTTCCCAACGACTTACCTGGCAATCATAACAAGCGATAAACAGATTTTCCCAAACATAAGATTCTAAAGGCGCAAGGTTTTTTGGTTTGAAATGGTCAATCGTTTCAACTCCAATCCGTTTGTCACAATACGAACAATGATGTTTTGTCATTGCAATTAAAAGAGGTAAAAGCAATTGATTAACTTTTTGTCCTCTGTATTGATACCATTGAAAATCATTTCCAAGTCTTGGGTTGTTGCGCTTGGCTTGCCATTGCCTTCCCCATCTTTCCCAATTTTCAGCAAGCCATTCAGGACATTCTGAACGCTCGGTTTTCATCATATTTCGTAAGGTTCTCCCTTTTCTTTACTTAAACGAGCCAACTCCAGAAACACCAAACTTTGCAATTCTGCGCTTTGTGAAGCGAGATTTTCAGCAAATTCTAAAAATTTCTTTTTACTTATTCTACTTTTTCCATTGGTTTTGAGAATTTTATCTCTTTGTTTATAAAATTCGTCTAACTGAAATTGAGTTCCTTTTTTCTCAGTTCCTTCACCAAATCTTTCATCAATATCAAAAACTTCCCGTAAAACTGTTTGATAGCTATAAGCCGTTTTCGTTAAACTTTTCTCCGCAACCTTAGCTTTACCGTTTTCAACTTTCAACTCATACACCCAAGCGTTATCAATCGAATTAACGACGAACGGTGAATGTGTCGAAACGAAAATCTGCGAATTTTTGAAAAGTTTCTGCACGACAGGCAAAACTCTCCTCTGCCAAGCCGGATGTAAATGCACCTCTATTTCGTCGAGTAGTAAAATCAGATTCTTATCAGTTATTGGCAAATCATCTTGCCATTTGAGCAAATCAACTCTGCCGAGTAAATCAGCAACCCAACTTATTAACGAGCGCAACCCGTCAGGCAAAACATCAAAATCCAATTCTTTGTTGTGAATTCTTAGTTTCAATTCATTTGGCGACCTTTTCAAAACAAACTTAACTTCGTAATCTGTAACATCTTTTATAAAACTTTCAATTGCATTGATAACCGCATCATATTTTTCTGCTTCTATAAAACTTTTATCTTCCTTTGATAAGGCACGATTTGAAATGTTATTTGTAACTAGCTGATTTATAGTAATTTCACCATCTTTACGATAATCCTTTATAAATTCTAGCGATTGAGAAAGCGGATTAAATTCCTTTGGCAAATAATTAGCTTGGACTGGTTCGTTTTCAATATGGCGATAACCAGATAGAGCAAAAACTGCGAAAGTTAAGGGATTGGGTGAACTTGTAGTGAGCAAAAATTGATGTTTGTATTCTGCTAAACTACTATGAAGACTAACAAAATCTGACCGGCTTGTTCTGTTTAAAACATCTACAGAATTTACAAAATTTGCTTTTTTTGAAATTTCAATGTTAGAAAACACTTCATTCTCAAACAAAACATATATTTGATTTTTTATCTCATCATCTCCTTCTACTTCATTAATACGTTTCATTCTTTTGTATAATGAATTTTTCAAGGAAGGTAATGGATTACCATCAAAGGCACTACCCAAAGCCATTAAAAGTGTAGTTTTTCCGCTCCCGTTCTGCCCTGTAAAAATATGAATCTCAGCTTTGTCTTTCACAGGACAAGGTTGAAACTCAATCGTTTCATCATCGAAAACGCCGATGTTTTTCAGTTGTAACTTGCGGATTTTCATTCTTTTTCACTAATAATAAACGTCGGCATTATTCCGATTGAACGGTCATATTAATTAAACAGGTGGTTTCAAAACTTTCAAGCCTTTGATAAATTGAAAATCTTTTAGATTATAGGTAACTAAAGTTAAATCGTAATGCAAAGCAGTCGCCGCGATAATCGCATCGGCTAAAAGCAATCCGTGAGAATTCGAGTAAGTATCAATCAACTCGATTGCTTTTTGGGCAATGTCGTTTGTCAAAGGATAAAATTTGACGCTTTGCAAACTTTGCTTGATGCGGTTTTTGTCGGAATTGGAAATAGAACCTTGAATACATTCGATATAAACGATTGTTTCGATTCCCGCATCGAGGCTGTCAACAAAGTTTTTGACGGCGACATTTCCGTAAAAAATCTTCGATAAAACATTTGTATCGAGCAGATGTTCATCCATTTCTCAAATTACTTTTGCGGCGCAGATTTTTTGTCAAATCTTCTTCTTTTTCGTCGCGTTCCGCCCAAATTCCCAGGACATCATCAAACGCGCTTTTCTTTTGATTAATTTCTTCCAATTCCCGAAGAAGTTTCTTAGCAATTTTTTCATCTTCCACACGAAAAGAACGATTGATTTTAAGCGGAATTTCTATTGTCAGACTTCCCATAAATACCTCACTTAAAATTATAACACTTTATTTTTCCTTGATAATAAACGTCGGCACCATTCCGCCGCCGGATGAAACATTCGCCAACTCCGACGAAGAAAGCCGCGTGAAAGCTGAGCCGACTTTGCCGTCGAACAAAAGCGGGTCGAGGTCAACGAGTTGCTCGACCATTTTTATTTCGCCGAGTGCGCCGAACAGCATCGGGAAAACTTCCTTGCTCGTTTTGACGCGCTCCTGCACGAGATAATCGCTGTTTTCGAGCGCGGTTTTTATCGCTTCGTTCCATTCGGATTCGGAGGAAATCCAGCCGATATAAATGCCGTGTCCGCCGTAATCGTCGTTTGGTTTTAAGACTAATTTGCTTTGATTGCTTCGCGTCCATTCGACCAAATCAATTTCGCCGTCTTGATAAATTGTCTTTTCCTTGCGGAATTTTCGTGTCCAGGGAATGTGCGCTTTGATTGCCTGTAATTCGTTTTCATCAAAAAGGTGCGCGTATTTTTCATTTGTCAAAACTGCAAAAATCGCTTTTTTGTGAACCAATTTCGAGCGAAAACTATTCGCCATACAAATTGCGCCCGCTTTATAGGCTTCGAGCAGCGCGGGAAATTCTTTGATAATCGGCAGATATTCGTTGACGAGCAGACGTTTATAAACAATATCTATCGCCACGCCTTTGTAAATCAGATTTTTGCCGTCGAATTCGAGTTCGTCGGGCGAACAAATCAACGAAGTGTAACCGTTTGCCTCAAAATAATCGCGGAATAATTCAAATTCCTTGAGCGTCGGCAAATCCTTTAAATCAACAATGGCGATGACGGGATTTTTTTCGGGTTTGCGTCCGAGAAATTCTTCGTAAGAGGAAAGTAAAACCGCAAGCAGCTTTGAACTGCCTTCAAAACTTCGCACGTCGTATTTTTCCGCAAACTTTTTCATCACCGGCATTTGCAGAAAAATTTCGGCGGCGGAATCGGCATAAGCAATTCCGGCGGGGCTTTCGCCGTTGAGTTCGACAAAACTATACGCATCGTCGGTAAGAAAAGAATCGAGCCGCGCCGAAGCCGAAACTTGTTTATATTTCGGGTCAATGGCGACGAGTTCGCGCTCGATTTCCGTAATTCCGAGTTCGTCAAGCAATTCGTCATTGCCAATCGCCGCGTCTTTTACTTTTTGCAGTGCGCTCCAAACTGTTTCACAAATTTGTGAAACTCTCTTCCAATCGGTTTCAGTAACAAAATGCGGGCGCAAATACGGCGACAAACGGCGACCGCCGAAAATCAGTTTCGCGCTTTCCAATCCGTCATCAAGCACCCGGCGCGACGCTTCGGCTAATTCGTAATCTTCCAAAAGTTCGTGATAATGCGCAACGGCTTGTTTTAACATAAGTTTTTAAGTGTGAGCGATATTTAACTAAACGACTATGCACTAGAAGTGCATAGGTTTTAGGAGGACTGAAAGTCCAAGTTCATTCTAAAATTATTGGGTCGCTATCCTTGTTTGACGGCTGTCGGTGATGCTCCAAGTATTCTTGCACTTGTTCATCGGTGATATTTCC
>JBPCPU010000206.1:0-14613 GCA_050998795.1 Pyrinomonadaceae bacterium
TGTGGGGGTTTTTTTTTCCGTCGGTGGGAAGCCGTGGGGTTTGTCGGGGAAACACCCCCCCCCCAAACGGCACAAGGTCTTTTAGTTGGCAAAAATAAATTATGCACAGGCTTCACTTAACTCATTATTTGTATTTGAGCTATTGTTAGTTAATTGTCAAATATCACTTATCAAAGAGTTCTGATTTTTATGACTTCTCTCAAAAAACTTCAATTCGATAACACTTATTCGCGCTTGCCGGAAATCTTTTACCGGCGCGTCAAACCGACACCTTTGCCCGCGCCGTATCTCGTCAGTTTTAATTCGGCGGCGGCGGAATTAATCGGGCTTGACCCGCAGGAAGTTGAAAAACCGGAATTCGTCGAGTATTTTACCGGCAACAAACTTCTGCCAAACAGCGAACCGATTTCGGCGATTTACGCCGGACATCAATTCGGTACTTTTGTTCAGCAATTAGGCGACGGACGCGCCATTCTGCTCGGCGAAGCGGTGAACAAAAAGGGCGACCGGTTTGATATTCAACTGAAAGGCGCAGGTCAGACGCCTTTTTCGCGGATGGGCGACGGACGCGCGGTTTTGCGTTCGACAATTCGTGAATATCTGTGCAGCGAGGCAATGCACGCGCTCGAAATTCCGACTACGCGGGCATTGTGCATCACGGGAAGTAACGCTCCCGTCTACCGCGAAACAGTTGAAACCGCCGCCGTTTTGACACGGATTGCGCCGACGCACGTTCGCTTCGGTTCGTTTGAATTGTTTTATTATCGCGGGCAATACGAGCAAGTGCGCGAACTCGCCGATTATGTCATTCGTGAATTTTATCCGCAATTTGCCGAAGATAAAGACAAGTATCTAAAATTTTTGCGCGAAGTCGTTACCCGAACGGCAAAACTTATCGCGCAGTGGCAAGCCGTCGGATTCGCGCACGGCGTAATGAATACGGATAATATGTCAATTCTCGGCTTAACGATTGATTACGGTCCGTTCGGATTTCTCGACGAATTCGATGCCGGTTTCATCTGTAACCATTCCGATTACGGCGGACGCTACGCTTTTGACCAACAGCCGAATGTCGGACTCTGGAATCTTTACTGTTTGGCGCAAACGCTGATACCACTTATCGAAACCGAAGAAGCAGAAGCGATTTTGAGCGCGTATCAGTCAATTTTTACCGAACGATTCTTAGAATTAATGCGTGGTAAATCAGGTTTGCAATCCGAACAAACGGACGATGCAAAACTGATTTCGGATTTGTTGGAAATTCTGCAAGCGAACTCGATTGATTATACGCAATTTTTCCGCCGTTTGAGCGAATTTAAAACTACTTCAAACGAGAAAAATAACTCTTTGCAGAGTATGTTTATTGACCCGGCGAGTTTTGACCGTTGGGCGCAAACTTATCGCTCTCGTCTAACGCGGGAAAACAGCATTGACGCGGAACGACGCGCCCGAATGCTGCTTGTTAATCCGAAATTTATTCTTCGTAATTACACCGCGCAGGCAGTAATTGAACAAGCGCAGTCCGGCAGCTATACGGAATTGAATACTTTGCTCGAAGTGCTGCAAAAACCTTTTGACGAGCAGCCGGAAATGGAACGCTTTGCAAAACCACCGACGGAAAACACAAAACGAGTCGTTGTCAGTTGCTCGTCTTAAAATTGAGAATTTTTAGCGGCGTTCCGGTGCGGTCAAGCAGACCGAATTTAGCAGTAATCATCACAATTAGCGAGTAGAAAATTTATAAACGGTCGTTTGCAAATATCTCTGTCCCGGTTTTAATTTTGTTGTCGGAAATTTTGGTTTATTGATAACCCTCTTCACCATTTTTGCTCAAATAAGTTAATTTAAGATTCGCGCCGTTTTTGTCGGTTGAATGGTGTGCCGTCCAGACAACTTTGTCAAAGCCTTGCAGTCCGCCGTGCAGATGATTTTCGCCGTTATTTGCAGCCAGCGAGTATTTTTTACCATCGAGTGTAAATTTTCCTTTCGCAATGCGGTTGGCGTAGCGACCAATCAGCGAACCGAAGTAAAAAGGGGTTTTCTCGTAATCGCCAATCGAATTGTAACCAAGCACAACGTCATCGAATTTCCCTTTTTTGTTCGGAACTTTCAACGAAACCATTGTTCCGCCGTAAGTAATAATTTTTGCTTCCGCGCCTTTTGAATTCTTCAACGTATAAATTTCAACTCTTTTTCCGTCGCTTGTTTTTCCAAAAGGTGCTTTTTTGACACGCGGTTTTGCTTCAGCCATATTACTAAGTTCGCCGAACACAACAGTTCGGACAGTTTTTAAAGTTGCTTTAATTTACGCCGTGTGGGAATAACTGATAGCTGATAACTGATAGTTGATAGCTTCGGAGCGCGTCTTTTAGCTACCAACTATTATCTGTCAGCTATTCCGAAAAAATACCTTTTAATAAATCTGTCCGACTACTTACGACCAAATAGCTTTACCTACTTACGTTTTTGTAGCTTGCCGGTTACGCAAACGAATATCCAAATGCAAGCTAATAATCCGAAAAAATACAGAGAGAATAGTCGGTTAATAAAAACACTATAAGATTCGCGTAAATACCAATTACCCCAATTCATAAGCAGTTCACAATTTTCTTATGTCCTTTCGTTCACCAAATAACTGAAAACTTTTTGTTGCTTGAGCTAAAATTATTAGCCAAAGCATCTGGAAAACCAGGGAGCGAAGGCTGATTTTCCGCGAGCTTATTGAGGTTTATAAAGTTTTTCGCCGAAGCCGCTGACCTATTTTTGCCGGTTTTGCAAAATCTTTACAAACGAACCGGAGCGTAGCTCATCCAGCGAAAGGCTGGTTAAATCCAGTGCTTCCTGTTCGGTCAGAGCGCGGCAGTTGATGGCGCGGAGAAAATAATTGAGCAGTCCTTGTCCGGTTGCCGCGTCGTCGAAAACATCGCCGACGAGCGTCGCCTGCGCCGCCTTTGCGACAAAGTTGCTTAGTCGTTCGGAAGCCGCGTCCAAGCCTTCGAGAAAGAATGTGTAGACCGCCGCGTAGCGCGTTGGAAACTGAGCCGGATGCAAATCCCAACCTTGATAAAAAGCGTTGGCGAGCGAATGTCGGACGTGCTGGTAATGCAACTTCCAGGCGCGATGCACGACGGCGCGGTTTTCCGCTTCCTGTTCCGCCGTCAACTCTCCGCGATGCGGCGCGACGGGCATAATATTGGTCGCGCCGTCCGACAACCAGATTCCCGTTCCGCCAAAGGAAACCTGCATTACGTGACGTGCGAAATCGCACGCCGGATGCAGCATATCCTGATATGCGGCGGTGATGCTGCAACTGGCGGTGTAATCATATGTCCCGAAATGCGCCGCGACACAACGTCCCCGTGCGGCATCGAGCAGTTGCGGGAGATTCGTTTCGCCGCGTTCGTTAATGATTGATTGTGTCGTTTCAACCATCATCTCCATTTTGAGCGAGCCTGTCGGCAAGCCGAGTTTCGGCTCAAGCAAATCGAAAATGTCGGCGAGCGTCGCCACTTGCGCTGGATGCACGATTTTCGGTAGCGTAACCACAAAATTTTCCGGCAATCGTCCGCCGGTTTGTTCAACGAGTGTCGTCAAAAACAAATCCATCGTGCGAATGCTGCGGGCATGCAATTCTTCCGAAAATGTTTTGATGCGAATTCCGAGAAACGGCGGCAGCGTGCCTGCTTCAAAACCTTTGGCGACTTCCTGCGCGGCTGATATAGCGTGTCCGTCCTCTTCCGCGTCGGGGCGCGTGCCGTAGCCGTCTTCAAAATCAATACGGAAATCTTCGACCGGCTCGCGCTTAATTTTTTCTAACACTCGCTCGTAAATCGTGTCTGCCAATTTGTCCGGCAATCCGAGCGCGTCGGCGAAAGTCTTTGCGTTCGGCGCATACGTTTCAAAAGAGCGCAGCGCAAGTGCGCCGAGACGCGGAGCAGTGTCCGATTTAAACAAATGCGCCCCGCCATAAACGGTATGCACCGGCTGACGGCGAGCCGACTCGCCCGGATAACGGGAAGCGAAAGCGGCGAGTGCCGGTTGCAATCCGTTGGTAATTTCCTGCATTGATTCTTGAGAAAGTGTTGTTGTCATTTCGATTTTGTTAAAAATTTTTTCTAAATAAAATTAAAGGCGTTTCGGCTGGGAGCGCAGGCATCTTGCCTGCCCCGTTCGGTGCGAAGCACTTGAACGGAACAAACCCGATAAAACGCAACTAACGGGTTATCGCGCCGATTGTCCGATTCGGGCTTCGCACCGAACGGACGGGCAGGCAAGATGCCTGCGCTCCCAGCCGAAACGCACCGCTTTTCAATTGCCGGATTAACAATTCAAAAATCATCAGACGAGCGGCAATTGACAATGCGAAACCGACAAGCGAAATCGGCTAACGGCTCAAACGCGCTTCAATCAATCCGTGCGGCTCGTCGGTCGGCACAAAAATCCGGTTGTCGTTCTCCAAACCGAATCGCGTAAAATCTATCGGCAGACAATGTATGTTGGGCAGCGAGAACGCGATTTCCCCGATGTCGGAGAATTTCTCCAACACCGCTTCGCCCATCGCGTAAAGCGTATGCTGCACCGAGAGACTGTCGTGTTCGGCAAAAGTCTCGATAATCGTTTGTCGAATGTTGCGCCAAATATCGCCGGTCGCCGCGTCCGTGTCAGCGTAACGCCAAACTGCTTTGATGGAAGTCGCAAAGATTCTGTCCGTCGCCTCCGGCAAAGTCGTGTATTGGTCTTTGATGTAGCCGATAAAACCCGACCGGGTTGTTTTCAAAACAATCAAATCTTCAACGCCCGATTCAACCGTCGCGCCGCTCCGTGTTGTGCTGATTATCGCCGTGCGTTTTTCGTCGCCGCCTTTGACGAACGAATGTTGATGCGGTTCGCCGCCGACGGCGATGCGCGTCCAGGCATGTTCGGCAATCTCGATGATAACTCGCGTTACCTGCGGATTGCTTGTCAGAAAATAATCCGCTAAACGCAATCCAAAAGATTCGATTTCCTCGATTTCCTGCGTTTGATGCGCCATCGTATAAACCGTGTTCTTCATCGTGTCGGTCGGCAGCACCTGACTGTTATCGCCAACGGTGTGAACTTCCGTGAAATCGCCTTCAAATGCGATTTTGACGGTTAGATTTTGTAGTTCGTGCCGCTCGCCCTGTCGCGCAACCTTCATCAAACGCACACGCGCTTTTCCGTAATTGTTATTGATTATTTTGACTGACATAATTTTAGCTTCCGCGATAAGTCGAGTAACCGAACGGACTGAGCAGCAGAGGAACGTGATAATGCTGCTCCGCGTCGCGCACGACAAACGCCACCATTACTTGCGGATAAAATCCTTCGATTTGCTGTTGTGCAAAATAATTTCCGGTGTCAAAAGTGAGCCGGTAATTTCCCGTCTGCAAAATCGTTTCCGAATTTAATAAATCTCGTAATCGTCCGTCTTCATCCGTCGCGCCTTTGCCAATGATTTCCCAACCCGTTATGGTCTGTCGCTCAAGCGTAACCGGAACATTACGCGCCGGACTGCCCGCTGAAACATCCAGAATGTGTGTAGTGATTGCGCTCATTCAATTTCCAATAACTTCTTCAACCTGATTTCCATTATCTTTCTCTGCTCATCCGCCGCAATGCGAAGTTCCGAATCTGCATTATTTTTCAAACGCCGACGGCAAAGGTCGAGCATTTCCTCCGCGCTTTTTCCTGTTGCACAGACGATAAATATAAACCCGAATTTCTCTTGATACAAACGGTTAGCCTTTTCTAATTCATCTCGCAGCGAATCGGCGGCAGTTTGCGTGCCTGATTGTTCCGCGTTTGACCATTCGGCAGACTGCGCCGATTGCTGCGAAACGGCTTTTTTCGTGCCGATTTTCGGATGCGCGGCAAACGCTTCGAGCCAGTCTTGAGTTTCGAGATTCTGCCAAATTTGCCCGGCTTGATTTAACAACCCGGCGAGATTGGGAAACGGTCTTGTTTCAGACATTTTTCGCGCCCAATTTTGCGAGCCGCAGCAATTCAAAAAATCAGCTTTCGCCTTTTCGTTTGCGGCTTGATTTAGTTGTTCTAATTTTTTGTTCACTCTGTTTCTTGAAGTCACTCGGAATGTTCAATTCCGAGTCGCTGAAAGCGACAAATATAATAGCGTAGGGTGAAACCCTACGAACTGTTCAACCAAACAATCCGTCGCTGAAGGCGACGAACATTCCGCCGTTCTGTTCGACACTCGTCAAGCGTCGAAATTCCTTCCTGCGCGTTACGTAGGGTTTCACCCTACGCTATACTATTCGTCGCCTTCAGCGACAAAACCAATTTCATCCGGCAGTCTTAAATTCTCCCGTAAAGACGCAAACGGCTTACGCCGCCGTCGGGAAAAATGTTAAATCGAACGTGCGTCACCGCGCCGCAATCTTTTATTTCATCAACGAAAACGTGCCGAGTGTGCGCCTGAAGTTTGGAGTTCGGTAATAATTCCCGCCAATCGAGCGCATCGAAATTTGCATTATCGTCGGCGCGGCAAACTTCAATCGAACAGCTTTCGGGATAATTGCCTTTGAAGTGCGAAGTATCAACTTCAACGCGCTTGATAGTTCCCGCATTGCCAAGTTTGATAAGGCACCAATCGTAACCGTCGCCGCGTCGCCGCTTGGTTTCCCAACCGTCGCTCATATCTTGTGCGCGTCCGGGCATAATCAAATTGTGCTTGTGTCCGAAGAACATATCGCTGGCTTCCAACACAGTTCCGCCATTTTCGACTGCCGCTAAATCAATCTCGCTCTCGCGTCGGCGCAAAACTTCCCAATCGGGCAAAACTTCGCCAAAGACTCGAAGACGCGCCACGCCTCCGTCGGGATAAATTTTCAGCCGCAAATGCGTAACGCGCTCAGCGTAATTTATCGTAAAACGATTTTGCGAGTCGCCTTCCAATTCTGCCTGTGGCAAAATCTCAATCCACGCAATCTTCCGGTCAAGCAGTTGCTCTACATCCGGCTGCCCGTCAACCGCACAGGCTTCGAGCGAGCAATGCGAAGGAAAATTGCCGCGAAAAAAACTCGTGTCCACGACAACTCCGTGAATAATGCCCGCGAATCCCAGCCGGATAATGCACCAATCGAATTTCTCGTTCAGACGGGGCGAGCGGCGACGGCGCGTTTCCCAGCCGTCCATCCACTTGCCCAAGTCCGTATATTTGCCTTCGATAAAGATAGGCGCGGCAGGTTTGAGCAAATTTTCTTTCGGCGCGAAAAACTCGTCGTTGGCGTATAAAACCGCGCCGCCCAATTTCTCGGAAGCTAAATCAATCAGTTCGGTAAAATCCATAATAAAATCTAAAGTTGCCGATTTAGGCTTTTAACTATCAGCACTTAATTTGTGTTGCTAAAGGTAATTACTGCTCTAGGTAAGATAGCAGAGGCGTGAATATTCACAACTAGACTTTACGATAAAGATTTCAATTCAAGAGCCGAGAAAAATGTTAAGGAATTGCATTTTCTTAGCTTTTGCATTGGACAAAACAGTTATTCTGTCTAATAAGAATAATGACTAACTCCTCCTTTTCGTCGGAATATTAAATCCCATAACAGTTAATTGTATTTCTCGGTTAGTATCTTCAGGTTGATGAAAAATATATCTGAAAACTGTGTCATCTGATTTTCCTAAAGCACGTTTGAAGTAACGATGTGTTGGAGTCGCTGCTTCTATAGTTGAAAGAACATCAGTAAAGTTTAGATTACGATTAAAGATTAGAACGGCTGTTTTTGTATCGCGCCAACTTACGTATCTATCTATTAGCTGGTCTATTGTTTCAAGAAATGCTTGTTCCCCTTTCCAAAATTTGCATTCTGCAATGAAAACATTTTTACCTTCATGAGTAATTAAAATGTCAGTTTTGCCCAAGTAATTAAATGTTTCTCCGGTTGCCTGTCCCTCATATTGAGCATTAAGCTGAACTAAAAAATGAGTTCGTAGAGCCTCTTCGTCCATATCTTCAAAAGCATGGGGGCTTTTCTCCATAACCAAAACCATATGATTGATAATCGAAAGAATTTTTTCATATTCTTCAGCAGCTAAAGTAGGCTCTGGTTTAAAGGGATCAGAGGTAGCTTGCGGTTTTTCTATATTTGCCTTTCGTCGTGCTACTGGAACTGCATAAGTAGTTGGTGCATCTCCGCGTCTTTTAATTGGTAATCCAAGAGATTCAAGCATTCCAGCTCCGGCAAGAAGTTGGCTTTTCCTTTGATTGACATGTGTTTGAATTAATCGCTCAAGTTCGTTATTAAATTGTTTCACATTCTCTGAAAGCCATCCTAAGTTTTGTTTAATCTCACTTACAGTTCTTGTATATTGAGCCTTGATAGCTTCGCCGTTTGCTTCAGCTTGTTCATAAGTCAAATGTAATTCATTGCCTACAATATCTGCTCCCGGACGACCTCCTGAAGAATACGTTGAAGGACTAATATCAAAAAAACCGACATCACCAGTAAAAGGTATAGCAATAACTGTTTTTGTCCCTGGTATATAAAATGGCTGACTTCTGTCATAAATCCCACGCATTGGATCACGACTAACATCAACTTTGGTTTCTCCGTGATTTGCAACATGAATACCTGAATCCTGAATTTCAGGAATATCTAATCGAAATTTATCAACTAGCCATTGAATAAGATCAGCTTCACTAGTGTTTAATAAATAATTTGATTCAAGAGCGTAAACTTCTTTTTTTATCTCTGTTTTTTGATGCTCTAAAACATTATAAATTTCTACGTTACTGAAAAGTCTTCGATTACTCATTAATTACACCTCAACTATTAGTGTTTCTTCGGCGAAACATTATACCACGAATAGACTGTTTTTTTTACGGTGGGGAAAAACAAAATAATTATTTTGTTTTTTACAGTGTCCAAAAACTAAATTTTTTGCACATTTCTTTTTATTGGACAAAACGGTTGTTTTGTCTAATTCCACCTGCATTTAAGGGTTAGCTATTAAGATTACCTTATTCTATCAGCTATACGCCGGTGGCATTGTTGACAAATCGCCCTTGCTCATAAACTTTTTGACCGCGCACGTAAGTTGCTTCCACAACGCCGCGCAAGTCCGGCATCGGCGTAAAGAAACCAAATCTCCCGACTTCTCTTCTTAAACAGGCTGCGCTTCGAGTAGCTGAAAAGTTTTCGCCTGAATAGACTCTAATACTGTGTCCCGCAGGAACGTGCTGGCACTCAGGATTTCCACCCCAATCAACTCGTTCCGGTCATTGAGTTCGACTGTAATGTTCGGACTTAGCTCTAGACTCCGGCTCTCTGAACCCTCGGCAACTACCAAGTGGAGAATGTCTTCTTGCTCAAAATATCGCATTTGCATTTTATTCATTATAGCCTAGCGAGAATCGCTAGGAATCCGGTCAACTGAACAATCGCTCGCCGAAGGTGAGCAACAATTTCCGTTTAATTGTTCGACGCTTTCAGCGTCGGGAGTTCGCTGTTATCGAAACCTAGCGATTCTCGCTAGGCTATAATGTTGGTCGCCTTTGGCGACTTTGAATAAGCCCTAGCCCGGTATTGAAGATATTCAGTCCAAAAATATTCGACATGCGATTTGAACCGTCCTCGCGCGTAGTGCGCTTAACTGCCCGGTTGTGCGAAACTATTCCGCATAATTACATTTTTACGCCAGCAGTTTTTCAGCAACACAAATTAAGACACTATTTTATTTTGTCAGCAATATGCCGGTGGCGGTGGCGGAAAACTGACCTTGCTCATAAACTTTTACTCCGCGCACGTAGGTGGCTTCGACAACGCCGCGCAAATTCATTCCCGAATACGGCGTAAGTTTGTGCCGGAAGTGAATGTTTTCCGGCACGACTTTGAACTCTTTTTCAGGATGCCAGATGACAATATCCGCATCAAACCCGCGCGCCAGACGACCTTTGCGTTTATCCAAACCGGCTAACTTCGCGGGCGCATCCGACATCCATCGAGTCAATTCGCGCAGCCCGAAGCCTCGCGCCTGCAAGTTTGTCCACATCACCGGCAAGCTGAATTGCAGAGCCGCAATGCCGCCCCAAGCCTCAAGAAAATCGCCCGTTTCCGTTAATTTCAGAGCCGGAGTGCAGGGCGAATGGTCGGAGACAACCATATCAATAACGCCGTCCGCCAAAGCCGCCCAGAGCCGTTCACGATTTTCGCGCTCGCGCACCGGCGGACAGCATTTGTAATGCGTCGCGCCGTCGGGAATTTCTTCAGCCGCAAAGGTTAGATAATGCGGGCAGGTTTCAACCGTCAGCGGTAATCCTTCTTCACGCGCCGATTTAAGCAGCGGCAAAACATCGGCGGACGAATGATGAACGATGTGAACACGCGCTCCTGTTTCACGGCACAGGCGCACCATCAATGCGACGGCTTCGTTTTCCGACGCTCTCGGACGCGATTTTAGAAAGGTTCGATAATCTTGCGGATTGCTGCCCGCTAATTCTACGGCGGCATTTTCAATCGGTTCGGGAACTTCAGCGTGGACGAGCAAAACCGAGCCGAGCGCGGCTAATTCCGGCATCGCTTCAAGCAAATTTGGTTCTGTAACGCGCGGGAATTCGTCAACGCCGGAATGTATCAAAAAACATTTGAAGCCGCGAACACCCGCATTCAAAAGCGGTTTTAATTCGCGCGTGTTGCCGGGAATTACGCCGCCCCAGAAAGCAACGTCAATCAAGCATTTCTCTCGCGCCGCCGCGAGCTTTTGGGCAAATCCATCCGGCGTTGTAGTCGGCGGAATGCTGTTGAGCGGCATATCAACCAGCGTCGTCACGCCGCCCGCCGCCGCCGCCCTCGTCGCCGTCGTAAATCCTTCCCATTCGGTGCGTCCCGGTTCGTTCACGTGAACGTGCGCGTCCACCAAACCCGGCATCACAACCGCATCTCCCGCATCTACGAGCGGAGTTTGAGCCGGAACTTCATCCCATTCGCCCAAAGCCGCAATGATACCGCCGCGGATATGCACCGAAGCCGGACTGACGGTTTCCGCCATTACAACCCGACGACTGCGAATAATTAATTCCGGCTTGTCCATTTCTCGTTCGATGTGAATGGAAGTGAGCAGATTCTACTTCAACAATCTCTTCACACTTCAGCTTAATTTTTTTGGTAATGTATTGGTAACGGAACAAAAACGGCAAGCGCGTGGCTTGCCTTAAGTAGTTGAAAAAATTTATGGAGTCGAGGGGGATCGAACCCCTGACCTCATGACTGCCAGTCATGCGCTCTCCCAGCTGAGCTACGACCCCGAATGCAAATTTCAAATGCAAAATCAGCAAAGAACTATAATTAACCAAATTACCCGGAAGCGTCAAGCCGAAGCTAAACAATACTGTTTAAAAGCTCCAAAAAAAACAATAAAATGTCTGCTCTTTACTATTACGTGCCGTCAAAGATATTATCTTTATCTAATAAAACTAATTTTCCTGGAGGATTTTACGCATTTATGAAAACAGAAACTTTGAAATTCGATACCGCAGGCGGCGCGAGCAGTGCTTATCTGGCAATGCCCGATGAGATAAATGAAGAAACTAAAGCCGTCATTTTAATTCACGAATGGTGGGGTTTAGCCGACCACATCAAAGACATTGCCGGACGTTACGCCGACGAAGGTTTTATCTGTCTTGCGCCTGACCTTTTTCGCGGAAAAATTACGAAAGATAAAGAAGAAGCATCGCAATTGATGAATAATCTAGAAACCGAGGATGGTTTGGACACGATAAAAAACGCGATAGCGAAAGCGCGGGAAACACACGAGATTAAGCATTTCGGGATTACCGGCTATTGTATGGGCGGAACTTTTGCGTTTCAAGCCATTTGCCATTTGGAAGAAGGTTTGAGCGCGGCGGCAGTTTTTTACGGCGATATTCCCGACGAAGATACTTTAAAAAACTTAAAAGGACCGGTTTTGTTTATTTCGGGAACAAAAGACGAATGGATTAATCCGGGCAAAGTCGGTGGTCTGGAAAAGATTGCCGAAAGAAATACTTTGCCGATTGAATCGGTAAAATACGAAGCAGACCACGCCTTTTTCAACGATACGCGACCGGAAGTTTATGACAAGAAAGCGGCGCAGGACGCTTGGGCAAAAGTCATTACATTTTTTAACGAAAACCTTTAGTTGAAAAATCTTTTGATTAAATTGAACCACGAGGAAACACGAAAAGTTTATTTAATACAGAAATTTGTATTTCTTCGCGGTTCAATTTTATTTGACATAAATCGGATTGGAAAGTATCCACGGCATTTTATCAAACGGGTTGCCGAGCGCGTCGAGGTAAACCTCCACGCGGTAAGTTCCCTTTTCTTTTACCTGAAAATTAATTTCGGATGTTTCGTTTGTTTCGGAAACTTTTTCGCCGTTTTTGAAAACGACGAACCGCGCAGATTGTGGCGCAGACGCTTTCAGATTTACGCCTTGCGCCAGAGCGATTTCATCGCCTTGAATCTTGTTTTCCTGCCCGTTTTCCGCCGAAAATGAAAATCCTTTTGTATTGCTCAAAACGTCAAAACCAATAAAACAATGTCCGTTCTTTAATGCCGCAAGTAAATTTTCCTGATTTAATTGCTTATCTTTTTCAAGCAAAACGTGCGTCCGCACAAGGTGAAAAATTGTTTCGTAGCGGTCAATTTTGAGATTTATCAACTTATTTCCCGCATCGTCGCCGAAAAGATGAAATCCGATATTTGAATGCGCGTCGCTTCCGGCGAAAAGAGTTGATTTACGCTGCGCCGTAACTTCGTCAAACTTTTGCAGATTTTCGCCCGGACGCTTGAAATAGTTGGCTAAAACGAGTTCCGGGTAACTGTAATAAGACCAAACGGTATCAAAAAAAGCCAAAAACGGGTTCATTTTTTTAGCGTTAGTGTGCAGACTGAAAACCTCGATGCCGTCGAAATCCGAGTTCCAGGTTTTGAACTTTTCGGGATAAGTAATGAGCGCGAGTTTATTCAGCGAGTGATTTTTTTGCAGAAATTCGGGCGTTTGCAGTTGTTTGGCTTGTGCGGCTTCCGCGCTTCCCGGCAACAACAAAAACCTGTCGGCTGCCGTTTCGACTTCCTGACCGCCGACGAATAAAACGCCGCCGTGAACACCTTGCAGGGTCTGTGCGGAAGTATCGTAAAGTTCCGTCGTATGCTCGGTCATCACGACGAAATCAAGATTATTTTTCCGCGCGCCGTCAACCAATTCGTCAAAACCGCCCGTGCTGTGTCCGCCCAAAGATGTGTGGACGTGAATCACACCTTCGTAATCTCTGTAGTTTGAATTTGTATTCTCTTTTTGTTGCGCGTCGAGTGCATAAATTTTATCGGCGAGTTTGCCCGTTTGGTAGCGGCGATAAATGAAAGGAATTTGCGCCGGAAGCAAGACGCAAAGCAAGATTAAAATTATCTTTTTCCAAAGTTTCATAAACAGTTATCAGTTATCAGTTATCAGTTATTTGTTGACTGATAACTGAAGAAGTCAACGGAAACAACCTTTTCGGCAACTTCCTTACCCATTTTTGCAGCTTCTTGATGTGCCGGATGAACGGTGTAAAAATCGAGTGCTTCGCGGTCGGGATAAACGGCGACTAAACCTAAATCGAAAGAACGCTCGAGATGCAAAATGTCAAAACCAATGTTAAAACTCACGATATTTGGAATAACATTCGGCAGATTTTTTAGTTTCGCAATGTGTTCTTCGCGTTGCTGCTGTGTAGTTTCGGCTTTGTATTTCCAACAAACAATATGCGTCAGCATAATTTTTTACCAAAAATTAAATTTCATCCCTCGCACCATTTTCGCGTAACTTCGTGGCGATATGCAAACATTTTCTCAAGTTTCGGCACAACGATGAACGGCGCGGCGATTTGTCCGAAAATCCAAAACGGCGGTTCATATTCGATTTCATCTCTTAAAACTGCGCCTTTTTCGTGTGGTTTTATAATATGCCGATGCCGCCAGCTTTTAAAAGGTCCCGAAATTTGAATATCTTCAAACATCTTCGGCGGTTCATATTTTGTATGTTCGGCAACCCAGCGCGACGGAATCAAGCCGAAAATCTTTTGTTCGATAATCGCCTGCGCTCCCGTTTTAGAAATATCCGCTTTTTGGATAATTTTCGCGTTTTCCCAAGGCGGTATTAAACGCTCAATTGCATCGGGCAATTCGTGAAAGTCGAAAACCTTTTCGGGTGAAGCGTGAATAGTCGATTCTTTGACGAATTTCATAACTTCGGTTTTATCCGCAAAAATACAAAAACATTTTTTAGTGTGAAAGACACTTCCCCAATTTTCACGGACAAAATCTCCTCGTTCCAAACCGGCAGCTTTTCCTCTGAAAGATTTGTCGAAATCGGCAGATTGACTTACCGACCGGGAAGATGACAAGTTTATCATCTTATTAAAGTCATTTCACGCTTAAAATAATTTCATGGCTCTCGGGTTTTTACTGTTGAATTAATGTATGAAGCCTGTGCGTAATTCGACTTTAGTAACTAATACTAATTTCATCGTTGAGAGGCGGGGTGTTTTCGGCGCCCTTTGCAACGCCACAAAAGGCGGGGAAAAAAAACACCCCCACCACCAAAAAAACC
>JBPCPU010000020.1:0-5268 GCA_050998795.1 Pyrinomonadaceae bacterium
AATTTGGAGAAAAGCATTTTCCGACTCGGATTTGAAACTTTACGGAACTGCTTTTGCCAAATAACTACAAACTTTAGACAAAAGCAACGATTCAAACAACTTACGTTACTTTTGTCCTGTATTTAGAGATTTGTTTTAATTTAAGTTATGGCTGATACAGTTTATTTATTAGGTGCCGGAATTAATCGGGTTCTTAAAAACGATGAGGGGCTTCAACCGCCTCTGGCAACTGACTTCTTTCAACAAGTATTCAAACAAAATAGACACAAGATAAATGAATATGTATTGGAGGAATTGAAACCTTTATTTGACTATATTGAACATTATTGGAAGTTACCAATAGAGCAATTAAAACATTATTCTTTTGATTTAGAAGCTTTCTATACCTTGATTCAATTACAGAAACAAGAGGCAGAAAAAAGCAATGATGAAACTAGGCTTGCCTCGCTTTACCAAATTGAATTACAGCTCACAGTTTTACTTGCCGAGTATTTAGCGACTTTTGACCTTCCTTATAATTCTAGTGGTTCAAAATCATTTAGCTTTTTTGGAAGCATTATTTATGAACAACAAGCAGTCGTTATAACTTTTAATTACGACACACTTCTTGAAACTGTAATTAGTCACGCCTCAGGAGGAAACTCTAAGGTGCCTGCTACTTTTGTGGATGTTGCTTTTAGACGAATAGAGGTAACTGACGAAGATGTGGCGTTTAGTCATCACAATTGGAATGCCCCGCTTGGTTACGGAATTGAGTTTGATGAAGTGCAACTACATCGAGCAGGGATTCCGATCTGTGTTCCTGGTGAGCGGTTTTATTCTCATCCTAGTAACAATTTATATGAAAATCCTATATTGAAATTACATGGCTCTCTCAATTGGTTTACTTATTCTGGAAATAAAAAACCTTCTAACTCCTGGTTAAAGCACTACGGGGTCGAAGCGAACTATCCTCACGACGCGGAAAACGCAAAAAACAGGATAGGGCGGACAGTTTTGCTAAGGGACAGTTCCTGGTATGGAAAATTACCGGAACACAATGACGAGGTTCTGGAACCTATTATTATTACACCGGTTTTATACAAAAACTTTCACCAATATTCATTTATAAATGAGCTTTGGAAACGTGCCGTATTAGAATTGTCTAAATGCAAAACATTAGTTGTAGGTGGATATTCGTTCCCGCCAACGGATTTCAATACAAAACGTTTGTTTCTTGAGGCATTTGATGAGCATTCACCTGAAGATATAATCGTGATTAACCCCGATACAAGTGTTGTTCAAACCGTTAAGGATTTATGTCATTTCAAAAAGCCCGTATTAGCGTGCAGAGATTTGGATGAATACATTGCATTATTCATAGGTGCCCAGTTTTTCTGAAATAGTTGAGCCGTGAGAAATATCACGGCTTTTGATTTGCGGCAAACGAAACAATATATTTTCATCCGTTTCGTTCTTGTTTCATTTGAGCTGCTGAAAATCCACCTGATTATTGACGTTGAAAAATATATTGTTTGGTTTGTTTGTCGTTAGTCTGTTCTGGTCAACAAATTGTGGAGAAATTATTTCGAGAAAATCACGGACAGACGCGGAATCGTTTTCATTCATCAGTTTTTCGAGCGTCAACAGACAATATCGTGCGTGATAGACGGCGCACAATGGCTGAAATCTGCCGTCAGTTTGACGCGGAACGGTAGCAATAAATTCTTTTGAATCAAGCGAAATCCGGCACAATTCAGCAATTATAAACTTCTTAATTAAAGGTAAATCAACCGCTAAAATTATAGCGTATTCGGTTTTGCAATCCATTAAAGCCGCGTGAATTCCGCCGAGCGCGCCGCGATTTTCGTAAATGTCGAAAATATGTGAAATGTCGTCAGGAAGTTTTTCGACGAAATGTTTTTGATGTTTGTTGAGGACAACTTTGATTTGCGTGCAGTTTGGTTTTAGCGCGTCAATCGCATTTTCGAGAAAAGTCTTTCCGCCGAATTTCAGAAACGCTTTGTCCGTTTTCATCCGCGAAGATTTGCCGCCCGCGATAACGAAGCCGCTAAAATATGTCATTTGTTATCTTCAAGATTTACAGTTTATCAGCTTCGTAATCTTCCTTTTCGGTAATGATTAGTCCTTCCGCCCAATAAAGACAAACAAAAGTTTGGAATCTAAACACTTGCAACAATTTCCCAGGCATTCTCCGATTTCAAAAGTTTACTCATCAAAGAAGCGTGAATGGCGTGTCCGCTTTTGTTCGCCGCGATTTTGCCGAGAAGCGGCATTCCGAGAAGTGCGAAATCGCCAATAATATCGAGAATTTTGTGGCGCACGAATTCGTCCGCAAAACGGAGCGGATTTTGGTTGAGCATTCCGTCGGGCGTGAGGACAATCGCATTGTCGAGCGAGCCGCCGAGCGCGAGATTTGCTTTGCGAAGCATTTCAATTTCCGTCGTAAATCCAAAAGTCCGCGCCGACGCGATTTCGCGCCCGAATGAACCGTTTTTTAGTTCAAAATGAAATTTCTGTTTGTTAATAAAAGGATGCGGAAAATCAATTACGCATTTGATTTCAAATTTATCGGAAGGCTCGACCGACATTTTACGGTCGCCGTCGGCAAATTCAACTTTCTCTAAAATTTTCAAAAAATGTTTCGGCGCATCTTGTTCAATTATTCCGGCTTGTTCAATCAATTCGATAAAATTTTCGCTCGAACCGTCCATTATCGGAAGTTCGATATTGTCGAGTTCGATAAAACAATTGTCCACGCCTTCGCCGCGCAATGCCGCTAAAAGATGTTCACAAGTGGAAAGCAAAACGCCTTTTCGCAAAAGCGTCGTAGCGTAACTGCAATGCGAAATGTATTCGACCGACGCGGGAATCTCGAAATTATCCAAATCCGTGCGGACAAAAATATAACCCGTGTTTTCGGGCGCGGGTTTCAAAGCTAAATTTACTTCAACGCCCGTGTGCAAACCGATTCCGCTAGTTTGGATATTTTGTGATATGGTTTTTTGATTAAGCATTTATTTTTAACGCAAAGTGGTAAAGGAATTTTATTAAAATACAAAACTTATGCCATCAATTTGACGAAAACTAAATTATTGAAATAAAACAGTTATCAGAAATAAGTAATCAGTTGTCAGTTAAGAAAATGTTGCGTTTTAACTACAAGTAGTGTTGCAGATTAACAACTTTTGGGTTGCCTTGACTTGGACGGCGCGTCTAACCTAGCATTTATTAAACGCTTAAAAATATTATTTTGGAATTTATTTAGAATGGCAATAAAAACAGCAGGCATCAGAACCGAAAAATCAAACCAATTCAGAATCGAAAATCAATCGGGCATCGCTTTGCCGAAAGGTGCGGAGGAAAACATCCAAAAAATCGTCGCTTTTCTGCCCGCCGAACATCTTCGCGGGTTGGAAAGAATTCGGCTGGTGGATTTTATCAATAATCCACAGTTAAAAAATTCGCCCGTGCCGTTAAAAGGCGATTTGCCGGGACTTTATCATCCGAAAGTGCAGGGAAAATCGGCGTGGCTGGAAATTTCAATCGGTGCGCTTTTACAGCCGACGGAAAATTTCAGCAAGCGTTGGATGGCGAAAACTTCCTTCAAAAGCAATTTGGCGGGTTTGATTTTTTCGCTCATCGGGCAGCATTATTATTTCACTTTGCGTCATTCGGTTAAAAAGCAAAATCTTGAACCGCAGGTTCGACAATACGCGCAGAGAAATCTCAAAGAATGGAGCGAAAAACAATCCGAAGGCAGCAAACGCGCCAGGTTTTTCAAACCGTTTCGCCCGTATATGGAACGCTGGGCGAAATGGCTCAATAAAAAAGCGGCGAACGCGCAGAAAAAAGGTTAGCGCGGAATTTTTGCTGATTTACATCTATAAATGGCTGACGAAACCGGGAAAAACTTAAGCGAAGCAATTGAAGAAACCGTTGAAATAGCGGAGGATGTCGTTCGTCATCCTTTGACGAAAATGCTTGCCCGTCTGGGTTTTTATACGAAAGGTATTCTTTTTATTATTATTGGAATTTTGGCAATTTTGGTGGCAGTCGGTTCAAAAAGCGGTGAATTAGCCGCGCCGACCGGAGCTTTAACCGCAGTTGCCCAAATTCCTTTTGGAAAAATTATTTTGATAGTTTTTATCGGCGGCGCAATCGGTCACGGCGTTTGGAATATCTTGCGCGGCGTGGCTGATGTTGACGACGCGGGCGGCGGCTGGCAAGGTATCGGCAAACGTATTATTCCGGTCGGCGTCGGCATTTTTTATTTTATTTTGGCGTGGTCGGCTTGGAGTATAATTATTACAGCGCAAATTTCGCAGCCTGATGAAGCAATGCAAAAAACGCTGACGGCAATGTTGTTCACATTGCCTTTCGGCGCGGTTTTAGTCGGAATCATCGGTTTCAGCGTCATCTGCGCCGGAGTTAACCAATGTTACAGCGGATTTTCAGGGAAGTTTCAAGAGAATTTCAAGCTGCGCGGAGTCGAAAACAGCCAGCAAAGAATTATTACGATACTTGGATTAGTCAGTTTTACGACGCAGGCATTGATTTTTGGTTTAATCGGTTACTTTTTTATTTGGGCGGCGATAGTCTACAATCCGAAAGAAGCCATCGGATTGGATGGAGCGTTACTGAAACTCGCTCAAAGTTATTCCGGGAAAACTCTTTTATTTATCACGGCGGCAGGTTTGATTTGTCACGGAGTTTTGTCAATTTATGAAGCAAAATATCGCCGCATCTGTTAAACTGCAATGAATTTTTGGTCAGTTAAAAAAGAACCCGAAAATGAGTGGTGAAGTATAAAGTATTAACGGTGAGTGATAAAGCCAAAACTCACCACTTATCGTTTATCATTCACACTTAAATGAAGCCTGTGCAAATTAGAAAATCACTTCGGAATAGATGATAACTGATAGATAATAGCTGATAGCTGAGGAGTCGAAAAATCTCTCAGCTATCATCTTTCATCTATCAGCTATTCCGAAAGTTAAATGTTGAAAATCAAATAACTTTAATTCGCACACGCCTTCACTTATTTGTTATCGAGTATCAATTATATGAAGCGTTCCCGGTTCACAATTTTATTGGTTATCAGCTTGCTCGGACTTCTCTGTTTGCTGGCAACCTTGCAATATCAATGGCTCGGACAAATCAGCCAATCCGAGCGCGAGCGTCTGGAACGCAATCTGCAAACCGACACGCAGCGTTTTGCCGAAGATTTTAACCGCGAGATGCAAACCGCTTATTTTAATTTTCAAT
>JBPCPU010000157.1:0-9274 GCA_050998795.1 Pyrinomonadaceae bacterium
TGTGCAAAAATCATTGCGCTGAAAACGCATAGAAATATCGTTATGCCGATACTGCGAAGATAGATTTTCATTTTCATTTTTCACCTCTTAATTTTAAAAAATATTTAGTCCGCGTGTCGCTCAACGAACCGCCGCAGACCAGCGCGACACCGCGCCGTGTTTCGATAAAATGTAGTTCGTCCGCTTCGACACGGCGGCAAATTTCCGCCGGCGTCATACCAAAAAAAGCGGCAATTTGTTCAGGCGCAAAGGTCGTTACGGTTGTCCGGCAACGCTCGCAAAAAGCCGAAATCGGTTTGCCGTTTGTCCGAATAATCGTTACGCTGTGCGTTTCAATCGTGATTTGCCGTGTTAAGCGTGTTTTGTTCATCATCTTTTTTCTTTCATTTCACTTTGGTTTCTGTTAAAATTTTGAAACCGGTAACGCGAAGTTTTTCTTGAAGAATGCAGTTTGGACGAAGGCAATGTTAAAAGTCCTTAATTTCGCGGCTAATAGTTCCTAAATTTTCCTAAACGCAATGGAAACCCTGACGACACAAACTTTTTCCTTCGGCGATTTCGAGCTTGACGGCGCGAAACGCCGGCTGCTCAAACAAGGCAAACCTGTTTCTCTCAATTCAAAAACTTTCGATTTGCTTTTCGCTCTGGTGGAAAATCACGGACAGGTTTTGGGCAAGGACGAACTTTTGGAAAAGGTTTGGGCTGGACAATTTGTCGAAGAGAATAATTTGACGGTGCAGATTTCCGCGCTTCGGAAACTCTTCGGCGAGAAAAAAGGCGAGAATCGTTTTATCGTGACGATTCCGGGACGCGGTTATACTTTCATCGCAAAAACTCAGCTAACTTCCCACCAAAACGACAATCCGGTCGCGCTTACCAACGGACATAAGAAAGAGAATTTTGTTACGCCGTCCAACTTCGGCACATATAAATCAATTGTCGGACGAGATAGAGAAATCACGGAAATAAAAAATTTACTGCGGCGCGACGAAATAAATTTGGTAACGCTGACCGGAATGGGCGGGACGGGTAAAACCAAACTTGCCCGGGCGGTTGCCGACGAATTGACGGCGGATTTTCCCGACGGTGTTTTTTTTATTGAACTTGCGGCTGTCAATAATTACGAATTCGTTGTTTCAGTCATCGCGCAAACACTCGGCATAAAAGAATCCGGTGAAAAATCGCCAATCGAAACTGTTCAAAATTTTCTTAATAAACGGCAATTGCTGTTAATTTTGGATAATTTTGAACAATTACTTCCCGCCGCGCTTTTATTACAGGAAATTGCCGATTCATCTCGCGGCTTAAAAATTTTGGTAACCAGCCGCCTTGCGCTTCGTCTGGAAATCGAGAATGAATTTGTCGTTACGCCGCTCGCTTTACCGCCTCAAGAATCGGATTTTTCAATTGCAGTGCTATCCGACTATTCAGCGATTGCGCTTTTTCTGATGCGGGCGCAAACCGCGAAGCCGAATTTTGTTCTGACGGAAGAAAACGCTCCCGTTGTTGCCGACATTTGCCATAAATTAGACGGTTTGCCGTTGGCGATTGAACTCGCCGCCGCACGAATAAAATTGTTGTCGCCGCAAGCGATTCTTGACCGTTTGGAAAACTCTCTGAAATTGCTCACGGGCGGCGCGAAGGATTTACCGTCGCGTCAGCAAACAATGCGCGGAACGGTTGAGTGGAGCTATAACTTGCTCGACGAAGATGAGAAAATTTTGTTTCGCCGGTTAGCGGTTTTCGCGGGCGGCTTTACCGTCGAAGCGGCGGAAGCAATTGTAGAAAGGGAGAAAGGGAGAAGGGGAGAAAGGGAGAAAAATTTGTCCTTGTCGGAAAATTTTGATGTTTCGCACTCGAATAATGAAAACGCGAAAGAAAATCTTACTGAAACTAACCTTTCCCTTTCTCCTTTTCTCCCCATCTCCCTTTCTGTTTTAGACCTCATTACATCGCTCGCTGACAACAATCTCCTCGCGCCAATCGAACAGACAAACGGAGAAATGCGTTTGCGGATGCTGGAAGTCGTGCGCGAATTTGCTTTTGAGTGTTTGGAGAAAAACGGCGAAGCGGAAATTCTGCGGCAAAATCACGCTCGTTTTTTTCTTACTTTGGCAGAAGAAGCCGACCCGCATTTAACGGGTGAACAGGCGGTTGAATGGCTGGAAAAATTAGAAATTGAAATTGACAATCTTCGTGCCGCGCTTCGATGGTCATTTGAATCGAATGCGGAAACGGCGATTCGTCTGACGGCGGCGTTGCGCTATCTGTGGATTTATCACAGTCATTTATCTGAAGGCAGCGGATGGTTGAAGGCGGCATTGGAACAAAGCAGTGACGCGCCAACCTCGCTGCGCTTCAAACTTTTGTATGGACTCGGTATTTTGACGCGGGTTCAAGGCGATTATGCGGCGGCGCGAAAATTGTATCAACAGGCTTTAGACGAAGGTAACGAGGCAGGCGACCAACGGCAAATTGCTTTGTCGAGCAGCGGATTGGGAACGATTTTGCAGTTGCAGGGCGACTTTGCGGAGGCGCGAAAGTATTTTGAAGACGGATTAGAAATCAGCCGTCAATTGAATGATGATTATTCAATCGCCTACGCGCTTTTGTGTCTCGGAATTGTTCTCGGTATCGAAGGCAAATCGGCGGAAGCGAGGCAGCTTTTAGAAGAATCTTTGGCGATTCTGAGAAAAATCGGCAGTAAAGAATCAGTCAGCAATAATCTCAACAATCTGGGCGCGGTCGCTTTTGATGAAGGCGACTACGAAGCCGCGCGCGCATATTTTGGGGAAGGCTTGGCATTATCTCAGGAAGTTGGAAATAAAGTTAATATCATTGACGCGCTTAACGGTTTTGCGGCTCTCGCCGAACAACGCAATCAACCGGAACAAGCGGCGAAACTTGCGGGCGCGGCGGAAAAATTGAACGAATCCGTCGGTTTTAACAAAGAACCTGCCGAACGCCAATTCTGCGAAACTTATATTGCAAAAGTTCGCGCCGCGCTTGACGAAAAAACTTTTCTTGCCGCTTTTGAGCAAGGTCAGGCAATGAATTTAAGCGAAGCCTCTGCAATTATTAAGCAACTGCCGCCGAATGTAAGTGAAGCCCGTTATCGAACGAATAATATCTTTGACCCTGAATTGGATGACAAGTCTACTGAAATTGTCATCGAAAATCACAGTTTTTCGCGCATTATCGTTGACGAAGAAATTGAAGGAAAACTTGATTCGCCAAACGGATTTGAAGCAAAGCAATTTATAAATGTTCAAACCAAAACCGAAGAAAACCGACGCGGCTGGCGGCATCGAAATTTTGTCGCGGCTTTGCTCGGCGGCTTTTTGCTTCTTGGGGTAATCGGCGGCTATTTTTGGCGGCAAAGCCAATCGGCAAGCCTCGCCTCCGCTATGCCTTTTGCCAAACCAGACGTCAAACAATTAACCAATAACGGCAAAGTTTCAATTGCCGCGCTTTCGCCCGACGGCAAACTTTTTGCGTATATTACCAACGATTTAGGTTTGAGAAGCCTTTGGCTTGGTTACACGGGCGGCGGAAACGACATTCAACTTCGCCCCGCTTCCGAAACCATTTATTACGATTTGGCATTTTCGCCCGACAATAGCCATCTTTATTTTAGTGTCCGCGACGACCAAAATCCGAAAAACGCGCTCTACAAAATGCCGGCGTTCGGCGGCGGACAGGAAAAGGTTTTGGATGAAATCGGCAATTTCAGTTTGTCGCCCGACGGCAATCAAATCGCTTTTGGTCGCCGAAACAAAGCGGAAGAAAAAGATGTTTTAATCGTTTCTCATCTGAGCGGCGCGGAACAGCGCGAAATCGTTTCGTTTCCGTCATCACAGTCTTTTATTTTTAACACGATTTCGTGGTCGGCTGACGGCAAGCGGTTGGCTTTTAGCGGCGACAGAGACAACGACTTTTACCGCCATGACCTTATTATCGTCGAAATTTCAAACGGCGAAATCACGCGAATCAGCAGTAAATATTGGCGCGATATGTCGAAAACCGCTTGGCTCAAAGACGGAAGCGGTTTGATAGTTTCCGCCGTTAAAGAATCTTCTTGGGCTTCTGTTCCGCAATATCGGGTTTTGCATGTCGAATTTCCAAGCGGAAACGTGCGCGACATCACCACCGATTTAAGCAGTTACGGCGCATCGCTCGGTCTTTCGGAAAATTCGGATTTACTGCTGACGATTGAACATCGGCAGTTGAACAATGTTTGGGTTGCGCCGTGCGACGATTTGAGCGCGGCACGGCAAATTACGTTTAGTTCTTTCGGCAAATATGATGGTTTGTGGGGAATGGATTTTGCGCC
Organism: Pyrinomonadaceae bacterium; assembly: GCA_050998795.1. Taxonomy (GTDB): domain Bacteria; phylum Acidobacteriota; class Blastocatellia; order Pyrinomonadales; family Pyrinomonadaceae. The sequence goes on from JBPCPU010000157.1 coordinate 4,334, forward strand.
CGACGGAAAAATCATCTACACGACTTCCGATACGCAAAGCCAACTTATCGCCGAAATGAATGCCGAAGGCGCAACGCAAAAACAACTAACCGCGCCCGGCTTTATTGACAGCGTTTTGAATGTTTCAAATGACGGGCGTTTCATTATTTTTCATTCTAATCGCGGCGGCGGCTTCGACGTCTGGCGAATGAATGTTGACGGCAGCAATCCGGTGCAATTAACTTTCGGGCGGAAAAATTTTCAGCCTTTTATTTCGGCGGATAATCGTTGGGTTTATTACAAATCCTGGGAAAAAAACGCGGGCGAACTGCGCCGCATTTCGATTGACGGCGGGAAACCGGAAATTTTGAACGACAAAGAAACTTCGTGGCTGAGTTTTTCGCCCGACGGCAAATTTTTCGCGGCTTCATATATTACCGATAAACAGCGCGTCGCTGTCTTTTCGGCGGAAACTAACCAGGTCGTCAAACAATTTGACATTCCCAAGGGCGGAACTCTTTTTATGGGTTCGCGCTGGACGCCGGACAGCCAAGCCGTCGTTTATCGGGATAACGCTTTCGGCTATTGGATTCAACCGCTTGACGGCGGCGAACCGAAAAGATTGGAAGGTTTGCCGAAAGAGAAATTTTACAATTTCGCCTTCTCGAAAGACGGCAAACAGTTTGCCTTCGTGCGCGGACAGGAAATCCGCGATGTTGTGCTGTTTCGCCATATTAAAGATTAAATCAACCCCTTAACGTCAAAATACTTTTGGAACAGGAATTAAAATTTATGCAAACAACAACTCGCTGGCGGAAAATCGTTTCTGCCTCAACAATGTTTTTACTGCTGATTTTTAGCACCGCAACGCTTTTGGCGCAAAAGACAGACAATTATATTTCAGAGCGTGACCGTGCGGTTCAATTAGTTAATAATAAAAAATTTGCCGAAGCGTTGCCGCTGCTTGAAAAACTTGCCGCCGATAAACGTGCCGACAAGGATGTTTTTGTCGGACTCGGATTAACAGCGTGGCAATTGCAGGACACGATAAAAGACCAAAAAGAGTGGAAACAGATGCGGCTCAAGGCTCGCAACGCTTTTCTGAAGGCTAAGGAACTCGGCGTTGTCGTTCCCGAAATTGATTTGATAATCGGTTCAATCAAACCGGACGGAGGCGATAAAAACAGGTCTGACAATCCGCAGGCGCAAGCCGCTCACGACGAGGCATTTCAAGCATTTGCCGCCGGCAATTATAAAAAAGCCGCCGCCGATTACGAAAAAGCTGCGACGCTCGACCCGACACATTATGAAGCCGCGCTTTACACGGGCAATTCATATTACGCGCTGAAGGATTACGACAAAGCCGGAATTTGGTTTGCCAAAGCAATCGCTCTCGACCCGAATCGTGAAATAGCGCATCGCTATTGGGCTGACGGATTGACTTTAAGCGGCAATAATAAGGCAGCGGAAGATAAATATCTCGATGCTATTATTGCCGAACCTTACAGCAGTTCGGCGTGGCGCGGTTTGATTCAGTATGCCCAAAATAACAGCATAAAACTCGCGCATCCGAAAATTGATATTCCGGTGGATTTTTCATCGTCAGGCGACGGAAACACGAAAATCACTTTAGGAAATTTGATGAGCGACAAAAATGACGACGGCTCTTTTGCGTGGACAACGTATGGTTTATCGCGTGCCGCCTGGCAAACGGATAAAAACGGAAAGTTAAGCAAGGAATTTTCCAAAGCATATCCTAACGAAAAAGTATATCGTCGCAGTTTGATGGAAGAAATGGACGCGCTTCATACGGTTCTGACAGTTTTGAAGGAAAGCAAAGATGTGAAAAAATTAAATCCTGCTTTGGCAACACTGAAAAAATTAAACGATGAAGGTTTGCTCGAATCTTTTATACTTTTCGTTCGCGCAGATGCCGGAATTAAACAGGATTATCCGGCTTACCGGCAAAATAACCGTGATAAATTAAAGCGTTACCTGCTCGAGTATGTAATGAAAAACGGCGGAAACTAACGCAGGGTAAAAGTGATAGGTGATAAGTGATAAGTGAGAGGTGATAAGTAAAGAATTAAAATTATTCCAAACTTATCACCTCTCACTTATCACCTATCACCTATCACCTATCACTTTAATTTATTTCATCACTTTACGCGGAATTTTTCCTTCCATCATTGCCGTTTGATAGACAAACGCCGCCATAATCGTCGCCGCCTGCTTCATATCTTCGGCTTGAATACGGTCATAATTGTCCTGGTTTGAATGGTGCGTTCTGGTGTCGTATTCGATTTCATCCTGAATAAACTGAAATCCGGGAAGCCCGATTCTGTCAAATGATAAATGGTCTGTTCCGCCCGTGTTCAAAATTGTCAAGGTAGCTGCTCCTAAATCGGTAAAAGGCATCAGCCACGTTTTGAAAATCGGCGCAGCCGCGCTGTTTCCTTGCAGATAAACGCCGCGAATTTTTCCCGTGCCGTTGTCGAGGTTGTAATAAGCGGAAAGTTTTTCGTAATCCGTGCCTTTAACGAGTTCGCCCGGCTGACCTTGCCCGCCGCCTTTCATTTCACCGAAATGCTGTTTGACGTATTCGCGCGAACCGTTTAAACCTTGCTCTTCGCCGGACCAAAGCGCAACGCGGATTGTCCGGCGCGGTTTTAAGCCTAACGATTGAATAATTCGCGCGGCTTCCATTGCCACGGAAACGCCTGCGGCATTATCGGTTGCGCCGGTCGAAGAGTGCCACGAATCCATATGACCGCCGAGCATCACGACCTCATCTTTTAATTTCGGGTCAGTTCCCGGAATTTCGGCAATCGTGTTGTAGCCCATCTGGTCTTCGTCGTAGTATTGCACTTTAATGTCAACCGTCATCCGCGGCGTTGTGCCGAGTTGAATCATCCGCACGAGGCGATTGTAATCTTCCGCAGCCATTGTCATTTGCGGAATAATTTTACTTTCGGATTCCTTTTTATAAGGCTGTACGAAATTGCGGAAATTGAAATTTTCCAAATCTTGCGGAATATCCTGAGCAACCATTGCGCTCTGCACGAAAAGCGTTCCGCCGCTTCCGCGAAAACTGCTGTCAACCGTGACTGCCGCGCCTTCTTGAAGCAAAAAATTCCGACGCTTTAATCCGAAAACAAACTGTTCGCGCTGCTTTTTCCGCTGCTCGTCGGTCATTTGCGGTTGTTGCAGTCGCAGCGGTGAAGCGGAAGTTTCATCCGCCATTTTTTTCAATTCCTCATCAGTAAGGCGTGAAAACATTGATTTCTCTTCTGCTTTGACTTCGCGCAAATTGGAAATCAAAACAATTTTACCATTCAATTTGCCTTTATATTTTTCCAAACCGGCTTCGTCTTTCGCTTCAAGAAATACTACTTCGCTCGTAACCGCGCCTTTCGTCGAAGGTGACCACGCTTTCGGGTAAGCAATCACCGGAAATGTTTGCGGCGCGACGACTTGCGCGGAAAATCCTTTCAATTCCCAACCGCGTCCAAACGGTCCCCACGCTTCGAGGTGCGCGTTTTGCAAACCCCATTTCGCCATCGTGTCGCGTGTCCATTCATTAGCGCGTTTCATACCCGGCGAATTAGTCAAACGACCGCCGATTACGTCCGTCAAGTAACTCAAGGTCTGCATAACCTGCGAATTTTTCGAGCCTTCTTCTTTAATTTTATTTATAATTTCCGGTGATGCTTGATAAGGTGCGGGCGCGGCTGCCTGTCCGAATGCAATCGTCGGAAGTAAAAAGGCATAAAGCAAAAATACGCCCAATAATTTACGTTTCAACATTATTAAATTCTCCTGAAAATCTGGTTTTTGACTTTTGTTAGAAAAGTTTGCCTGTTTATACCATAAAAAGCGGAGAAAAGTTTCAGTAATTGTAACGCCTGATAATTTCATTGACGCAACCGACAAATCGCCGACTTTCCAGTAATGAAAAATTAGCCGAAACAGGATAAATAAAAAAGGACAAGTTCACTAACTTGTCCTTTACTTGCCTGCCAGGCGATGATTAATGATTATGTGATATTCAGAAATTATCAGCGACAAAGATTACATCATCTATATCTCCGGTGATATTTCTCACCTGTGCCGACTCTGTGAACCGATAGCGTTTGGCTCTCACCTCGAAGGTGTAACTCTCGCCTGCCGCGACATCAGCGAATCGGTAATAGCCAAAACTGCTTGTTGTCGCCGTTCTCGTGTTGCCGTTTGAGTTGGTCATCGTGATAATTACATTTCTGATTCCGCGTCCCGTCTGTGTGACCACTCTGCCTGCCACCGACACGCTTGCCGTTGTCGGATTGTTAATCGTCAGCATCCCGTCGTCCCTGAAGGTCATCGTCAGCACCGTCACATTGGGCGGCGCACTTGCCACTTCTCTGAAGGTCAGACTATCGCCAAACGTCAACGGCGTTGCTCCCGTCATCGCATTGCCCGCCACCGTGAATTGAATCCTCACTAAATTCTGATTGTTGCCCGCCGCAATCGTTCCGCCACCGTAACTGACCGACACGCCGATGCGTCCCGACTGTGTGGCATTCGATAACACTGCTCCGCCCGCCGTCCCGATTGTGACGACCGGATTTGACAGTTTTGTTGCATCATAATTCAAACTAAAGCCATAAACACTCTCGTCGCCCATCGCGTCAACATTGATCATCACCGTCACGTTTTGTCCGACATTGGCAGTCGTCGAAACGACCCGCACTTCGCGCGGTGCAGCGACTCTTGATTGATTATAACCCCGCTTGAAGTCAAAGAGTTTGCCAGCCGACAGCAGCGAACCTGCCGGTTCAGCAATCGGATTCGGCGTGGTCGGTCCGGCTGCCGGCTGCGGCGTGCCGCCTGCTGTTAGATTAAAGCCGAGTTGATAAGCCTGTGCCTGAGACACGTCAATCGAAGACACTCGTCCATCTCCTCTGGTGTCAAACGGAGCGCAGT
>JBPCPU010000045.1:0-3950 GCA_050998795.1 Pyrinomonadaceae bacterium
AACGAATGTTGATCGTCGCGCACAAAGGACGCGAAAAACAGATTGTCGAGATTTTCAACAAATGGGATTTGGACGCGGTCGTTGTCGGCAAAGTCGTTGAGGGAAATCGCTTGAAAGTATTTCACAACGGAGTTTTGGAAGCCGATTTGCCGGTTGATGCGGTGACGGACGAAGCCCCGAAATATAATCGTCCGCTTTCAAGTCCAAAGTCCAAAGTCCAAAGTCCAAAGTCTAAAACTCTCGACTCTCGACTCTCGACTCTCGACTTCGCGCATTGGGCGCGAATATTTCGGTGCTTCGTCCGTCAATTTATCAACCGGCAAATCCGCCATAAGTTCGCCGTTGTGAAAGATTTTTAAGCGATTTCCTTCGACGACTTTGCCGACGACAACCGCGTCCAAATCCCATTTGTTGAAAATCTCGACAATTTGTTTTTCGCGCCCGCGATGCGCGACAATCAGCATTCGTTCCTGCGATTCCGACAACAACATTTCATACGCCGTCATATTGGTTTCGCGCTGTGGAACGAGCATCAAATCAATCTCCAAACCCGTTCCCGCCCGCGCCGCCATTTCCACCGACGACGAGGTTAAACCAGCCGCGCCCATATCCTGAATGCCGGCAATTGCGCCGGAACGCATCGCTTCAAGGCACGCCTCCAGTAATAGTTTTTCTAAAAATGGGTCGCCGACTTGAACGGTCGGACGTTTTTCGAGGGCTTCGTCGTCAAATTCCGCGCTCGCCATCGTTGCGCCGTGAATGCCGTCGCGTCCCGTTTTTGCGCCGACGTATAAAACCGGATTTCCGACACCCGACGCTTTGCCGAAAAATATCTGGTCTTTGCGGACAATTCCCAAAGCAAACGCATTGACGAGCGGATTTAGATTATAAGCCTCGTCAAAAACCACTTCGCCGCCGATGGTCGCCGTACCGAAACAATTTCCGTAATGGGCGATTCCCGCAACACAGCCTTTCAAAATCGATTTATTACGATTGCCGTGTTTTTTGTCGGTTGGATATCCGAATCGTAAAGAATTCATCAAAGCAATCGGTCTTGCGCCCATTGTAAAAACATCGCGCAGAATTCCGCCGACTCCGGTTGCCGCGCCTTGAAACGGCTCAATAAAGCTCGGATGATTGTGCGATTCGACTTTGAACGCAACGCACCAATCGTCGCCAATATCAACCACGCCCGCGTTTTCGCCCGGCGGCACAATCACGCGCTCGCCGGTCGTCGGCAAGCGTTTCAAGTGAACGCGCGAAGATTTATACGAACAATGCTCCGACCACATTACGCTGAATATGCCGAGTTCAGTGAAGTTCGGCTCGCGCTCTAAAATTTGTTCAATTTTTTTGTATTCTTCCTGCGTTAGACCGTGTGATGCGATTATTTCGGTGGTGATTGGCGGTTGGTTCATCTTTAAAACTCTCTGTCGGAGAAATCTCGTTTAAAACAAAAAAGAGAGTTTATGCGGTTCGGACTAGTTTTTCAAATCCGAACCGATAAACTCTGTATTAACTTCAAATTTTAACTCTATTTCCGATTAAGTTTAACTTCTGGCGCGGAGTTGATATTGAAAAGTTTCTCAATCTCAGCTCTTAGAAGTTCGGTTTTAAATTTTCCCTGTATAAAATAGACGGTTTTGCCTTGTCCGTCGAAAAGTATCGTGAACGGCAAGCCGCCTTGCCACGATTTTGAGACGGATGCAATCGCCGTTTCTTCGCTCGGCGTTTTGAGTAAATAACTCGGCATCTCCGCTTTCATTTCCGCCAAAAACTTCGGCACGTCGCCGTTTATTTCTGAAAGTTCGTCAAGCGAAATCGTGATTAAATCAATTTTGCCTTTGTAATCCGCGTCAAGTTTGACTAAATCGGGAAATTCCTCGCGGCACGGGTCGCACCACGTTGCCCAAAAGTTGACGAGCAGCGGTTTCGCGTTTGCGTCTTCTCGTTTGAGTAATTTTCTCAGCGCAACTTCATTGATTTGCGTAACTTTCGGAAGATTCGAATTTTGCAGCGAAACGGCGGTCGGTTTAGGTTTCTTCGTGACAATTTGTCTCTTTGCCGACTTCGGCGCAGCTTTTCTCTTTTGCGCTAAACCTTCGCCCGCGAAAATTTGGGCAAAAACTAAAATAAGCCCCAATGAAATTAAAACTTTTTTCGCTTTTGCCCGATTGGTTAGATAATTCATTCTTTTTTCTGGTTTTTATTACTTTTCAACGCGCTTGATGGAACAACCGAAAGCGTTGGCAGTGGCTTTCGTAACGGCTTTGCCGCTCAATGCTTCGTCCAGCGCGGTTCGTAAATAATCGGTCGTCACATTTTTGCCCGAACGGTCGTTGTCAATCGCGCCGTGATACGTCAAAACATTTTTGGCGTTGAAATAATACATTTCGGGCGTAACGGTCGCGCCGAATTTGTCGGCTAAAACATTATTTTTATCAATCAGCATGGGAAATTTGTAGTTTGCGGCGGCATGTGTTTTTACTTTATCCAATGCTTCGGTCGCGTTTGAATTGATGCCGATAACATTGATGCCTTTTGCCTTATAGTCGGCAGCGAGTTTGACTATTCTTTCGTCGTAGCCTTTGACGACCGGACATTGCACCGACAGAAAAACTAGAATCGCGCCGTTTTTGCCTTTCAAATCATTTAAGGATTGCTCCTTGCCGTTTGTATCCGAAAGTTTAAAGTTATCCAAAGTCGAACCGACGGCGAAATCGTCCTTCGCACTGCTCGCGTGCGACGACATAAAAAACGTAACCAACGCTAAAATAGCGACTAACAAAATGCTTTTTTGCTTCATAAAATTTTTAGCTCCTTTCTTAATAAATATAAAAACAATGAATTTGATAAGCAGTCACACAAAATTATTTTGATATTTTGGTATGAATCGTTAAAATTTGTTTCATGCGCTTTATTAAATTAACCGAACCGGAAATTACGACTTTGCAGGAAGGTCACAAAAACGGTTCACAATTTCAGTTTCGCCAACGGTGTTTCTGCCTTGTTTTGTCGAATCAAGGCAAGAGCGTGAGCCAATTATCACAGTCGTTTGAAGTCTCCCGCATCACCGTTTATGCCTGGTTCGACGCTTGGGACAAAAGCGGCATTACAGGTTTGATGAATCGACCGGGACAAGGCAGAAAACCGATTTTATCCGTGCAAAACCCGGAACACATCAAACAGGTCAAAAATGCTGTTGCCAAAAATCCGCAATCGGTTAAATCGGTGGTTGCCGAACTTGAGCCGCAACTTCAGGTGAAAATGCACCCGGAAACGCTCAAGCGATTTTTAAAAAACTTGGTTTCAGCTTCCGCCGCATCCGCACCTCTCTCGAGTCGAGGCAAGTGGCAGATGAGCGCGAAGCGGGAGAGGCGGCATTAAAAGTGTTGTCGCGGTTATCGCTCGGCGGACAAATCGACCTCTACTTTGGCGATGAAGCCGGGTTCTCGATGCAGCCCGTTTTGCCGCGAGCGTGGCAGGCGAAAGGCGAACGAATCGGCATCTTCCCGCAACGGGATAAGAAGTTGAATTTGTTCGGTATTTTCCGTGCCGATAACGTGGCGGTGACCTATCAAACAAAGGACAATATCAATTCCCGATTTTTGATTTCGGCGATTGACGACTTTTGCCGATATGTCGAAAAGCCGACTGTTCTTGTCCTTGATAACGCTCCGGTGCATCGCTCAAAACTATTTCAGGAGCAGCTTGAAAAATGGCAGGAAAAAGATTTGTATGTCTTCTTTCTGCCGCGTTATTGTCCGCATTTGAACAAGGCGGAAACCTTTTGGCGGAAAGCCAAATACGAATGGCTGAAACCATCCGATTACGCCTCGTTTGTTAAATACGAGCGAAAAATAAAGGAGATTTTCAACGGTATCGGACTGCAATACAAAGTGAATTTCAAAGAGCTAAAAGATAAAATCTATTTTGTGTGACTGCTTAAG
>JBPCPU010000065.1:0-26476 GCA_050998795.1 Pyrinomonadaceae bacterium
CTGGTCGGCGGCGCGCAGAATCCGTACCGCTCCAAGGCTGGATTCTTCGGCGGCGGTTCTATCAACCTACCTCTGCGGAGAGTTCCGGGCGGCAAACTCTCCTACGAGATTATGGTCACCTTGCAAAAGTCGAAAACGAATATACAGGTTACTTCTCCCGTTTTTGCTCTGGTCAACAGCGCGCTCAATCGTGAGTTAGGAAATCCGCCGAGCGTCAATAACCTTTTTGGACCGCTGCCGGTTACTAATCCGGCGGAAGAGCGTTCGACCGTATTGACGGTTGTTCCGGCAGCTTTGAAGTATACGGTGACTGCGCTGGATCGCTATAGAATTCGTCCATATGTGGTGGCGGGTCTGGGGACATATGTGTCGCTCAGCACGCAAAACTTGAAGGAATTCGATGCCAACCGATTTGTCGCAATACCTTCGGTCGCTGCTCTTCTCAACCGGCTGTTGCAGGGACCTTTAATCGGCGGGTTAGCTCCGGCGGCTCCCGAGTTGAGAGACCGCGGCATCGGTCAGGGGCAGGGAGATCTCCGCTTCGGTATTAACTTCGGCGGAGGCGTAGAGTTTCGCGTAACGCGCCGAACGTCTTTCGGGATTGACTATCGCGTGAACAGGATTGAAGGTCGCAACTCCACGTATTCGACTCTGGCTTTCAAACAGGGTTTCCATTTCTAAAGCCGGTGCAGTCGTCGGCTTACACTTAATAACAGTCGCGCTTGCGAGCCGAAACCGAATTCTTTTAAGCTCGTAGGCGCGGGAGAGATGAAATATGTTTAGCAAAAATCAGCAAAATGAAAAGACGATGCCGGTGTCGCGCCGTGATTTGTTCTGTCGGTGCGGACAACTGCTGGCTGTCGGCGCGATAGGAGCAACGGCATTAGGCGCAGGGTTAGACCGCAAATTTGAGGGTGATTTGGCGATTCTTAATATCGCACTGGGACTGGAGCATCAAGCCATCGCCGCTTACGACGCGGGCGCGGGAAGCAAACTGCTCTCGCCCGAACAACTGAAATTGGCGGTCAGTTTCCAAACTGAACACAAGCGTCATCGGGATGCGCTTATTAAATACATCCGTCGCTTTGGCGGCACGCCGGTTGCCGCCAAAAGCAGTTACGATTTCGGGACGATTACTTCGGCAGCGGACATTCTTAAACTGGCGCACGACTTGGAAGAAGGCGCGGCAAAAGCGTATCTGGCAAACGCCTACAAACTCGAAAGCCGCGAGATACTGAGTGCCGCCGTGCCGATTTTGGTGGATGAGGTTCGCCATACCACTGTCTTTAATCAGTTACTTGGGTTGTCGGTAACGGATAGTTTGAAGGTTTAGTTTAAAAAAGTGAAGGAGAAAATCTATGAGTAGTAAAGAATTGCAGACGACCACAGAAAGTTCTGAAGACTTAGTTGACAACCCGACGCGCCGCGAGATGTTGAGCCGGTTGGCTGGCACAGTCAGCATCGGTGCAGTCGTCTTTTTATTGACCGGCAAACTGAACGCGGTTTCAGCGCAGTCGGTTGACGGCGATATAGGGATTTTAACGGCGGCGCTTTATTTGGAACGCGAAGCCATCGCCGCTTATCAAGCCGGAGCGGAAAGCAAATTGTTGTCCGCAGGTGTCTTGCAAGTCGCCGTTGCTTTTCAAAGCGACCACAAACAACACCGCGACGGGCTTATCGGTGCTATTAAAACGCTTGGCGGGACACCGCCGGAAGAGCCAAAGAAATATCACTTCGGTAGTTTGAAGAACGAAAAAGATATTCTGCGTCTGGCACGCCAACTCGAGAAAGGCGCGGCGGATGCGTATTCGGCACTGGCGGCAAATCTTCAAAACAAGGATGTTCTCAACTTCGGCGCACAGACGCTGACCGATGAAGTTCGACACCTGACCGTCTTGAACAATGCGCTGGGCATACCAAATTACTAACAGCGTTCAGAGTTACGGCTTGAGCCGTGATTTTCGCGGCACATTACGGCTCAAGCCGTAACTCTGAACTTTCAGGAGGGTGAAATGAAAGCAGAATTGAGCGCGAAGGAACGCTACAAAGCAGGTGTCTTGTCTTATACCAAAATGGGTTACTGGCAAGGCGATTACGAGCCGCAAGAAACGGATGTGTTGGCATTGTTTCGGATTACGCCGCAGGAAGGCGTTGACCCGATTGAAGCCGCCGCCGCCATCGCCGGAGAATCTTCGACGGCAACGTGGACGGTTGTTTGGACTGACCGTTTGACGGCGTGTGATGTTTATCGGGCAAAGGCTTATCGCGTTGACCCGGTGCCGGGCGCGGAGGGGCAGTATTTCGCGTATATCGCTTACGATTTGGATTTGTTTGAAAACGGTTCGATTGCAAATTTGACGGCTTCGATTATCGGCAATGTTTTCGGCTTTAAGCCTTTGAAAGCGTTACGACTGGAAGATATGCGTTTTCCGGCGGCGTATAGCAAAACTTTTCAAGGTCCGCCGACGGGAATCGTGGTCGAACGCGAAAGACTGGATAAATTCGGTCGTCCGCTGCTCGGCGCAACCGTCAAACCGAAACTCGGACTTTCGGGAAAAAACTACGGTCGGGTGGTTTATGAAGCGTTGAAAGGCGGACTCGATTTCACCAAAGACGACGAAAACATCAATTCGCAAGTCTTTATGCACTGGCGCGACCGTTTTCTGAATTGTATGGAAGCGGTCAGCAAAGCAGAGGCGGCATCGGGCGAAGTCAAAGGACATTATATGAACGTCACCGCCGCGACGATGGAAGATATGTATGAACGCGCCGAATTTGCGCGGGATTTGGGTAGCGTCATCATTATGATTGACCTTGTGATTGGCTACACGGCGATTCAATCAATCTCGAATTGGGCGAGAAAAAACGATATGATTCTGCATCTCCATCGCGCCGGACACGGAACTTACACGCGCCAAAAAACGCACGGAATTAGTTTCAGAGTGATTTGTAAATGGATGCGGCTGGCGGGAGTTGACCATCTTCACGCCGGAACGGTGGTCGGCAAATTGGAAGGCGATCCGCTGATGGTTAAAGGTTTTTACGACACTTTGCGCGAGCGACAGACACCGCTTTCACTCGAAAACGGACTTTTCTTTGAACAAGAATGGGCATCGCTCGGCGCGGTTATGCCGGTTGCTTCGGGCGGAATTCACGCCGGACAAATGCACCAGCTTCTTCATTATCTCGGAGACGATACGGTTCTGCAGTTCGGCGGCGGAACAATCGGACATCCGCAAGGGATTCAAGCCGGAGCGACTGCCAACCGCGTCGCCCTCGAAGCGATGATTAAGGCTCGTAACGAAGGGCGTGATTATCTGAACGAAGGCTATGAAATTCTTGAAAAAGAAGCTCGCTGGTGTTCGCCGCTTCGCGCCGCTTTGGAAACTTGGAAAGACGTTACATTTGATTACACATCAACCGATACCGCCGATTTTGTTGCAATGCCGACAACGGCTTAATTTGAGGAGAAATTATGAGAGTAACACAAGGAGCATTTTCATTTTTACCCGATTTGACGGACGCGGAAATTGTCAAACAAATCGAATATTGTCTCGGCAAAGGCTGGGCAATCAATCTTGAATATTCCGACGACCCGCATCCGCGAAACATTTTTTGGGAAATGTGGGATTTGCCGATGTTCGATATTCACGACGCGGCGGCAATTATGCTCGAATTAAATGCCTGCCGCAAAGCGTTTCCCGATCATTACATCAAAATAAATGCTTTCGATTCTTCACGCGGACGCGAAACGACGGCGATTTCGTTTATCGTGAATCGCCCGTCAAACGAAGAAGGTTTCGGGCTGCTGCGCGAAGAGGGAAAAGGAAGAACTCAGCGTTACACGATTCGGAGTTACGCGACGGAAAACCCCGAAGGCAAGCGTTATGTCAGTTAGCAGTAGGCAGTTGCAGTAGGCAGTAAAAACTTGCAACCACAGATTAGCACTAATGAAGGTGTCAGTAGCGTCGGCGTTAGCCGATGCGTCAAACTCTACGCATCGGCTAACGCCGACGCTACTGACTTTTCCGAACAATGACCGAAATTGCCATACAAAAAGAAAACGCGATTGACCTCGATGCCGAGTTGAAAGAATCGCACGTAACGGAAGTTCTCGACGAACTCGAACTCGAACTCGTCGGCTTGAAACCCGTCAAAAACCGGATTCGTGAAATCGCTTCGCTCCTTCTCATCGAGCGTTTGCGAAAGCAGTTGGAATTGACGGCGGAAACTCCGACTTTACATATGAGTTTTACGGGAAAACCGGGGACGGGAAAAACAACCGTGGCTTTGAAGATGGCGGAAATGCTGCATCGTTTAGGTTATGTGAGGAAAGGTCACGTCATCGCGGCAACCCGCGATGATTTGGTCGGGCAATACGTCGGGCATACTGCGCCGAAAACCAAAGAAATAGTCAAAAAAGCGATGGGCGGCGTGTTGTTTATTGACGAAGCATATTATCTGTATCGTCCCGAAAATGAACGCGATTACGGACCGGAAGCAATCGAGATGCTGCTTCAGGTAATGGAAAACCAACGCGATGATTTAGTTGTCATTATGGCGGGCTACAAAGAAAAAATGGAGGTGTTTTTTCAGGCTAACGCGGGTTTTCGTTCCCGCATTGCTCATCACATAGATTTTCCCGATTACTCAACGGAAGAATTAATGCAAATCGGTGAAATGATGTTGGAAAAGCAGATGTATTATTTCGACGAAAACTCGAAAACAGCTTTTGCGGAATATCTGGAACTGAGACAACAACAAGCCCAATTTGCCAATGCGCGAAGCGTTCGCAACGCGCTTGACCGAATCAGACTGCGACAGGCAAATCGTTTAATCGAAACGGGCGGTCTGATTGATGAAAACGAATTGAAAAGAATTGATGAAGCAGATGTCAGAAAAAGCCGCGTTTTTCAAGGCGGAATTGATTAAAAAGTCTGAGAAAAAAAAGATGAACAGAAGACCAATTGTATTGGGAATTGTCGGCGACAGCGCGGCGGGAAAAACAACTTTAACGGGCGGCTTGGCGCAGCTTCTCGGCAATGACGTGGTAACGAAAATTTGCACGGATGATTATCACAAATATGACCGCGTTGAACGGGCGGAACATAAAATCACCGCGCTTCATCCCGATTGCAATTACATTGACATTATAGAATTACATCTCGAACGCCTTCATTACGGACAGCCGATTTTGAAACCGGTTTATGACCATTCAAACGGAACGCTCATCCGCCCCGAATATTTGCAGCCGAAGGAAATCGTTATTTCCAAAGGTCTTTTGGGCTATTTAACGCCGGTGATGCGTCGTTTTTATGACGTCAAAGTTTATCTCAGTCCGCCGGAAGACGTGCGCCGCGTTTGGAAAATCAAGCGCGATTGTACCAAACGCGGTTACAAAGCGGAACAAGTTATCAAAGAATTGACGGCGCGTGAAGACGATTCGCGTGATTTTATTCATCCGCAACGCGAATTTGCCGACATCATTGTTGAATTTTTTCCGCCCGAAGGCGTTTCAGCCGAAGATATCAACGGAAATCTTAATGTTCGTCTTATCTTGCGCCCGACGATTCATCACCCGGATATTTCGTATCTTTTTGACGACAAAGATAGTGAGGAAGCCGGAATTCGGATGACTTTGGGACGCGACACCGGAAAACCCGTGGACATTTTGGAAATTGACGGCAATGTAACGGCGGAACACGCCGACAAACTCGCCAAAACAATTTGGGAACATCTGCCAAACAAAATTCGACTTCCTTCCGAACAATTCGGAAATTATCAAGCGGACAACGAAACGCGGCACAGTCATCCGCTTGCCTTGACGCAGCTTTTTTTGACCTATCATCTTTTGCGTGAACGCGAACTAAATCCGTTGCCGATTTTTGCCAAGCCGGTCGCGGCTTTGAGCCGAATTCTACCACAACAAGCCGCCGCCGCATCCGAAGGCGAAGTAAAATGAATAATTAACACTTGTTTCAAATGCCACGGCGATTTTTGCCGGGTTTGAATTTTGCACTTTTAAGCGTCGCCAGAACAAATCCGCTGATAAACTTGATGGTGTGTCTCGTTCCTTGTATTCTTAGTTGCAAGGCTTGTTCTAAAGCGTCGGGGGTTTGTTTTTTTCTTTTCATAATCTGGATTCTAACAAACCCTTTTTTACTGTTGTGTGCTTAGTTAGAGATTACTTTAACCGTCGGCAACCCGACAGTTAAAGTAATCTCTAAGCTAAAACAGCAATTTAGTTTCTTTATGCCATCTTTTAACGCACAACGTCCGACTTGGGCGGAAATTCATCTCGACAATCTCGCCTTTAATTTCCATTCGGTTAAAGATTTTATCGGACAAAACATCAAATATATGGCGATTGTCAAAGCCGACGGTTACGGACACGGCGCGATTGAATGTGCGCGGCGGCTAGAGAAAAGAGGAATTAATTGGTTTGGTGTGGCGTTGCCGGAAGAAGGTTTGGAGTTGCGTGAAAGCGGGATAAAAAATCCGATTCTTTGTTTGGGAAGTTTTTGGTCGGGTCAGGAAAAACTTTTATTGGAACACAATTTAACGCCGGTTATTTATCAATTGGAAATTGCGGAAAAATTTAATCGAGCCGCAAGTGAGAAAGGTTTGATAGCTGATATTCACGTCAAAGTTGATACGGGAATGGGCAGAATCGGTATACGCTTTGATGAAGTTAAAGTGTTTGTTGAAGGTTTGAAGCAATTTAATAGTTTGCGCGTCGAAGGAATTATGACGCACTTTGCGGCGGCGGATAATTTATCGGAAAATGATTTTACGGAAATGCAGATAAAGCGGTTTAATGAAGTAATTTCAATTTTTGAAGAAAATGGTTTTTATCCGAAATATAAGGATTTAGCCAATTCGCCGGGAGCAATCGCGCATAAAAACGCACGCAATAATTTAGTGCGTTTGGGTGGAGTTTTGTATGGTTTGGGCGATGATGTGTTGCCGAAAGGAATTGAAAAGCCTGAACTTCGCGCTGTAATGTCGTTGCACACGCGCATTTCGTATCTTAAAAAAGTTCCGAAAAGCGAAACTTTAGGTTATAGCCGGACTTTTAGAACTAAAAGAGATTCTATCATTGCAACCGTTCCTATCGGTTATCACGATGGTTACCGGCGTTCTTTTTCCAATCGCGGGCGGGCAATTGTTAATGGTGTTTTTGTTCCCGTCGTCGGCATAGTTTCGATGGATTGGACGATTTTAGACGTAACCGATGTTCAAGATGTTAAAGTAAATGATGAAGTTATTTTGATTGGTGAACAAAATGGATTAAAAATAACGGCGGAAGAATTAGCAAAATTGAACGATACAATTTCATACGAAATAACCTGCGGAATAAATCGGCGCGTAACACGAAAATATGTTGGAAGCTAAAAAAAGCGCGTGGTTTGAAACGATTTTTTCAATCTATAATCGTAATTTATTAAAACGCCGCTTTCATTCTCTTCAAGTTTCAGGTTTGGATTTTCTTCGAGAAAAAAACGCTGAAATGCCGCTTATAATTTATGCAAATCATTCGAGTTGGTGGGACGGACTTGCCGCTTTTGAAATTTCCAGAAAGACTAAACTCGATTCGTTTATGATGATGGAAGAAAAGCAATTGAAAAAACTTTTTCTTTTTCGCAAACTCGGCGCATTTTCGGTTGTGCGCGAAAATCCGCGTAAAGCGGTTGAAAGCATAAATTATGCCGTGAACCTGTTGAAAAAAACAGACCGGACGCTTTGGATATTTCCGCAAGGCGAGATTTTGCCGAATGATGCGCGACCATTGAAATTTTATAATGGTTTGTCGAGAATTATCGAGAAAATCGGCGAAGTTTTTGTTGTTCCGTTGGCGATGCGTTATGAATTTTTGGGCGAATTTAAGCCGCAAATTTTTGTCAAAATCGGTTCGCCCGAATTTCTTAAAACCGGCGGCGACTTTAATTCTAAAAAGGTGACGGAAATAACAAAAAGCCGTTTGACAAATTTACTTGACGAATTAAAAACCGATATAACAGGTAAAAATTTCAGCAAATTCGAGCGAATTATTTAGTGCCGATTCCAAAAGTTTCATCAATCGAAATACCGATTCTGCAAGAACTCGTCGCCACCGGCGGAACGGATAATCTGCGTTTTTTGTATGAAAGACTGCCTGCTTATTTTCCGCAGCTTTCCGAAAAGGAAATCAGCGAAATTAAAAACGGAAGAAATAAATCGTGGCGCAATGCTGTTCAGAAAGCCGGAAAAATTTTAGACGAACAAAATCTTATCGAACGCGAGCGCGGAAATTGGACGATAACTGAAAGAGGTAAAAATGAAGCAGCAAAAGAAACTTCAGGTTTTACCTTAACAATTTCTCAAACAAAAAATTTATCACACACAAATATACAAGCGATGTTGATGGAAATCGGCGAATGTTTGGGTTTTTACGCCGAAACAGAATTTGAATTTTACGATGTAATCTGGCGCGAAACCGCGAAAAGTCAACGGCTTTCTCACATTTTTGAAGTGCAAAGCAAGGGCAATATTGATTCCGCTTTTGCCAAACTCAAACGCGCTTACCAGGCGCAGCGAACAAAACCGTTTCTCGTGATTACATCCGAAAGAGATTTGAACCGCGCCCGCAAATCCTTGAGTCGTGAATTTCAGGATATAGAAACCGTCGTCACGATTTTAACCTTTGCTCAAATCAAACAAGTTCACCAAAACCTTAAAAACATTGCTGAAATTATTAAAGAGTTTCTGCTAAAATAGTGCCGGGAGCGCGGGCATCCTGCCCGTCAACGTCGCTTGCGCGACGTAAATGTTTTAACTAAACTCAATATTGAATTTCGACAAAGCTATTTTGAACGCTTTGCATTCATTGCGGGCAGGATGCCCGCGCTCCCGGTTTTTAAAATTTTAATGAAAGACGAAACCCCGATTCGGCGGCAATATCTCGAAATCAAAGCAAAACACCAGGATGCGATTTTGCTTTTTCGTTTGGGCGATTTTTACGAAGCCTTTGACGACGATGCAAGATTGTTGTCGCGTGAACTCGATATTGCTCTGACCTCAAAGCCGATGGGCAAAAATATGCGTGTGCCGCTGGCGGGAATTCCGCATTATGTTCTCGAAAAACATCTTGCCACGCTTATTTCTCGCGGTCATCGCGTCGCAATCTGCGAACAAACGTCGAGTGTTCCTATCAAAGGTGTTGATGGTAAAAGATTGATTCAACGCGAAGTCGTCCGCACGGTTACGGCAGGAACGGTGATCGAACCGCAGCTTCTCGACAGCAAATCAAATAATTATCTGGTTTCGTTTTTCAGCGACGGGCAACGCGCCGGAATTGCATATGCCGACATCACGACGGGCGATTTTGCGGCGACGGAAATCGAAAATAAAGATGCTTTAAGCGAATTGCATCGTCTTTCGCCAGCCGAAATTATCATCGCGGAAACTCAGGAAACTTTCAGTAATCGGGATTTGCCGCAATTTGTTACAAAGTTAGACGCGGAGATATTTGCTTTTGGAAACGCCCGTAAAACCCTTTTTCAACATTTTCATACCAAAACGCTCCAACCATTCGGGCTTGAAAATTTGCCTTTGGCGGTTTCGGCAGCGGGCGCATTAATTGCTTATCTGCACATTACGCAAGGTGAAACCGCAGAACAACTGACGCGGTTGACGAGTTATGATTTCAGCGAGTTTATGCTGCTTGACGGCAATACTTTGCGAAGTCTGGAGATTTTTGAAAGTTCTTCGGGCGCGAGTCTTTTGTCTGTGATTGACCGCACGAAAACAGCGATGGGCGGAAGACTTTTGCGAAAGTGGCTGCGTCAGCCGCTGCTCGACTGCGCGGAAATTTATCGCCGTCAGGAACATCTTGCGTGGTTTAAGGAAAACCCGGAAGAACGCGAAAAAATAAGGGAAATTCTTTCGAACATCAAAGATTTGGAACGTCTTTCGAGCCGCGCCAAAGCAAATTATATTTCGGCGTACGAACTCCGCGCATTCGGCAAAAGTCTGGAATTGATTCTGAAAATAAAAAACATTTTGCGAAATGACGTGATTCGTTTCGGGCAGATTTTAACGCATTTGCCGGAATGTTTGGAAACTGCAAAACTTATCGAAAGCGGAATTTTTGAAGAACTTCCCTCTCGTTATAACGAACAAACAGGAATTATTCAAACAGGTTTTTCCGAAGATTTGGACAAACTTCGCCAAACCTTGAAAGACGGCAAAAGTTTTTTGGCGGAAATGGAAAAACGCGAGCGTGAAAGAACGGGAATTAAATCTCTGCGCGTCGGATTTAACAAGGTTTTCGGTTATTACATCGAAGTTACTAAACCGAATTTGCATCTTGTTCCTGATGATTACAGCCGCAAACAAACTCTTATTCCGTCGGAAAGATATATCACGCTGGAATTAAAAGAACACGAATCGTTAGTGATTCACGCTCAGGAAAGAATCTCGGAACTCGAAAACAGTTTGTTTCGCCAAATTTGCGCGGAAGTCGGCAGGCATCGTCCCGAAATTCTGCTCTCGGCTTCGACAATTGCGTATCTCGATGCGATTTGTTCGCTCGCTGAAGTTGCCGACACTAATAATTATTCGCGTCCGACGGTTAATGAAACTTCCCTTCTGCGAATAAAAAACGGACGACACGCCGTGATTGAGAAAATCAGTCAAGAGTTGGGAGTCGAGAGTCAATCGGATTTTCTCTCGACTCTCGACTCCCGACTCCCGACTGATTTTATTCCTAACGACGCGGCTTTGGGCGGCAACGGCGCGCCGCAAATTGCTTTGATAACAGGTCCGAACGCTTCGGGCAAATCAACTTATTTGCGGCAAATCGCTCTGATTGTTTTGCTCGCGCAAATTGGCAGTTTCGTTCCGGCTGACGAAGCCGTTATCGGAATTTGCGACCGAATTTTCACGCGCATCGGACTTTACGACCGTATCGGAAGCGGCGAATCAACATTTATGACGGAAATGATTGAAACCGCCGAAATTCTTCATCACGCTTCGCCGAACAGTCTGATTTTATTGGATGAATTGGGACGCGGAACTTCGACTTACGACGGTTTGGCGGTGGCGCGTTCCGTTCTGGAATTTATCCATAATCATCCGAAACTAAAGACGCGCACACTTTTCGCCACGCATTATCACGAACTCGCCGAACTTGAAGAACTTCTGCCGCGCCTTGAAAATTTTTATTTTGTAATCGAAGAAAAAGACGCTACACTAACCTTCAAATATAAAATAGAAAAAGGCACGGCACTAAAAAGTTACGGCGTTTATGTTGCCAAACTCGCGGGTTTGCCGAAACCCGTCGTGCGGCGGGCGGAACAACTTCTTTTGAAATATGACAAGGAAACCGGCGGAAAAAAGGCATCGGATTTACAATCGCCAAAGGCAAGCGAAATTGAAAGAAAGCTGTCGGAAATTGATACCGATGCGCTGTCGCCGGTCGAGGCATTGATGAAGCTCTACGAATTAAAAAAATTAGTGAAAGATAAGCCCGAAATTCTGCGAGCGGCAAGTTAAATTTCCCATATAATTTAATGATTTTTAAAGACTTTCAATTTAAGGTATTTTTTTCCAGACTTTACGACAAAGTGTATGAAGAAGATATTTTGAGCAGCGCGGCACAGGTTGCGTTTTATTTTTCTTTTTCGCTTTTCCCGCTTTTGCTTTTTTTAATTACTTTATTCGGTATGGTTTTAAGTTCGACTGATGATTTGCAAGGCGAACTTTTTTATTATTTGCGGCAAGTTATGCCGTATTCAGCTTTCCATTTAGTGCGGACAACGATTAAAGAAGTTACGGAAAACAGTTCCGGCGGAAAATTGACTATCGGTTTTTTTATCGCGCTGTGGTCGGCTTCGGCAGGAGTTGACAGCATCCGTATCGCGCTCAATTCGGTTTATAGTTTAATAGAAACACGCGACTGGTGGAAAACAAAACTTCTTTCATTAGCCTTTACCGTAGTTATAGAAATTCTCATTTCCATTGCTCTGGCGATTGTTTTTTACGGTTGGAAATTTGTTTCTTTTGCCTTAACCACATTTTCACTACCTGTTCCCGCGCCTTTTGTCCTTGTTCTTATTCAATGGGCTGCAGTCTTTATTTTGCTGCTCATCGTTTTTGATTTGCTTTACAATTACATACCAAATCACTCGCCTTTAAAGTGGTACTGGGTAACGCCGGGAGCAATTGTCGGCATTGTTTTGTGGCTCATTCTCTCGGGCGGATTCCGTCTTTATTTGCACTATTTCAACAGTTACGACAAAACTTACGGTTCGCTCGGCGCGGTAATTATTCTAATGCTGTGGCTTTATCTGACATCACTGGTCATCCTGATTGGCGGATTAATAAATTGCATATTTACTGAAATGAGTCAGCTAGAAGAAAATATAAAAAATAAAAAATTAACTAATGAAATTAGAAGTGAACCCTAGAATGAGCTTCTGTGATTTAATTTCAGGACTTTCTCATTTTTAGGAAAAGCGTTTGTTTAAAGAAAAAGGAAAATTAGGAATAGACCGCGGATGACGCTGATTAAGCGGATAAAGACGGATATTTTAATCAAATAAAATCAGCGCAAACCCGCCAAATCCGCGCCCGTCCGCGGTCTGTTTTCCTGTTTTTGAGAAAGTCCTGTTCATAGTTTAATCAGGAAAGTTGAAGCTGTCTTTCCCGCATATAGTTGATTCTATCGCGGATTTCCGCCGCTTGTTCAAACTTCATTTCCCGCGCCGCCTGCCGCATATCGGCTTCGAGCTGCGAGATTGTTTCCTTTAATTGTTTCGGCGAATAGTCTTCATACTTTTCGATTTCAAGCGGGATTTTGAAATAATCCGCTTCATAAGCCGTTACCAAAGTCGCTTCGATTGATTTAACAATCGTTGTCGGCGTGATGCCGTGTTCTTCGTTATATTTTTCTTGCAATTTGCGCCGTCGCGCCGTTTCGTCAATCGCGTATTTCATTGATTTGGTGATTTTATCGGCATATAAAATCGCTTTGCCGTCGGAGTTTCGGGCGGCGCGTCCGATGGTCTGAATCAAACTTCGCTCGCTTCGCAAAAAGCCTTCCTTGTCGGCATCGAGAATTGCGACCAGGGAAACTTCGGGCAAATCCAAACCTTCACGCAAAAGATTGATACCGACCAAAACATCAAATTCGCCGCGTCTTAAATTCCGCAGAATTTTGATTCTTTCCAATGTCACAATATCCGAATGAAGATATTGGACTTTGACACCGACTTCCGCAAAGTATTCGGTCAAACTTTCCGACATTTTCTTGGTCAGAGTCGTTACTAAAACTCTTTCATTTCTTTCGGCTCTAACGCGGCATTCTTCCAACAAATCATCAATCTGACCTTTGACCGGACGCACTTCGACAATCGGGTCGAGCAAACCGGTCGGACGAATCACTTGCTCGATAATTTCACCGTCTGTTCTTTCAAGTTCGTAATTTCCCGGCGTGGCGGAAACATAAATTGTCTGACCGATACGCCGGTTAAATTCTTCAAAGTTCAACGGGCGATTATCCATCGCCGAAGGCAGGCGAAACCCGTATTCAACCAGATTTCCTTTGCGCGAACGGTCGCCTTTATACATCGCGCCGAGTTGCGGAACTGTCTGATGCGATTCGTCAAGCACCATAATCGTGTCTTCGTGAAGATAATCGAGCAGCGTCGGCGGCGGCGAACCCGCCGGTTTTCCCGTCAGATGCCGCGAATAGTTTTCGATGCCGCGACAAAAACCCATTTCTTTTATCATTTCAAGGTCATACATTGTGCGCTGATGCAGCCTTTGCGACTCAACGATTTTGCCTTGTTTGATTAACTCTTCTTCCCACCAAACGAGTTCGTCCTTGATAGTTATGAGAGCGCGTTTTATTGTCGGTTTCGACATTACATAATGAGTTTTCGGATAAATCGGCAGGCGGGATTCGTGTTTTGTGATAACTTCGCCGAGAAGCGGGTCAATTGTATAAACTCCGTCAATTTCATCGCCCCAAAATTCGATGCGATACGCCCGGTCTTGATAAGACGGATAAACTTCCACGACGTCGCCGCGCACCCGAAATGTTCCACGCTCAAATTCGATGTGCGAGCGTTCATACTGCAAATTGACAAGTTCCTTCAAGAATTCGTCGCGCCCCAATTTTTGTCCGGGTTCGACAAAAAAAATCATCCCGAAATAAGCGTCCGGGTCGCCCAAACCGTAAATACAGGAAACCGACGCAACGACAATTACATCACGGCGTTCAAAAAGTGCGCGTGTCGCCGACAACCTCAAACGGTCAATTTCCTCGTTCACCGTCGCTTCCTTTTCGATATATAAATCAGCCGCGGGAACGTATGCTTCGGGCTGATAATAGTCGTAATACGAAACAAAATACTCGACGGCGTTTTCGGGGAAAAATGTCTTGAATTCCTGATAAAGCTGCGCGGCAAGAGTTTTGTTATGTGCTAAAACAAGTGCCGGACGCTGAACTTCCTGAATCACATTGGCAATCGTAAAAGTTTTTCCGCTCCCCGTTATTCCCAATAAAACCTGGTCTTTTGTGTGTTTATTTAATTCGTTGACAAGCTGAGAAATTGCTTGCGGTTGGTCGCCTTTCGGCTCGTTATCCGAAACTAATTTAAATTGCATTCATAAATTTTAGCGTGAATAAGGCGCAAATGCACGAGGCTAACTTTACAATTTTTTTGAAATAACTTTCAGAATTTTACTGACATTAAACTGTTACAAAACCGATTTCTTCAATCGTTTTATCAACCTCTTCCTGCAATTCAAGCGGCAGATTATTTCGTTCCAGCAGCGAATAAAGTCCTTCCAAAGCCTTCTGATTTCTTGTTACTTTAATAACGTGCAAAATCGCTCTCCGCACATTTATATCTTCGTGGTTTTCCAAAGCGTTAAAAATCGCCTCCGTTTCGTTCGCCTTGATGAGCAAAGCAAGCAAGGCAAAGCCTTCATAGGCAAATTTGCTGTCAGGATGCACCAGCCGGCTAAAAGAACTTTTGACCATATCGCCTTCTATCGCCGCCCGCGCCGCCTGCACCACTCTGCCTTCTTCTTCGGTTTCCATAATCCGCGTCCAGGCATCGGCGCGGTCACAACTCAAACGAGTTAAACCGCGTGCCGCCGCCGCCCGCACTTCGCGCGTCGGGTCGGCGCAAGCCAGTAAAATCGTAGCGAAAACAGATTCGTGGTTAAAGTCGGACAAAATCGTTACCGCTTTCGAGCGTAAATTTGCCGACAAATCATAAAGTGCAACCTGCGATAGAGCTTCAACCGAATTGCGGGTTTTGAAGGCGTTCAAAATCCTGACGGCAAGTTCGCGCACTGCTTCATCTTCTTCAAATTCATCTTGTGTTTGTTCGATTGCGCTTAACAATGCCGGGTCATTTGAAATCGGTAATTTTTCAAAAGGTCTGGCAAATTTAAGTTCATTGATAGATAAAATCGGCATAAACATCGAATCCGTTTCACCGCTCTTTTGTGAAGGAACTTCCGTTGCCGGAATATTTTGCGGTTGCCGCTTGACAGATGATTTTTTATTGCCTCTTGCACCCATAATTTTATGGTTTTTTCTGAGCCATTCGAGTTCCTTATTTGAATCAATCGAAGTAATTTCCCAGGAATTTTCAACTTGAGATGATTTCTTATTTTTACTTGCCGCTTTTCTTACTGCTTTTTTTCCGGCTTTTTTATTTTTAAACCGCCAAAAAATTGCTCCGGCTAACCCGAGAACTAAAACAAAAAGCGCAGGATACCACCACCAAAAATCATCTGCCGCAATTTCTTCGTCCGGCGACGGCACCGGCACGGAAGGCATTTGCGCCCAAACTTTAACCGTCGCGGACAAAACAATGATTGCAAAATTTACTAACCGATATTTTATCTCGCGCATTTGTAGATTATTTCTTATTAACATATTGCTCATAGCTATTTTTCAAACTTAAATTAAAGGCGTGTTCAGAGTAAGAGATGCGTAAAGTTTCAACCTGAATTATTGTTGGAATTTGTGAAAGACACATCAGTTTAAAACCGACACTAAACATTATGCACAATTATACGGCTAATGTCATCTAATTTTTAAAATTGTTTATTGATTTTAACATTTTTTTGCAAATTACTTTTTCCATCGAAAATTTTTGATTCCCGACCTTTACCAAAAATAAATTTCGTAATAAAGTTAGCATATTCAAAATTTTCAAATCCAAAGAAATTAATATGATGGCAGTCAAAACGGTTTCTGAAACTAGCATTTCGGGTTTGCCGCTTATTCACCGCGGCAAAGTGCGTGATGTGTATAAATTTGGAGAAAAACAATTATTACTGGTCGCAACCGACCGAATTTCTGCCTTTGACTGTGTGATGCCGACACCGATTCCCCGTAAAGGCGCAGTTTTAACCGCACTTTCTGAATTTTGGTTTGAGCATTTACGGGAAGTTACTAAAAATCATTTAATAACTGTTGATTTTGAAGATATGCCCGCAATTGTCCGGCAAAACGAAGAACTGCGCGGGCGTTCAATGCTGGTAAAAAAAACGGAAGTTTTTCCGGTTGAATGCGTTGTGCGCGGATATTTGGAAGGTTCGGGCTGGAAGGATTATCAGGCGACGGGCAAAGTTTGCGGACACGAATTGTCGCCGAATCTGGAACATTGCAGCAAAATTCCGCAGCCGATTTTCACGCCCGCGACCAAAGCGGAAACCGGACACGACGAAAATATTGACGAACTCGAATTTGTAAGGATAGTCGGCATCCAAACAGCCCAAAAATTGAAGTCGCTTTCGCTTGAAATTTATCAAAAGGCAAGCGATTATGCTCTGACTCGCGGAATAATCATCGCCGACACGAAATTTGAATTCGGCTTGGACGAAGACGGAAAAATTTTGCTGATTGACGAAGTTTTAACGCCTGATTCTTCACGCTTTTGGTCGGCTCAAACTTACGCGCCGGGAAAATCACAAGCGTCTTTCGATAAACAATTTGTCCGCGATTATCTGGAAACTTTGGATTGGAACAAACAACCGCCCGCACCCGCGCTGCCAAACGAAATTATCGAAGCAACCACCGCCCGTTATTTAGAGGCTTATCGAATTTTAACAGGAAAGAACTTGTAATAATTACGAATGACGAATGACGAATTACGAATTAAAAGCGTAATTCGTCATTCGTCATTCGTCATTGAATAAAATTATGCAATTACGCGAGCGAATAGAAAATTTGATTGATGAAATGCTTGACGGGCAGATTCTGCTTAACGAAGCGATGGCTGAATTTGAAAAGGTTTATATTCAAAATGCGTTGAAGCGTTGCGACCATCATCTGCTGAAAACTTCTGAAATTCTGGGCATTCACCGAAATACGCTTTCCAAACGAGTTGCTGCATATCAAGAACCGACAAAAACACCGAAACGCTTGATTGCGCGGCGGGCGCGTTAATTTTTTGCTTCGATTACCTCGATTCCATCGCCGACTTTTATTTCTTCCGCAAAACTTTCAGCAATCAAATTTTGCCCGAAAAGAATTTTTTGTCGTTTTAGTCGAAATGAAGCGAGAGTTTTCAAAGGTTCTTTGCCGTCGGAAACGCCGGTTTGTTGGTTAATTGTCGTCATTACGCAACGGTCGCAGGGTTTGACGATATGAAAAATAGCTTTTCCGATTCTGATTTTTTTCCAATTATCTTCGGCGAACGCTTCTGCGCCGGAAACAACAAAATTCGGACGAAAACGATTCATCGGCAACGGATTTGCAAGCCGTGAGTTCAAATCATTCAAGGAATTTTCACCAATTAAAAGAAACGGATAACCGTCGGCAAAACTGACAACATCTTTAAATTTGTTCACGGCGTAAATCGGATTAACCTTTCGGCGCGTATCTTCCGGCATCAAAACGAGTTTGCAGTTTGTCTGCAAAACATCACTGAACCAGTCATTTATTTCGTTTTCGTAGACTTCGGCGCGACAGCGACTGCTCCAAACTTTCACGCTTGCCGTTTCTGTCGTGTCCGGCTCAAATGAAATGGTATTTTCTTTGCCGTTTATCGAAACGCGCAAATTATTTTCTGAAATTTTTACACTGATTGTCGCCATTTTCGGAAATTCACGCTGCGTTAAAAACTGATTTTTCCCGTCAACCAGCATCCAACGGCGGTCAAACCGCAAACCGCGTTCTTCGACCACAGATTTATCGAGCGAAATTCCGCCCAAAGATTTTATCGGATAGATATTTATTTCCGCCAGATTCATACCTGTTTCTTTGATTAGTTCTAAATAATTAAGCTAAACTTGATTATATGTCAAATTCCGCACTAGCCGAAATTTATTTTATCGCCGCGATGATGATTTTAATTTTTATTATTTGCGGCGTAGCGGTTTATTTTTTCTTCCGCACCTACAAAAAAGAAATGGCTGAAAAGCAAAAGCGAATCGAAAAAAAAATCCAAAATCCAAAATCTAAAATCCAAAATTAAATTATGCCGCATCCGAAAGTTTTGAACAAAGATAAAACCGTGCTTGTCGTGGTTGATTTGCAGGAAGCATTTCGCTTTCCGATAAACGATTTCGCGCAAATCGCGGCGCGAATTTCAATCGCCGTGCGCGGTTTTCAGATTCTAGATTTGCCGGTTATCGTAACCGAACAATATCCGAAAGGTTTGGGCAGAACGGCTGAAGAAATTCTTTTTTCGATGCCGCCGGAATTTGAATTTGTCGAGAAAACGGCGTTTAGTTCGTGCGGCGCGAGTTCGTTTATGGAAAAATTGCGTGAAACGGGAGCGAGCCAAATTGTTTTGTGCGGGCTTGAAACGCACGTTTGCATTAACCAAACCGCGCACGATTTATTGAATGAAGGTTTTGAAGTTCACATTTTAGAGGATTGTGTCAGTTCGCGCTTCAGCCGGGATAAAGAAACTGCTTTGGCAAAAATGCGGATAAATGGCTGTATTCCGTCGTGCGTTGAAATGGCGCTTTTTGAATTGATGCGTGACTCGCGGCACGAGCAGTTTAAGGAAATTCAGAATTTGATTAAATAAAAAGTTCGACCGAAACCTTAAAAAATTCCGCTAATTTCTTTGCCTGTTCTTTGCTGATTGAGCGTTTACCATTAACGACTTCGGAAGTTATTCCACTTGAGCCGAAAATCGGCAATAAGTCTTTCTGTCGCAAATCATTTTCTTCCATCAAAAATTTAAGAATTTCATTTGGCGAGGCATCAGGAATCGGATAATGCTTATCTTCATATTCTTCAATCAAAACACTTAAAAGTTCAAGCAATTTATCTTCTTCCGGGCTTAAACTTCCCTGTTTAATATCTTTCGTAATGAGTCGGTCAACTTCTTGCGTAAGCCGTTCCAGTTCTTCATCATTCGTAATGACAGACGGCAAAATGCTGACTAATAAACTACCATATTTTTCATTATTAACATTCACAGTCATTTTTATAGATTCCTTTATTATACTCAGCGTGAGTTAGAACAAAACGCACAAAAATTTTCCTGGTGCGATAAGAAATTTTCGTAATCAACCGATATTTATTTCCGCCAATGTTAAATATCGTGCAAATACCGGCAAAATCCGCGTGTGGAAAATCTTTTCTGACATCAACCATGTTTTCCCAATCAGTTTTGTCGGCAACTTTATACCAAGAACGAAGCGGATTTTCGGCTTCGGGATGTTTTTCCCAGAATTTCCGTAATGTTCTTTTTGTAATTATGTGCATTGTTTATTGTCATATTTTTTGTAGAATCGGTTCTTTGGGAACTCACTTTCCGAAGATAAGGTAATTATTCTCTATTTAATCTCTCATTTTGAGAAATTGGTGTCAAGAAAATTCCGCCTTTGACGCTTCCCAATCAAAGATTTAACATAAACCTTCACTAAAAATTATGGAAATTTTACAATCGCTAAATCCGCAGCAACTCAAAGCCGTTCAGGAAACCGAAGGCGCACTTCTCGTTCTGGCGGGCGCAGGTTCGGGAAAAACTCGGGTTATTACGCTTCGCATCGCTTACTTGATTGCCGAAAAAGGCGTTCCGCCGTATAACATTTTAGCCGTTACTTTTACCAACAAAGCGGCGGGCGAAATGCGGGAGCGCGTCGAAACGCTTTTAAAAGGGCAGAAATTGCAGTCTGCGCCGCTTATTTCCACTTTTCACAGTCTTTGCGTGCGGATTTTGCGCCAGGACGTCGAGCAATTGCAGGAAGGTTACACAAAATCTTTTACGATTTATGACACGGATGATTCGCTAAAAGTCATCAAGGCTTGCATCAAAGACATCGGCTTGGATGACAAGCAGCTTGCGCCGCGCCTTGTCAAAAATGCGATAAGTTCATCGAAAAATCGCGGCGAAGATTTTGAAATGTATGCTTCAAATGTTGAATATACGGACGAAAAACGCGCCGCGATTGCGCGTGTTTATAAAATGTATGAAGAACGTCTGAACAACTCCAACGCGCTCGATTTTGATGATTTGCTGATAAAAACCGTCAAACTTCTCAGAAAAGTTCCCGAAATCCGCGAAAAATACAACAACAGATTCAAATATATTTTGGTTGACGAATATCAGGACACAAATCCTTTGCAGCTTGCTTTGATAAAATATCTGACTGAAAAACAACAAAATATCTGCGTCGTCGGCGACCCGGACCAATCAATTTATAAATTCAGAGAAGCAGATATTCGCAACATTTTGGAATTTGAAGAACATTATCCGAAAGCAAAAACAATTGCGTTAGAACAAAATTACCGCTCAACGCAAACAATTCTCGACATCGCCGATTCGGTTATTCAAAACAACACGCAGCGGAAAAAGAAAAAACTCTGGACGGACAACAAAGGCGGCGGGAAGATTTTTTATTTTCAGGCGTTTGACGCTGATAATGAAGGTCGTTTTGTCGCGGCGAAAATTTACGACCATTTGCGCCAAAACCCGAAAGATAAAATTGCGATTCTTTACCGCACAAACGCCCAATCCCGCGTTTTTGAAGAAGCATTGCGGCGGCAGAGAGTTGATTACAACATTGTCGGCGGATTTTCGTTTTACGAACGCGCTGAAATCAAAGACACGATTGCTTATCTGAAACTCGCGCTTAATCCGTTTGACGACATCGCTTTACAGCGTGTTATCAATACGCCGTCGCGCGGTTTGGGCAAAACGAGTTTGGACGAACTCGCCTTTCGCGCCAAAGATTTCGAGGTTTCGCTGTGGGAAGCAATTGCGATTATCACCGATGAAAAATACGCGCATCCGCTAAATTTAACACCGCGAGCCAAAGATGCTTTAAAATCCTTCAAAAAACTCATCGAAAATCTGCAAACAAAAGTCGGTGAAGCATCACACTCTGACAGACCTGTTACGGAAGTTGTAATGTCGGCAATCGAAGATACCGGTTACGCGAATATGCTGCGGGCGGAAAATACCGACGAATCAGCCGCGCGGCTGGAAAATTTGGAAGAACTCGTCAACGCCGCCGTTGATTACGACAAGCAGGAAGCCGAAGGTTTGCGCGATTTTATAGACCACGCCGCGCTTTCGTCCGACACGGATAAATTTGACCGCAACGCCGCCGTCACGATGATGACCGTTCACGCGGCAAAAGGTCTGGAATTTCCGATTGTATTTCTGGTCGGTTTGGAAGACGGAATTTTTCCGCACGCGCGTTCAATAAATGACCTGAATGAACTCGAAGAAGAAAGACGGCTGGCGTATGTCGCAATTACCCGCGCCGAAAAAATGCTTTATATCACACACGCGGTGCGCCGCCGCGTCTATGGTTCGGAAATGACCGCTGAACCTTCGCAATTTTTGAACGAAATGCCGCTCGATTTAATCGAAGATTTATCACGCGGCTCAAGTTGGCTTTCGTTTGCGCGAAGTTCGACCGTCAAAGACAGCAAAAAAGCGGTTACGGCTTTGCGCGGCGAAACAATCCACGAAAAGCCGAAAACAATTTACACCGGAAAAACTTACGATAATGCCGACGCGATTGCCGAATTCTTCAAAAAGAAAGTCGAGAGTCGAGAGTCGAGAGTCGAGAGTCTAAAACAACCTTCCGGCTTTGATAAGCTAAAGGCGTTGTCGTCCGACCAATCCGGAATCCAAAACCCAAAATCCAAAATTGACGGATTTGCTCCGGGAGCGCACGTTCGCCACGCGAAATACGGCAAAGGTTTGGTTTTGCGGCGCGAAGGAACGGGCGACAACGTGAAGCTGACAATCAGTTTTCCGGGTTTCGGACAAAAAAAACTGGTTGAAAAATTTGCTAATTTGGAAAAAGCGTAATAAGTTTTAAGCAAAATAAATTATACAATTTCAGCGAATGAGGAAGTATGAAAAATAAAAGTGCTTTTTTAATTACAATTTTGATTCTCCTGACTTTAATTTTGGGCTGTAGTTTTTACAATCCGTTGTCGGATTCATCGAGTAACGATAATTCAACAACCCCAAAAGATAAGGAATTATCTGAAAAAGTTATTGACAATACAGTCGGCGAAGAAAAAATCGGCGTTCCCGAATGCGATGAATTGTTGAATTTCTTTGCCGACCAAACCAAAACCCAAGATGACAACTACATTACAAAGGCTTTTCGAGAATATTATCTAAATACAATTCGAGAAGAGTTAAAGAAAAGTATCGAAGAAAATAAAAATGACCCGAAAGAGATGGCTCAAGAATGTAAAAAATTAAAAGTGCAGCTCGACAAATACAAAGCCGAAGAAGACAGTAAGCAAAAGTAAAAAGTAAAAAGTAATGACGGGTAATTTTTTTTATTCATCTGTCATTTTTATTTATTGTGAATTCTTTTTCTGCTCAATACAACCTTATTTGAGTTTGACCTCATCTTTTACGTTGAGCTGCTCAAAAAAAATCAATCTTAAACAGGAAACAAAAAATGAGAATTAAACTTTTTCTCTCGATAGTATTAGTGTGTTCTTTTTCGGTGCAGGCTCAAGTTCCTAAAAACAAAAGAGTTGTTGCAGCCAAACAAATCGAAACGACACAAACAAATAAATCTATTTCAAACACTTTGCCGATAAAGCGCGTGATTGTTTATTCAAACGGCGTGGCTTATATCGAAAGACGCGGTTTTGTTTCGGGAAACGCCGAAGTAAATCTGTCGTTTAAGCAATCGCAGGTTGACGATGTTCTTAAATCAATGGTCGTTTTGGATTTGGGACAAGGCAGAATCGGCGCGGTTTCATATAATTCTTCGCAGCCTGTAACGGCACGAACCGCCGAAATTCCCTTTTCGGTTGAATCGAAATCAGAAAATTCCGAAGAAGGCGAAGGCGGACTTGCCGAAGTTTTAGCACAACTTCAAGGCGCGAAGGTTTTTGTAACTTCAACCAAAGGAACGACGACCGGCGCGATTTTGACCGTTGAAAAGCGCAAAATTGTTTCTAAAAATAAAGACGAAGAAGAAACTTCTCTGCCTGTCAATTACGCTTTGGTCATTGCTTCCGAAGCGGGCGAAATTTCGAGTTTTGAATTAAACGAAATTCGTTCCGTCAAACTTCTCGATGAAGACGCAAAACGCGATTTGAACGAATTTTCAAATGCGACTGCTTCGGCACGTCGGCGTGATGCAAAAACTATTACGGTTACATCCGAAGGAATCGGACAACGAGAAATGATTGTCAGTTACACGATTGCCGCGCCGATTTGGAAAACCACTTATCGCGTTGTTTTAGATGAACAAGGCAAACCGTTTTTTCAAGGTTGGGCGATTGTTGATAACGTCAGCGACGAAGATTGGACGAATATCCAACTTTCGCTTGTTTCGGGAACGCCGATTTCATTTATCCAACCGATTCAAAAACCGCTTTATCGTTACCGCCCGATTGTGCCGATTCCCGAAGATTTGAATTTGCAGCCGCAGATTTATGACCCGGAGAGTGGAAGCAGTGATGGCTATGGAGAAGGCAACGGCAGTGGCAGTGGCAGTGGCAGCGGAACTGGTAATGGAAATGCTCCACCGCCACCGCCACCGCCTGCAAAATCCGAATTTGAAAGCGCAAACAATAACTTTATCGTTTCTTCGGGCTTTAAAGATACAGGCGTCAGCGATGCTTTGATAAATGAAAAATCGGGCGTACAAACGGCGGCAAGCGGCTCGGAAATCGGAGATTTGTTTGAATACAAAATCGAACAACCCGTAACGATTTCGCGCAACCGTTCGGCTTTGATTCCGATTGTGCAGACAAAAATGGAAGGTGAAAGAGTTTCGATTTTTCGTGAAGACACGGAAAACAACCAACCGCGTCCGATGAGCGGACTTCTGCTCAAAAACATTACGGCAATGACGTTTGAAGGCGGTTCGATGACCGTGCTTGACCACGATGCGTATGCGGGCGAGGCTTTGATGGAACGCCTGAAACCGAAAGAGCAGCGGCTGATTTCTTTCGCGCTTGATTTGGGAACGCTGGTTACGATTGAGAAAAAAGAAGACCGCGAACCGGCACGACTGGTCAAAGCGGTCAAAGGAATCTTTGAAATTCACTATTTCCGCACCGATAAAAAAATTTACAAAATCAATAATCAAACCGACCGCGCCAAAACTATCTACATCGAACATCCGGTGCGCGAAAATTGGATTTTGGCGAACAGTTCCGCCAAACCCGATTTTACAACGGCGCGTTTTTATCGCTTTCGGCTTGAACTAAAACCATTTGAAACAAAAGAAATCGTCGTTGCTGAAAACCAGGGAATGAAAGACAGCTACACGCTTTCGACGCTTTCGCCGAAAGATGTGGAACTGTTTGTTTCGCAGAAATATATTGACGAAACAACCCGCGCAAAACTGTCAAAATTGATTGACCTCAGAATGCAAATCAATCAAATCAACGCAAAATTGGCATCATTTGATACTGAAATTGAAGAAATCACCACCGACCAGGCGCGTTTTCGTGAAAACATCGAAGCGTTGGCGAAAACGCCCGAAGCCAAACAACTCATTGCGCGTTACATCGCCAAAGCCAACGAACAGGAATCGCGGCTTGAACAGATAAACAAAGAACGCCAAACGCTGGCGGCGGAAAAAGAACGACTAGAACGAGAGTTGGCAATCGAGATTAAAAACTTTGAGATTCAGCCAAATGCGGAATAAAACAAGAAAGCAAAAACAAGAGAATTTTGATGTGTATGGAAGAACTTAAAATTTCCGCTTAAATTTTTATGCTGACTTATTTATCAGCTCCAAAAAAAGAATAACAAACCGAAAAAGGCTTATTTTCATTGACTTTAGTAAATTTTGTATAGTATAAACAATTCGGTATAAAAAGAATTAATTCAGTATAATACAAAGTTCGGCGTTTCTCGGTTAATTCAAACGCCTGTGTATTCGTAAGCGTGAAAAACGAACGCACCGTTATCTATTTGGAATGTTGAAATGTAACGGCGGCTTTGCCCTATTTCTTGCGAAATTGGATGCCCCGTTCCGAAAATTTCAATCATTCGCGCCTCCAGCGTTGCGGCGGTGTCAATTTCAGCCCAAAGTTGCGGTTCGCCGTGTTGGACTTGAACGCACAAAATTTTGGCTTCTTTTGGAAGTTCAATCTGCTGTTTGTCGGTAACTTGTAAATTGTATTTGTAAATTGTTTTCATAGTTTTTAGTTTTTCGCTCACGGCGACACGCCGAACAAATCAATGGACGTGAGCGGCAAACAGCGACTTTCTTTTGGTGTTTCTTCGTTATTCATAATGTTGTCTGTGGCGGTTTGCCGCCACGTCATTTCAATCGTTCGACGGCTTTCGTTATCGTTCAATATTTTGGGAAATTTAGGAGACTGAAGTTATGAAATTTTTGAAATTCACACTTTCGATGCTTTTCTTAGTTGGCTTATTTGCTATTGCAGGTCAAGCGCAAACAAACTTTGTAAACGAGTTTTCTATTACTTTTGATAGAAACAACGGATATAACAGCACAGTGGTTTTGCGCGGCAATAATGTTGATATTGTCGGCAGATACAGTTCAGCTTTCGCCCCGTATATTTGCTCGCCGTGTACGCAAAACCAGATAATCCGATTCGGCGGCGTTTTCGACACATCAGAAATCGGTAACGCGAGCGGTTACATTAACGGCGTTTTCTACCCGCAACTTTATTTTGGTGCTTATACTTTGTCTTACAACAGTCCACAAGAGTTTATTCCGCGTGTTTGGAGTAAAAGGGTGCGCGTTTCCGCACCTGTTACTTTGACGGGAAGGATTGGAGTTTGGCAGCGAGCTCAAGATGTCGGCAATCCAGCAAATGCTTTGTTTGACCAAAGCAATATCAATTTAACCGGCACAGGACGATTAGTATTGCGATGGCAAACCAGCCCAAATTTTAGCACTCGCCTTTACACCGACCATTACTTAAGTTATAGCTTTGTGTCATCTGCCGCAAACTTCAAGGAATAGTTGTGTGAACGTGAAACGCCGTCGAACAATTCAATGGACGTGAGGGCGAAACAGCGACTTT
>JBPCPU010000077.1:0-36413 GCA_050998795.1 Pyrinomonadaceae bacterium
TTTGGATGTATTTCAGGTTTCATTTTTGTTAAATGGTCTCCTATATTTGTAAAATAGCGTTTAAAACGCAATTTGTAATAATAACTTTCGTTTTGATGAAAGGTCAAGTCAAAAGGTTTTCCAGCCTTTGTTCCTTAATTCCGTAGAACTTTTTGATTGACTGAATTTGCTCGTTTATCTTTTCCGCTTCAACATTTTTCTCGTGGCGTGTTCCGACAATCATATTATTTTTCGGCGTATGTTCGGTGGAGACAAACTCGAAAAGTTTGGTTGAATAACCGCTTTTCTCCAGCAGCAGGGCGCGAAGTCCGTCGGTTAAAGTTTCGGCTTCGCGTTCGAGCATAACGCCGTGGCGCAAAATTCCGCGCAGCATTTCGGGTGATTTAATTTGCGGACGGATTTCTTGATGACAGCACGGCGCGGCGACGATTAAGTCTGCATCAGCCTTGATGCCTTGAAAAATCGCGTCGTCGGTTGCCGTGTTGCAGGCGTGAAGCGCGATTAAAATATCAACGTCTTGCAAATCGTAATCGCCGATGTAACCGTGAATAAATTGCAAATCGTGAAATTCGCTTGCCTTCGCCACGTCGTTGCCAAGCCCGACGAGTTGCTCTTTGGTGTCAACGCCGATAACTTTGACATCAATTCCGCGCGTATTTTTGAAATAATCATAAGTTGCAAACGTCAGATAACCTTTGCCCGAACCCATATCAACAATTTTTAATTGCTTTTTATTTTCGAGCGCGGATTTATCAAAAAGACTGCCCAAAATCTCAACAAATTTATTGATTTGTTTCCATTTATCCTGTTGTTTGGCGCGGATTTCGCCGCGGTCGGTCGTAATGCCGAGTGCTTTCAGATAAAAACTGTTCGGGTCCACTTGAATTTGTTTTTCGCGGTTGTGTTCGAGCATCGGCGGCGCGTTAAATGTCGGTTTTGCCACATTCAACCGCGATTTTCCTTTCTTTCCGATGTCGAGTTGAAAATCATTTTCCGTCGTAAAAAGATGCCCGCTAAAAAAATCAATTCCCAAAACTTCGCGGATAATTTTTACGCCTTCGTTAAAATCGTAATTTTTCGCCGTGTCGCGCGTGTTATAGCGATAAAGAAAAAAAAGCCGTTTTCCCTTTTTGGTTTCAACCAGCCGAATCAATAACTTTTGCAAATGCGCGTCGTTTCCGCGATAATTGCCCAAAGTCATTTTGACGAAGTTTTCTTCGTGCAAACTTCGCGCAAATTCGGCAATAAATTTTTCGATATTTTCAGTCATAGAAATAAGTTACGAATATCACGAATCCGATATGAAAACAATAAACCGGGAATTTTTCACAAACAACATTTTATCTCTTCTCAAGGAAACTTTTGAAGGTTCGTCGCCCGAAGGAAGCGCGTATCTCGATAGAGGTGTCGGCATTTTAAACACGATTGAAAAAGTTTCGGCGGAAAAGGCTTCGCAATCAATCGGAGAAAACGGCGCAACCATCGCCGCGCATCTCGACCACGCCGGATTTTACCTCGTTATTTTACTTGAATTTATGAACGGCAGAACCGAAAAAGTTGATTGGAACGAAAGTTGGGTCGTAAAAACGGTTGACGAAACAGAATGGAATTCGTTAAGGGAAAACACAAAAGAAGCATACCAAAAAGTAACGGAAACTTTTCAAACAATCGAAGATTGGGACGACGATAAAGTCGGCGACGCGATGGGAATCGTTGTCCACACGGCTTATCATCTGGGCGCGATTCGGCAGATGTTGAAATTATAAATTCTAAAAGTTTCGATAATCCGATAAATAACCTGTTTATTCGGAAGCGCGTTTCAATCTGTCCATCAATGCCAAACCGATTCCGGTTTCTGCAACCTTTTCGCAATAAATCATTTCGATATTTTCTCTATCGCATTCACGGAAAAACGCGAAAACCGAATGCGCGTAATCTTCGATAGATTTGCAGACTTTTATTAAATCGAGCTTTTCATTCGGCTCGTTCAAACCAATAAACGCTTTGGACTTTGGACTTTGGACTTTGGACTTTGGACTTTGGACTTTGGACTTTGGACTAATTAAAATCACCTTCGCTCGCGGCGAATAATGACGATGTTTCAAGCCCGGACTTTTCGGCGTTTCCGTTTCGGACATTTGATAAAGTCTTGTTTTCGGCTCTACCTTTTGCAATTGTTCGAGCGTAATCGCACCGCTTCGTAAAACAAGCGGAATTTCCGAAGTGCAATCTAAAACAGTTGATTCCAAACCGATTTCGGTCGCTTCACCTTTCAGAATGCAGTCAATTTTACCGTTCAAATCTTCAAAAACCGCCTGCCAGGTTGTTGGGCTTGGTTTGCCCGAAAGATTTGCCGATGGCGCAGCGACAGGCGTTTCGCAGTTTTTCAAAAACTCTAAAGCCAATTTACTGTTTGGCATTCGCACACCGATTGTTTTGAGATTTGCCGTTGCAACGAGCGGAACTTTTTCCGCTTTCGGCAAAACCAAAGTTAACGCCGCCGGAAAAAAAGCGTCAATAAATTTCTGCGCGTGCGGCGTGATTTCTTTTGCTAATAATTTAATTTGTTCGAGATTGCCGACGTGCGCGATTAACGGATTATCATTCGGACGTTGTTTAGCTTCAAAGATTTTCGCAATCGCTTTTTTGTCAAACACATTCGCGCCCAAACCATAAACGGTTTCCGTCGGAAACGCGACAATTCCGCCGCGCTTGATAAATTCGGCGGCTATCGCAGGAGATTTTGTTAGAATCGTTTTCATAAAGAACGCAAAGCTAATGGTAAATGGTAAATGGTAAATGGTAAATTAAGAAAGCATCCGCCATTTACCATTTTAAGTATGACTTTAGACGAAAAACTCAAAAATTTGCCGATTGCGCCCGGCGTTTATCTGCACAAAAACGCCGACGGCAAAATTATCTATGTCGGCAAGGCGAAAAATTTAAAAAATCGTGTTCGCCAATACTTTCAATCGAGCCGAAATATGGACGCGAAAACTCAAAGGCTGGTTCAGCGCATCGCCGATTTTGAATTTATCGTGGTTGACAACGAAGTCGAAGCACTCGTTTTAGAATCGAATCTCATCAAAAAACACAAACCGCGCTACAACATTCTTTTAAAGGACGACAAACAGTATCCGCATTTAAAAATGACGCACGAGCCGTTTCCGAAAGTCGTCATCACGCGGAAAATTTTGCGCGACGGCGCATCGTATTACGGACCTTTTTTGCCTGCAAGTTTGGCGCGAAAAACTTTGGATTTAATCAATCGCACGTTTCAGCTTCGCACTTGTAACATCGAAATTGACGGCAAATTGCCGCGTCCGTGTCTTGAATATCATTTGAAACGCTGTCTTGCGCCGTGTGTTAAAGAACTTTGCAAACCCGACGAATATCGGCAGGCGACCGCCGATGTCAAACTTCTTCTCGAAGGCAAAAATAAAGAACTCGCCACCGAATTAGAGCAAAGAATGTGGCATTTTGCTGAAACCGAAAATTACGAATTAGCGGCGAAATACCGCGATTTGCACAAAACCGTTCTCGCGCTTGCCGACCAACAAAAAATGGCGACCACGCCCGACCGCGATGTTGACATTATCGGCTTTTACCGCGAGAAACAACGGCTTGCGCTCCAACTTTTTACGATGCGCGAAGGCAAAATTGTCGGACGGCGCGAATTTTTTTGGGAAGATTTGGACGCGGAAAATTTCGACGTATCGGAATTTCTCGGCGAAGTTCTCGCACAATATTATTCAACCGATTATGTGCCGCTCGAGATTCACGTTCCGGCGGATTTTGCCGACCGCGAAATTCTTGAAAAAGTTTTGACGGAAAGACGCGGACGGCGCGTAAAAATTCTCGACCCGAAACGCGGCAAAAAAGCGGAGATGATTGCGCTTGTCGAAACCAACGCAAAAATCGCTTTTGAGCAACGCTTCCGCGTTCGAACAGCCGACACGGAAAAAGTTTTGGGCGACCTTCAAGAGATTCTCGAACTCCCGCATTTTCCCGAACGCATCGAGAGTTTCGACATCTCCAACATTTCGGGCGCGGAAAACGTCGCCGGCATCGTCGTCTATGAAAACGGCAAACCGAACCGCGCCGAATTTCGCCGCTTCATCATCAAAACCGTCGAAGGCGCAGACGATTACGCTTCGATGCACGAAGCCGTTTTCCGCCGTTACCGTCGAATGCTGAACGAAGAAAAACCGCTGCCAAACCTGATTTTTATTGACGGCGGCAAAGGTCAAATTTCCGCCGCCGCAAGAGCGATGCAATCTTTAGATTTAGAAATGATTCCGATTGTCGGCTTGGTAAAACCGCCGCGCAAACACAACGAAATTTCTCATCTTTTGCGTTTCGGCTACGAAGATAAACCCGTGCAGTTTGAAAACGGCATTCCCGCCTTCCGACTCGTCCGGCAAATCCGCGACGATACGCACAAAACCGCCATTCAATATCACCGCAAACGCCGCGAGATGCGCGATTTTACTTCTGAACTAACCGCGATTCCGGGCGTTGCCGAAAAACGCAAGATGAAACTTTTAAGAAACTTCGGTTCGATTGAAAGAATAGCTAAGGCTTCGATTGGAGAACTTACACCGTTTGTCGGCGCAAAAACCGCGCAGATTATTTTTGAGCATTTTGAACGGCAGAGAAAATCAGCAAAAACGAATTAACCGAAGATTTTCTTGAAATCAACCCTGATACCTTCGCTTTCGATTTCCTGACTCGAAAATTTTTCTTCGCCGTTTTGCGTAGTAACAAAAATTGTGTTGGTAAAAGGTTCAACCGTCCAAACCGTCCTTACGCCGTTGCTAATCAGAGAATCGGCTTTGACGAGTAAATCTTGAATATTTTGGCTGGCAGAGATGACTTCAATTGCTAAAAGCGGCATTTTGGGGAATTTTGTTACATCGCGGCGAAAATTCGGTTGAATTTGCGCTTTCGGATAAACGCTGATGTCGGGCGTGATGCCTTTGTCAATATCCAAAGTGAGTTCAGGCAAAGGTTCGATGTTTGGATTTTCAATCAACTGACGGATAATTCGCAAACAAATAACGCTGTGATTTAACGACGGCATTTCTTTTTCCTCTTCGACTACCATCTCATCTAATTCAGCTAACATGATTTTTTACCTCAATTTCTTACATTTTATAATGATAAAGATTTTTCTGCCAAACAAGGCTTTACGAAAGATTTAAAATGAAACTTTTGCGAAACCTTTTTGGTTAGGCGAAAGGAGTTA
The DNA here is from genome assembly GCA_050998795.1 of Pyrinomonadaceae bacterium. GTDB lineage: Bacteria > Acidobacteriota > Blastocatellia > Pyrinomonadales > Pyrinomonadaceae. Next base: position 5,249 of record JBPCPU010000077.1, read on the forward strand.
AAAAAATGAAAGGAATTAAAGAATTAAACAAATCAAAATTGCCGATTGTCAAAATTGATAAATCGTTAGACAAATATAAAGACAAAGTTCTGTTTAAGGAAAAGGTAGACAAAGCCAATGAAACCTTGAAAAATGTTGGTTTGCCTAAAACTGTAAAAAAACAACCTTAGACTCTTGTGGGAAAGTAATCCGAAGCAAACAACCGCATCGTATCTTTCAACTGCATTTCGGTATATTTCTTCGCGTCGTAGACGCTTTCAAGCTCGCACAACTCCGTCGTCCAGCGAAACTTTTTCGTCTGGGCAAACGCCGCCGCGTTACACAAAATCAAAATTGCTATCAAAAGAATCTTCATACTTTCCGCCTACTTTACATTCAGTTTCTTAACGAACCTTTGCGTTACAAAAAATTAGTATCGCATAGTTTTTAAGTTTCAATTATTGATTGATATACAATTATAAAAATTGAAGAGTTCTCGAAACTTTCATTCTTTAATCAAAAACCTTAAACTTACAATTTAAATTTAAAGAAGATGAAAGGAAATTTAATTATAATCAGTTCTCCTTCGGGAGGCGGAAAAGGCACACTGATTAAAGAAGTGCTGAAAACCGTATCAAATATCGGTTATTCGGTTTCCTTCACGACGCGGAAAATACGCGGCGGCGAAGAAAACGGGCGCGATTATTTTTTCATCAGTAAAAATGAATTTGAAAATCTGATTAAACAGGGCGAATTTCTCGAATTTGCCGAAGTTCACGGTAATTTTTACGGGACGTCAATCAAAAGAGTAAAAGCCGAAACCGAACTCGGGCGTGATATTATTTTGGAAATTGACGTGCAAGGCGCGGCAGCCGTTCGCAGACTGATGCCGGAAGCCGTCAGCATTTTTATTTTGCCGCCTTCTTTTCAAATTTTGGGAAGACGCTTAACCGCCCGCGCCACCGAAAAACGGGGAGATTTAAATATGCGTTTGCGAAACTCTTTTGGCGAAGTCAGCCGCTATACCGAATTTGAATATGTCGTTATAAACGATGATGTTATCGAAGCCGCCGCCGAATTACAGACCATAATTTCAGCCGAAAGATTAAAACGTATTAGACAAAAAGAGGCGATTCAGGTTATTTTAGATAGTTTCGATGTTTCTATTTTAAAGACCTTTGGAGAATAATAATTTATTTATGGTTGAACCAACCGAACAGCTTGTCGAAGAAAATATAAAAGAAAAAACGGAAGCTCCTGAAATCCATTCAAAATACCGAAAAATAATTTTGGCGGCGCAGCGCAGCAAACAACTTCAGCGCGGCGCAACTCCGCGCGTTGATATGGACCCGCGCAAAAGTAAATCAACCCGAATTGCGATGAGAGAACTTGAAGAAGACAAGATTGAATATGAAATAATGCCTGTTGCCGGTGCCAACGAATCTCAGTAAAGTTTTTCAAAGTTGAAATGATTATTTAAGGATTTCCACAATTCCTTATGTCCGCTCTTTTTCGCCCAATCGAGCGCGGTATTTCCCTTTTCGTCTTCGGATTCATTCCTTCTCGTAAAAAGCCTTTGAAGGCAACCGCTTATACATTTTTAATCCTTAACTTATACCAATTTAAGAAGCATTATGCGTATCAATGGCGGAAGCCCAGGCGTGAGCGCGGGCTTTCCTCAATCCATTGTGGCTTCTTGCAGCCCTCCTTGACAGCCTCGGCTTCCGCCCCTTTTTACGCACATTTCAATTTGAATCGGTATTATTAAAATATGCCGAAACATTTGAAAATTCAATCAAATCTGTAAATTCAATTTGCAAAGTTTCCAAACAAAAGCGTTCTGTTACAGCAATCTGCTAAAATTTTTATTTACTATTTGCTGTAGACAACTTACTATTTAATCCAAGTTGTCAGTTAAGAAAATTTGCCCGCGAAATACGCGAAAGACACGAAAAAAAGAAACAGAAAATACCAAATTTTCTTGTAGTTGTTTTAATTTTAGCGATTTTCGCGTATTTCGCGGGCAAAAATCTTAAAATTTAATAATTCGCAACTTGGATTATTTACATAAAATTTTCTACGGAGATTAGCAATGTTTTACAAAAAAATTATTTCTCTTTTGCAGTGTATTTTATTGAGCGGTTCGGTTTTGGCGCAGACCGCGCCCAAAACAGAAACAAAAAAAACCGATATTTCGCCCGAAGTGCAGGAAAAGGCGTTGAGTTTGCTTAAAGGTTTGGCGCGGGAAACCGAACAATTTTCTTTGCCGCTGAACCGTATCAACGCACGGGTTATTGTGGCGGATTTGCTTTGGGACAAAGATGAAAAAGCGGCGCGGGTTGTTTTTCAAAACGCGATTTCCGACCTTAACGCAATGCTCGGTCGAATTCCGCCGGAAAATGGCGATGCCGACGAGGAATATAACACCGGAAGATATATGATGCTTGCCGATGTTAATACTCTGCGGAAAGACCTTTTAATCGCGCTTGCCGCATACGACGCAAAATTTGCGCTCGATACTTTGCAAGTATTGACGGTGAAAAATTCAGAAGGTAAAAGTATTTTTGACGATGACCAAACGCTCGAACTCGACCTTGCCGCCAAAATTGCCGCTAATGACCCGAAACAAGCATACGAACTTGCAAAGAAAAATTTGGAAAGCGGGCTTGGAATAAGTGTATTTTCAACGCTTGAAAGTCTGTATAAAAAGGACGCGGAACTCGGCACGCGGCTCGCCCGGGATATTTTGAGCAAAATCAAAAGTAAGGATACGATAATTAATTCGCCATATGATTACGCGGCAAATGCCAACTCAAATATGATGAAGGTAGATGTCCAAAACACAGTTTCGATGGTCAACATCTGGGAAATTCAATTGTATCTGGATTCGGTCAAAAAACTTAACAGACAAGCGGCGAAAGATAAAAAACCGGCTGTTTTGAGCGACGGCGACGTCAAGGAATTAATTGATATTCTTGCACAAAAATATATCAAACAGGAATATCTTTCATCGTATGAAGTTTCCAAGATAATGCCGGAAATTACTAAATTTTTTCCCGCGCAAGCGCAGGCAATTCGCCGCAAAATCGGTCAGCAGGAATCTTCAACGCTCAACAATTTAGTAAAAATTCAAGGTTTTCAAAACGAAATTGAAGATAAATCAGCCGACGAAATTTTGCAGATTATTGAAAAGAAAGCCGCCGCCGACCGCGATGATTTTTATTACCAGGCTGCCGAAGCAGCTTTTAATAACGGCGACATCGAAAAAGCCGATACCTTTCACAGCAAAATAAAAACCAAGCGCGAATACGATTATCTCGACAAAGGTATTAACGATGCGCTGCCGCTGGCGTTGGCACAAAAAGGTGATTTGCGCGAAGTGCGTCAGGCTCTTGCCAAATTGAAAACGCCCGAAGAGCGCATCGAAGTTTTGACGACTTTGGCGATGTCGGTTGCTAAAAGCGGCGATAAAAAAACGGCGGCGACGCTTATCAATGAAGCCCGTTCAATTTATTCGGGAAAAATGAAGAACCGCCGAAACTTAAATTCCGTTTTTGAAATGACACAAGCCTACGCCGTTATCGAACCCGACCAGGGTTTTGGTTTGTTGGAAGCAAACACGCAGTTTTTCAACGACATCATTAACGCGGCAATTTTGCTGGATGAATTTAACGAAAGCGGCGCGGTGGAAAATGACGAATTGCGGCTCGACACGGTGCGCCGTGAATCTTATCAAAATATGCCGAAAGGCGTTCAGTTGATAAGGAATTTGACTGCCGCCGATTTTGACCGCACAATAAATTTTGCCGAACGGTTTGCCCGTCCTGAAGTGCGGTTTTACGCTCGTTATCGCATTGCCGATGCTTTGCTTAATCCCGATGCGGAAGAAGATGAGAAAACTATTAAAACGAGTTTGAATGAACAAGAAGTCGAACACTAAATCTTTTGCAATTTTTTCTGTCAATTAATCCTCAAGGAGTTTATTAAATGAATCGAAAATTATTTTTACCTGTCTTTTTACTTTTGCTGTCTGCCCAAATCATCTTTTCCCAAACCGTCGCTAAGGGAAACAAAGACGGCATTTCGCCCGAAACGCGCAAAGACGCGGTTGCTTTTTTGCGCGAAACTTCGGTGGAAGTCAACGGTTTGCGGACGCTCGAAAATCGTATCAGTTTTTCGGCGGAACTTGCCGGTTTGATGTGGTTTCACAATGAAAAAGAGGCGCGAACAATGTTCCAAACCGTCATCAGCGATTTTCGTCAGCTTTTGGCGCAGTATGACACGCAAATCAATGCGGCGGGAGTTACACCGAATGAAGAGCAATCATTGATGCCCGATGCGAGTTCGGCAGCGCAATTGTCAAGAAAATTTATGAAAGCCGTTGCCGTGCGACAGCAGATTGCGACGGCAATTTCAGAACACGACCCGAAACTTGCTTTGGAGTTTTTTAACGACACTGCTCTCGTAATTACAAATCCGGCTTATAGAAAACAAATTGAAAGCCAGGATTCTTATTTTGAAACTCGCCTGCTCCAGCAAATCGCCGAAAAAGATGTTGACACGGCTCTGAAATACGGACGCAAGAGTTTAGAAAAGGGTTTTAATTATGAAAACATCAATCTGCTCAAGAAAATTTATGCCAAAGACGCGGATAAAGGAATAGCTTTCGGTGAAGATGTTTTGGCAAAGTTAAAATCTGACGGCGCGAAACCCGATAGTTTTTATATTCTCAATTCGCTGTTGGATTTCGGCGCGGAAAATTTTGACTCGGTAAAAGGAAAAAGCGGCAAAAAAACGATTTTTAGCGAACAATCATTGCGCGACCTTGCCGATTTGTTTGCTCAACAAATTTTGAAACGCGAAGATGGCGAAGAATCGGGTTTTGCAGGCTATATTTCACAAATTGAAAGATTTGCGCCTTCACGTGCGACGCAGATTCGGCAGAAATTCGGGATTAAACCGATTAAGATAGCTGCAAAATCAGTTCCTGAAATAATGCCAACGGAAATGCTGGGAGCTAAATTAATCGAAGATTCGCCGGAAAAGTCAATTGAGAACGTGCAAAATCTCGGCACGCAGCTTCCGAAAGAAGAACGCGAAAAAATTATCAGCGAAGCGCGAAAAACTATCGGCGCAATGAAAGACCCGACGGAGAAACTTGCTGCTTTGATTGCTTTGGCTTCGCAGGTTGCTAAACTCGGCGATAAGGAACTGTCTTTAGAAATTATGGACGAAGGACGAAATTTGGTAAATTTTCAGCCGAAAAACTATATGGATTTTATGAAAACCTGGCTTTTTGCCAGCGGTTATGCACAGGTTGACGCGGGCAAAGCGTTTCCGATTTTGGAAGACGCGATTTTTCGGCTGAACGATACAATTTCCGCCTTTGTTAAAGTCGGCGAATTTATTGATGTGAACGGCGATTTTATCGAAGACGGCGAAGTCCAGGTCGGCGGTTTCGGCGGCGAAATTACACGGGAATTGCTGCAAAATCTTGGCGCGGCGAATATAACAATACACAGTCTTGCTATCGCAGATTTTGCGCGGACACGAACACTGACGAATAAATTTGACCGACCGGAAGTTCGCATTTTGGCAAAAATGCTCGTTTTGCGCGGCGTTTTAGGGGATAATGGTAAAAGCAAGAAAGAGGATATTGAAATTAAGGCAACCGGACTTTAAGCAAAACTAAATTGAAGCGAAAATTCCGTAAAGGTCTAAAATTTCGACGCTGACGAGATTATTTTCCGCATCGTAATTATAAATAACATCGTTTTCATAATCCATTTTTCCTCTAACTGAAGGCTTATCCGAGAAAAGTATAAACAACAAATCAACATCTTTTTGATAATCTATTTTTATTACGCTGTTTGGAACGTTGATTCTCTCACGGGCAAGTTTTAATAACTCTTTTGTACTTTTGATTTCTAATTGTCTCGTTTCCATATAGTTTTATTTTTGTTAAATTCCTTGTCTATAAAAGCGGAAATAATAAATCCGTCCGTTTTGCTGATTTCCCGATAAACAACGTGAATCCAACGTCGCCAACCTAAATTAACAATAGCGATTTTTGTGCCTTTGTTTCCGCGTGAAATAAATTCGGGATTCTCAACTGCCGAAAGAACCTCGTTATAAAATCCACTCATGTATGAATGCTGTTCCAAAATATGGTCATACCATCGTTCATCGGTCAATCGAATCGGAACACCTTCAATTGATTTTACAACATCCAAAACCATATATCTACAAATTTTAGATTGACGCAATCAAATCTAACCTAAACCCGTTCCGGTCAACCAATGTCCGCCGTCCACGACCAAAGTTACGCCGCTGATGTAGCTTGCCGCGTCCGAGCATAAAAATAATGCGGCATTTTCGATGTCTTTGATTCTGCCGAAGCGTTGCAGCGGAATTTTTTTCGCCAATTTTTCTTTCAAAGGTTCAGGCAAAAGGCGTTTCAGTCCTTCGGTATCTTCAATCGGACCCGGCGCAATGCCGTTGACGCGGATGCCGTATTTTCCCCATTCGACAGACAAATTCCGCGTAATCGCGTCAACTCCGGCTTTTGCCGCCGAAACGTGAATTTGCATCTGTGTTGCCGTGTAGTGAAGCGTTGCGCTGATGTTTAAAATTTGTCCTTGATTTTTTTTCAGTTCGTCAAACGCGGCGCGGCAAACATTAAATGTGCCTTTGGTGTCAATATCAACGACCGTTCCGAAACCGTTCGACGAAAGTTCTTCCGGTTTGCAGAGAAAATTTCCCGCCGCGCCGTTGATGACAATATCAATTTTGCCGAAATGTTCGACGGTTTGCGTTATTGCATTCGTAACCGCTTCAAAATCGCGCACGTCAGCCGCTACCGCAAAGCATTCGCCGCCGTTTTCTTTGATTAATTGTTTCATCGGTTCGAGGTTTTCAGGTTTGCGCGAAGTAATCGCTATCTTCGCGCCGTGTTCAGCCAAAGCGCGGGCAATGCCGCCCGTGATTCCCGTGCCGCCGCCGGTAACAAAAGCGACTCTGCCCTGTAAAATGTTTTCGTTAAAGAAATTATTGCTCATAGTTAATTTTTTTTCGCTCAAAAGGTGAAGATGATTTCATCAAACCGCCGGATTAGCAAACGATTTTTAGTAATGAAAATGTTATCCTTTTCAAGTTGTTATTATTTTTGTCAAAATATCTTAGCACATCGAGATAAAATTGAAATTGACGTTGAATAAAATCTCTCTATGAATGTTTTAATGATTGCCGACGTCGTCGCCCGTCCCGGCAGACTCGCGGTTTTAGATAGAATCCAAAAAATTCGGGAAGAATATAAAATAGATATTGCCACGATAAATGCCGAAAACGTCGCCGGAGGTTTTTCGATTACGCCTTCACTTGCCGACGAACTTTTTGAAAGCGGTATTGATTTGATGACTTCGGGCAACCATATTTTCGACAAGCACGAGATAATTCCCTACATCGAAAAAAATCCGCGTCTGCTTCGTCCGGCAAATTATCCGCCCGGAACGCCCGGAAGCGGCTTGTTTGTCGGTGAAATTAACGGTTACAAAATCGCGGTTCTAAATCTTCTCGGCAGAGTTTTTATGCCGCCGGTTGACGACCCGTTTCGCGTTGCCGACGAAGCCGTAAATTCAATTCCCGCAAACGTCAAAATCCGTCTGGTTGATATGCACTGTGAAGCGACTTCGGAAAAAAACGCGCTGGGTTGGTTTCTGGCGGGCAGAGTTTCGGCGGTTGTCGGTTCGCACACGCACGTTCAAACGGCTGACGAGCGAATTTTGGACGGCGGCACGGCGTATATCACCGATGTCGGAATGACGGGAAGTTACGCGGGCGTTATCGGGATGGACAAAAATCACGTTATCAACCGTTTTATCAATTTTCCGGCACGACGCGCCAACCACGCCACAGGCGATGTTTGGATTTGCGCGGTGGTTATTGAGATTGACGAGGAAACCGGTGAAGCGAAAAAAATCACAAGACTTCGTTTAGAACATCAGGATTAAAAATTACAGACATTTGCGAAGCCGCGGAGTTCTGCCGCGCTCCAACGTATAATCGGCAATCTTTTCTTTCGTTTCCGTTAAAGTAACTTTCAGCGTCATCGTGTCGCCTGAGATTTTTCCTTTGTAATGAGCCGGTTGAGATTTCGGCGGATTATCTTCTCTGATTGGACCAAAACTTCCGGCTGTGTGAAAACCGTCTGCATCGAATTCGCCATTCTCATTAACCATTAATTTCCGGTTTATTTCACCGTTTCCACAGTCATATTCAATTTTGACACCGTTCTCTTCGACGACAATCCCAACGCCGGTTGCGCCCCAACCGCCTGGCGGAACTGCTGTAAGTTTTGATTGATTCATATTTTGTCCCTTGTTTCCTTGATTCGTTTCCGGCGGTGTGTTTGCCGGTAAAGTTGTGTTAATGCTTTGCTTTGGAGCCGACGCGATATTATTGTGGCGACAATTTGCCGAAACAATCACAGCAAAAATGACAAGCCAAATTCCAAATGTGCTTAAATAAATCTTCATATATCATTCAATCCTTTTTTATACACAATTTTTTCGGATTTATTGATAGCATATAGCAAATGTTGCAAATATAGCAATTTTAGGCTTTTGACTCTCTCAAATAAAATTGAACTATAAATCCACAATTATCGGCGGATTTGTCGGCTCATAGCCTTCATCACAATTTGAAGCGTTGATAAATTTCACGCCGAATTTTTCCGTCGTGCCGTAACCGCAATGGATATGTCCGAAAATATGAAGTTTCGGCAAAACTTCTTCAACCCGTTTTCTGAGTTCTTCGCAGCCTGTATTTTCTACAAAATACTGTCGCGGAACTTCATCTAAAATTCCGAACGGCGGTCCGTGCGTGATTAAAATATCCGTGTCGTCGGGAATTAACTTCCACTTTTCCGCTAATTCCCTGCCGCGCATTAGATTAAACGCCCAATCAAAAAAGCGCGGCTGCCAGGGTGAACCGTAAATTTTCAAACCGTTAATTTCAACGAAGGAATCCTGCAAATAATAAATTGATTTATCAAGCAAATTGCGGGCAAATCGGTTGTTCGTTTCAAAAAGCCAGTCGTGATTTCCGGCGACAAAAATTTTATATCGGTGCGGCAGATTCGCAAACCATTCATTAAACAGAAAAATCTCGTCAATCGTTCCGCGAATCGTTGCATCACCCGAATGAATCAAAATATCGCCGTCGGGAACGGAAATTTCTTTATTATAATTATGTGTGTCTGAAAGACAAACGATTCTCGGCATTTTGGTTCGATTTAAGTATTAAGTGATTTTAGCTTGAAACACTTCTGTTGATTTGCCATTCTAATAGCGAAATGAAAGAAATACAAAAGATTGGCGATGTCTAAAAATGTATTCGGGTAATTTGTAATCAGACGTGTAACGGAGAAAACAAAACTTAATGAATTTTGTAACAAATTTTTTGCTGACAACCGCCGGAGTGCTTATGCTGGTTTTTGTTTTCTACGACGTTTACGCAACTATTCTAAGGGCAACAAAACATCCGGGTCCGTTTAGCGAGCTTTTAAATCGCGGTTTGTGGTGGGCGGCAACACGCTTGACGCAGAATCTCAGCCGCCGCCTCAGGCATCGCATTCTTTCAGCACTCGGACCGCTTTTGATGCCGTTATTAATCGGATTTTTTATTTTAACTCTGTTGACCGGATTTGCATTTATTTATCTGCCTCGAATGACGACGGAATTTAAAATCGATGACGCAGCCCACGGCAGTTTGATTTTCCAGGCGTTTTATTTTAGCGGCGTAACGCTTTTAACTATCGGTTACGGCGATATTCTGCCGATTACCACGACTACACGAATTGCGGCAATAATTGAAGGTGCTTCGGGAATAGCCGTCATTTCACTTTCGATAACTTATTTACTGACCGTCTATGGCGCACTCGAACGCAAACGCACGGTCGCGCTCAAGTTTTATCATCAAGCACGGCAGGGCGCAGATATTTCCGGCTTCATTACGAGTCATTTCGCACGCGGACGTTTTTACAGCCTAACCGAATCTTTGCGCGAGGCGACGCGCGATTTGCAGGAACTACTCGAATCGCATATTGAACACCCGGTAATTCATTATTTTCATCCGCTTGAAGTTTATAAAGGTCTTCCCCGCGCACTTTTTGTGGTGTTAGAGACGGTGGCAATTCTTAACGCGCATCTTGATGAAAAAGAATATGTCGAAGCCGGCGACCATCCGGATGTTTCAATTTCCGGCGACAACGCCCGATACGTTCTTGCCGAACTCGTTACGTCGCTTAGACTTGAAAAACGCGCCAACGATCCGTTCGAGTCTGAAGCAGAAACGCTAAAGCGTCGGCGTAAATGTTTTAATCGCGCAATAAAACGGTTGCAGAATACCAAAATTAAAACGCGCTCCGACATCGAGCAGGCGTTTCTCGAATATATGGAAGACCGCGCAATGTGGGAGCGGCAGCTTTATCATTTTGCTGAATTTCTCGCCTACGACTGGGACGAAGTAACGGGCGACCGCAGTTTGGAAGATGCGACTGATGATGAAATTACAGAACGACACGAACCGTTAAATGTTGACAACGAAGCGATTTGAGTAGCGACAAACTCAAAAATTTGTTTTATAAATTTTAGAAACAAAGTTACCGCTTAAGAACTCCTGCGGATTGATTTGACTTTGCAAAACAACTCCTTTGTATTTGCCCGTCAGCAGCAGCATCGCGCTTTCAAGCATCGGGACAGCCGTAGTGGTCTGAATCGCTCTTAAAAAATGTCCGTTAATTTCTAGAGGCTCGACAAAAAATGCTTTCTCAATTAAACGCCGCACACCTTTGTCATCAAAACCTTCGACCGAAGCGTGAACTAAAACAAAATCGTCTTCGACGGCGGGAATTTCCTGCAAAAAATTTTCCAGTAGATTTTTTGGTAAATCCATATCGTTCGGAAATCGGCGGATTACGCTGTCAACCCAAGCATAATGTCCGACGTGGCGCAAGGTTTTATAGTCGAGCCGTTTAGCTTTGCCGGTAAAAAAATCGGGCAAATCCGCTGCGCCGCCCGATGTTAAATCCGCTTCATAAGTTCTGCCGCCGATGACGATTGTTTCGCGGTCGGAAAGCGCGGGCATTTCGGTAATTTGATAATCACGAATGATGCGCGAAGGTTTGACATATTCGGTCGCCACGCCAATCGGCGACCACGTAAAACCGTAAAAATGCGGCTGATGCGCGTGCGCGGTCAACGCGCCGACTTTCATTCCGATTTTTTCAACTTTTTCTACGCCGAACTGACGGTTAAATTTTTGATAAAGCGACATTGCTAAGATATTGATAAAACCGGGCGCAAGACCTGTCTGCAAAACAAAACCCGTTTCGGCATCTCTGGCAAATTCTATGATTTCATCGGTTTCAGCGACGTACTCGGTCAGATTTGCATAGTGCATTTTGAAATCTCTGGCAAAACGCGCCATTCGCGGAGCTTGACTGCCCGGCGAGCAGTCGAGCAGAATGTCCGCTTGCTCAAATGCCGTTTTCATTTCATCGTTGATACCGTCAGGCGACATTAAAACCGTTTCGACTTGTGAAGTTTTTTCAGAGTTTTGCAAAACAAAATCTTTTGTTTTGTGAAGATTTGCTTCGTTTATATCACCAAGAAAAAGTTCCGTTTCAAACTCCGACCATTCACGAATTAAAATTGCCACGGCTTCTCCGATTCCACCTGAACCGGCAATAAAAATTTTTCGATTCATAAGCACCAAATTTCATCATAAAGTTATTAAGAATACAAAATCGGAAACAAATTATTTTTTTTGAATAATTTGGAAGAACCAAACGATTGAACTTATTTATAAAGTAATCAAGACAACACAAAGGAACAACGGAAGGCGGAGAAGAGCGAGGCGGGCTTTTTGGGGACGGATTTCGGAAAACGAAGTCCGTTTTGAAAGAGTTTTCAAGCAGTCAATTTTCTTTCCTGCAATCTAGTTCTTTAAAATCACAATTCAATACTTGCCAAACTACCCGATATTAGTGTAAAAATGATTTAGTCGTTTGCATTTAGTTTTTGTTCAAATGATAATCAGTTCTTCTTAGTTAAAATAATACGACAATTTATTTAGTTTTATCCGAATCTTTAATCAAGATTTTCAGGAAGTCTTTTTGTTTTAACTGTTTTTTTAAATAAGGTGGAGATTTTTCTCCATTGCCCTCAAACCTTTCAAGTAAAAAATAAAAAATCGGGAGTTGTTTTTGATGAATTTTAGTAAATCTTTGCGTGTTTCTTTGTTTTTGATTTTGTTTTTTGTTATTTTCGCCGGTAAATCCTTTTCGCAAGAGCGAACAAGAGTCGTGCAAAACGGGCAAATTGAAAGTTCAACAACTAACCTCTCACAAAGACCGCCAAACGAAATTTCCCAAAGACGAATACTTCCGCTAACCGATCAAATAGTTGTCCAAACCTCGCCGCCGCTGATTAAAAGAACCGGTTCTTCCCAACCGACAAACGCCGTTCCAACCAATTACGTCAGCAAAAGTCCTTACAGCCAGGTTTTTAACCAAAGATTATTATTTGCCATTCAAACAAGATACGGCATTCCTTATCATTATGGTTCGACAGGTCCGAATACCTACGATTGTTCAGGTTTAGTCTGGAGCGTTTTCCAGGACGCAGGGTTTTATTTTGAACGCTCAAGCGCGAGAACGCTATGGCAGGAATCCGAACGGGTTGAAGGCGACGACCGGTATAAATTCGGCACGCTCGTTTTTTTTAACGGACTCGGACATATCGGAATTGTGGCGGATGAAAACGGTTTCTATCACGCTTCTTCCAGTCAAGGCGTAACTTACTCAAAATTTGAAGGTTATTGGGCAAAACGCATCGTCGGCTACAGGCGGCTTTCAATTGCCAGGTAATTTTTTCTAAATGCAGCAAAAAGTTCTGTATATTTGACTGCAAATATACAGAACTTTTTATTTTGAGCCAAAATTTAAACAACGAATCCAGGGCGATGTTGAATCTCTTTTTCTTCCCAAACAATCGCTATCTTATCAATTGCCACATACGCAACCCGTTCTTCATTATCGCGTAAATACAACACGCCGCCTTTTACGTCAACGACTTCGCCGCTAAACGTCGCGTTTGTGCCGCAAGAAATATCCACCTTTTTTCCCATTAACTGTTTCAAAAATTCTTCCATTTTCATACCTTTTTTTTGTGTATCAGATTACTAATTTTTAGTTGTATTGACAAACTAATACGGTTTCCACGTAAAAATTATGCAATAAAGTCCTTCGTTTAGAGGCGGTCTATGACCGCCAACTATCAAAATATCAAGTCTTAGCGGTCATAGACCGCTTCTAAACTATTGCTTGGTTTATTTATCAAAAGCGTATAAGTTGTCGCAACTTTTGTTATCCTTTGCCGACTTAGCAGGCTTGGCGTGAGATAATTTCCTGCAAAGGCGCAAAGAACGTAAAAAAAATATGTTGGTAATAACCTGGTTTGTCAATACACTCATAAAAAATAAACGAAAGCCTATTTGCAATTCGCGGAATTTTTTTCTGGATTTTTAACTCAATTCAAACTTTTATGCAAAAGTAAGTATTGATTTTCTGATTAACTGTCAATTTCAATTGGCAATATACTGTGTTAAGTTTTTACGACAACACTATATCTATGGCAAATTTAATCGGAATGCAATTAGTTGTTTTTATATACTGTCTTTTTAACCGTTGAATACTTTTGTTAGACGAAAATGTTATTTACATTTTTTGAGTTTTATGTTAGATATTAAACCATAGAATATTTAATTGAGGCTGAGTGCCTAAATTGGAGACAAAAATTGTCTTTATTTCTTAAGATTTGCTTTTGCCAAATCTACTCTCCTAGAAAATGTGATTTCGTGTGCAATTGAAGGAAAATTAGATAATACATCCTGAAATGAAAGCGGAATTTCTTTTTCTATATTTTATAATCATTAAAGGAGATTAAGTACTATGTCGCACATTTTTACAAAATTAGGTGGATTTTCTTCACGGCTGATTGCCCGTATGCTTTTTGCTGCAATTTGCAGTATTTTATTATTTTCCGGTATGTCACAAGCCGCAGTCATTCCGATATTGGTAACCGGTCCGACGCCTATCGGCGGAGGTCAGTTCCGATATACATACAGATTCGATTTAACTAATGATGAGCGGCTCGACCCGGCGGCAACTAATGGAGCTACATGTCCCAGTCTCGGCATGAACAATGTTTTGTGTGATCCGCCCGGAACATTCGTTACTCTATACGACATCCCGGGTTTGATAAGTGCTGATTTTATACCTGATGCTACTACGCCGGCAGGAGGAAATTTTACTGTATTGATATTAAATACCGGCATTACTCCGTCTACTATTGATCCTCGCACTATTGACAATTCCACTATAGCCAATGTGACTTATCGGTATAACGGTCCAATAGCTATCGGTCCACGGAGTTTTACAGGTTTTAGTATTATAACCACGGGCAACGGAATTAATCCTACAGGTAATTTTAGCAATCAAGCAACAAAAAACACACCTGGTTTCCCTTCTGACGGGCAAACCGATCAAATTACCGGTTCGGTGGCTGTTCCTGCTGCTCCAACTGCTGCCCCGGGGGTAATCAGCGGGCGCGTAATGACAGAAAGCGGGCGCGGCATTAGTCGGGCGATTGTAACCGTTCTCAATACCGGCACATTACAGTCAACATCCGTTATGACCAATCCGTTCGGCTACTTTGAATTACAGGATATGGCGGTCGGTGAATTTTATTTAATCTCGGTTAATCACAAACGATACCAATTTGCTAATAACAATCAAGGTATCAATCTTACCGAGGATTTATCAACGATTCAGTTTATCGGTCAGCCTTATTTTGCTCCCTCGATAAGTCCTCCACTATTGGAGAACGGAATGAGTGGCAGAGTTATAAGACCTTAGTAAAAACTGAGAAGGCGGGAAATGAAAAATCTCTGTCGCCTTCTTTCTTTTTTCTGTTACAATCGGTTTTCGAGCAAAGCCAATCTGCCAGCCATTGCCCAACGGCTAAGGTGCTGCGCGGATTGGCTTTTTTCTGTTGATACCGATTTTTGTTTATCGCTAAAGGTTAAGGCTGCCGCAATCAAAGCTAAATCTTTTTCGTTTTTCGTAAATTCTTTATCTTTTTTTCGTTCGTTAAAACGCGCAATAAAGCCGGTATCGAGTTTGCCCGCGATAAATTCTTCGTCTTCGACAATTTCACGAAAAAACGGCAGAGTTGTTTTAATGCCGCCGACTTCATATTCCCGCAAAGCGCGGCGCAATCGGTCAATTGCTTCTTCGCGGTTTCTGCCGTAGACGGCGAGTTTTGAAATCATCGGGTCGTAATATATCGAAACTTCCGCGCCTTCATAAACGCCGCCGTCATCGCGCACACCGTTTCCCTGCGGAACACGAAGCCGAGTGATTTTTCCCGGCGAAGGCAGGAAATTATTTTCCGGGTCTTCGGCATAAACACGGCATTCAATCGCGTGCGTATTCCAGGCAATATCCTTTTGCAAAAAAGAAAGTTCCGCACCGCCTGCAACAAGAATTTGTTCGCGCACGAGGTCAATTCCGGTAACGAGTTCGGTTACGGGATGTTCGACTTGCAAGCGCGTATTCATCTCTAAAAAATAAAATGATTTGTCTAAATCGGAAACAAGAAATTCAACTGTTCCCGCGCCGACATAGTCAACCGCTTTGGCAACTTTTATCGCGCATTCGCCCATTTCCTGCCTTAAGTAATCATCATTAATCGGCGACGGACATTCTTCGACAACCTTTTGATGCCGACGCTGAATCGAGCATTCTCTTTCGCCGAGATGAACGTAATTTCCGTGTTTGTCGGAGAATATTTGAATTTCGATATGGCGCGGACGGACAATCGCTTTTTCGACATAAACCGAATCATCACCGAAACTCGCCAGTGCTTCGGATTGCGCGGCTTCAAGCGCATTTTTCAAATCGTGTTCGTTTTCGACAAGGCGCATTCCCTTGCCGCCGCCGCCCGCTGAAGCCTTGAGCATTAGGGGAAAACCGAATTCCTTTGCCGTTTCCGAAGCATCTTCCGCCGACTTTAATGGTTCGGTCGTGCCGGGAACGACCGGAACACCGGCTTTAATCGCAATTTTTCGTGCGCTGATTTTTCCGCCCATCGCTTCCATCGCTTCGGGTGAAGGTCCGATAAACGTAATTCCCTCTTTAGTAACCTCGCGGACAAATTCTGCATTTTCCGACAAAAACCCGTAACCCGGATGAATTGCTTCCGCGCCGGATTTTTTCGCTGTTTCGATAATTTTTTCCCGCCGCAGGTAACTTTTATTTGACGGCGGCGCACCGATAAAATATGCTTCGTCCGCCATCCGAACGTGAAGCGCGTCTTTATCGGCTTCCGAATAAACAGCAACGGTTTTGATATTCATATCGCGGCAAGCGCGAATGACGCGACACGCGATTTCACCGCGATTAGCGATTAGAATTTTTTTGAACATATATTCAGTTATCAGTCAACAGTCAACAGTTATCAGTTATCAGTTATCAGTTTTGTCGGCTGTTGACTGATAACTGATAATTTTTCAAACAAGCATCGAATTTCCGTGATTTTTCGGTTCAAAACGAACACCGACCTTTGCGCCCGGCGCATATTTCAGCGGATTTTCCAATTTATCTTCGGTCAAAATCTCAGACGATTCAAAATCCACGCCTTGAATGTTATAAACATAAAAGACAATCTCATCACCGTTTTCAGATGTTTCAGCGTCTGTAATAATGCCGTCAGTAATTCTGCCGTGAGCGAGCAAAAATTCCAGTCGCTTTGTTTCCAAATCAATCTTTTTCTTTGGTTTTAATATGTCGAAAAGTCCCATTTTTAATCCATTATCAAAGGCGGTTTATTGTATTTAGCACGTAGATCGTTGACTGCCGATAAAACCATCGGACGCTGAATAAGTTTTGCTTCAAGCGGACGTTTTCCGGGAATATCCATCATTATCAGCCCTAAAAGAATTGTCGGAACGCCGGGTCCGGGCGTAAAAATCATAACTATTCCCGCTACAATCAGAAGAAAACCGATTAAATTCTTTATAATTAGTACGCCCCAACGAACAAAGAAATGTTTGTCTGGATTTATTTCTTTGACATACGAAGAACTGAAGTAATTTGCCGGAATTTTTATCATTCCGATAACGATTAATCCGTAACTTGCAATTACCGAAATAACCATAATCAGTAATCCCCAGGCAATTCTGTCCCACGTCAGCGATTCCCAAAACCGCACGAACCATTCCCAAATTTCTCCAAACCATTCCATAAATCACCTGCGAAAAATAATCAGCGAGTCATTTCTTATCGGCAGATTACTTAATGTCTGCCGATTCAATCTTGCGGATTTCCTGCCAAATATAAAACATTCGATGGATAAATGTCCAAAGCGAACCAATCGCCAAAACCCAAAGAACTTGCGGCATTCGATTGGCAAAAAACGAAGTCGAATTAGGAAACGTCGAAAGCGCGCCGATTATCAGCAGAACAATTCTTTCGGGACGCTGCAGAAATCCGACATTTGCTTTCACGCCAAAGCCTTCGGAACGCGCCGTTGTATAGCTGACCATCACCGAAAAAATCATTCCGACACCTGCTAATGTAACATTCAAAAGCGAATGCTGAGGCGTGTTGCCGGCGTAAAAAATCATTATGCCGAGAAAAGCAACCATATCGGAAATACGGTCGAGCGACGAATCGAGAAATCCGCCAAAGCGCGTAACTCTGCCGGTCAGCCGCGCCACATTTCCGTCCAGCATATCGAAAAGATTGGCGATGATTAAAACAATTCCCGCCCAAAAGAATTCGCCAAAGCCGAAAAGCACGCTGCACCCGACATTTATCGTAACGCCGACAATAGTTAAAATGTTCGGACTGATACCGCCGAACGCCAGCCAGCGCACCATCGCATTGATGATTCGCATTGCTCCGCGTCCGATGCTTGCTCCAAACATGTAAATCTTTATCTACCTATTTCTTAAAAATTTTATGATATGTACTAAAGTAATAAAAAAAGTATTTTAACCCGGCAACAATTCAAACTAACACATATTTGCTACATTTTCAGATACATACTTAAAAAATGCAAAAGTCATTTAACAGACTGCTTTGGCTAAAAAGATTCGCTTGAAATTACTTTCCACCAAAATCTGCCGTCTTATTTTCACCAATGTTTGAACTACTTTAATGAGCAGTTCTTTGTGCTTCTTTCCAGGTAAAAACCATTGAAGCGAAAAAGGTTTCCGTAGAATGCAAAGTTAAACGCTTCCCGAAAAACAAGAGGTTGGAAAGCGTTGGATTGATAAACAAGAACGCTCCGCGAATTTTCAGTTGTGTGGTGAAAGCGAACGCCGCGTCTAACAAGTCATTGGACGTGAGCGGCAAACAGCGACTTTCTTCAACTGAAAGTTGCGTGAGTTTGCCGCCACGTCAACTCCGCCGTTAGCCGCTTCGTGGTAAAACTAAGAATGACGTTTTGGTAGTGAATTAAAAATAATGCTGTTTGAAAAACTGCCGTTGGCGCAATTTTTTGTAATAATTCTGCGAACAAAATGACTTGTCCGCAAGGCGGATTATCGAACATTAAGAAGAATTGCCCCTGACTGTTTTCGGCGGACAAAACCATCGGATAAGAACCGCCTCTTAAGTTGTTTTCATTAACCTCGATTTTTATGGATTTGGAGGCGAACTAATTGACTGCCCAAATTGTTTTCCAACATTTTTTGACTTTTTATCGTATTTTTTCATCCTCTCATTTTACAGAGAGTTTTTCTCTTGAAAAATTAAACCTTCGCCGGTTATTTGTGTGTGCTTTCCGATACCTAAAAAACAGTAAAAATAAAGTGAAACACCACAAAAGATTTGGAGCAATTTTACGCAACTCTTAATCTTTTGTGGTTGGTTTATTAAAATTTTTAACCTCGTGTTGGCTACTTCCAGATGTTAAGTTTTGCAACAGCAGGCTCGACGACAATCAAACCGAGATCAGCCTTTGATGCTTCGTCACGAACGCGGAAAAAATGACCGGTGAACGAGTAGCCGTCAAAAACCCCGTTTGGTTGAATCAATCGGTCTGACGGCTCTTCCTTACAATCAAAATTATACCAATTGATACGAATAGGTTTGCCCGTTTTGTTTACCCATTTTATATCTACTTTTGCACCGGTTTTTGAACAAATGTTTTCCTTCCTGACAACTTTGTAAGTAATTTCGTAGCGAATTACATCTTAGCTGAAAATTGACTGTCAACAATAATTCGGTTGAACGAGTAAGTTAAAGTAAATTGAACCCGGATGCGGCAAGCCGAAGTTAAGCGCGAAAGATTTTAGAGCCGCTTCGACTCGCTCTCACGCATTGGTTACGAACAACCTTCAACATAGCTGACTTCTTCAATCTTTCCGACGCGAAATCCGGTAACACGCTTTCCGTCGGTCTCGAAAATAATGAGATATTGTTCGTCAGCGGAATGAACTTCCAGATCA
Source organism: Pyrinomonadaceae bacterium (assembly GCA_050998795.1). Lineage (GTDB taxonomy): Bacteria > Acidobacteriota > Blastocatellia > Pyrinomonadales > Pyrinomonadaceae. The sequence continues at coordinate 24,806 of JBPCPU010000077.1, forward strand.
TTTTTCTTCTCATCGTATTTTTGCGGAAATACCTGAACGCCTTTGTAAAGACTTTTGATTTTGGCTTCGGTGTCGCCGATCTTCGCGCCTTTGTCGGTGGCGTATTCTTTACTTTCAATATCAATCCGCGCAACGCTGCCGTTAGTTACCATAAAACGAACGCCTTTGAATCCTTTTTTCGGAGCAGCGTAATAACAACCGTCCTCGTATCCTCTGCCTCTGACAAGTTCGGTGCCGAGTGCTTGCGAGGCTTGAGAGACGGTCATTCCTGTTTTTACTTTGCCGAAACTGTTAAAAGTAACGGCATTATTGCCGGTGGACACTTTATCATTTGGCTTGATGTCCGATTGTTCGGCGTTCAGGTTGTCATTTTGGGTTGAGGAATTGTTTTTTGTCGCCGGCGCGACGTTTGAATTTTTACCAACCGGGTCAGATTCGGTTTTCACGCCCCGTAAATTTTCGTTCGGGGCATTTCCACCGGAATCGGGCATCTCGGACATAGCGCGGCAACCGGCAATCGTCGTCAAAAGCGCGAACATAATGAACACCTTTAAAGTATTTCTTGTTTTTTGCTTATATTTTGTTTTCACTTTGATTCCTCCAGATTTAAGAATCTTACTTAACAATTCTCTTTAATTCCTTACGCACTTTATCAGCCGTGTCAGCATCAGCACTGATTTTGTCGCTGATATCTTCGAGATGCTTGAACTCACTTCCCGTCCAATCATAAACTCTGGTTCGATAAAAAGGGACTGCTCCGGTTGGTCCCGCTCCCGATTCGGCTTCTTCCAGGATAAGAAGTTCCTTTTCAGAGTCTCTGTCAACATTCTCAAAAAATACCGAAACCGGTTTCATAATTGACCATGTTGTATCCGGCTGCGGAAGCGTATAATCATCCCATATATTCTCAGAGGGTCTGAGGACTACAATTTCATAAGGATCAGTTGGCGAAGAATCCTTCTCTCGATACATAATAATTACATTATCGGCATTGTTTCCGACACCTTCCGGTGCAAATTTTCCTTGGACGATTTTATGAATTATTTCTGCCCCATTCGGAATATATTTTCTTGTCAACGCTTTCAAGTCTGTTTTTGTATTCGTCGAATCCGAACTTTCCTTCAAAGACTCTTTTTTTGTTTTTGTTTCTGTTGCGATTGGGGTTGCTTTTGTTTCTGTTGCTGTTGCAGAATCCTGACTTGGTGAGGCACATTGGGTCATAATAATAATCAGCCCGAACATCAGCGTTAAAAACATTACTTTTTTCATAGATTTTTTCTCCAAAGAACATTTGAATAATAGGAGTTACGCAGTTGGACGAAAAATCTTTGCAGAAACCCGTATTTATTTGTGTTTCACTATTCAACTGCGTAACTCCTAAATAATAAAGCGGAGTATATTCATCGTTCTGATTCCAATGCCTATACTCCGCTCAGCCGTCATATTGAAGTGAGAAATATGCGTTTTCGAGATTGCCGTGTTAGTTCACAACAAACGAGACTATTCCGATGCCTTTTTTGTCGCGGAATTGGGAAAAGGTTACATCCAACCCGCCACCCTTTGCAGGCTGCGTCTGGATAGTGAACGTATCACCTCTCATGAGGGGAGGTTGTTTTACCCCAAGCCCGCCGACTTTGGTTTTTTTGTATAACATTTTATCCTGAAGAGCAGGCTTGTCTGCCGCCCAATAAATAAATGCTTGTGCATTGTTATTGCTTGGTTGTGTGATCATCAGCATTGTATATTTTTGACCTTTCACGAGTCCCAGATCTTTATTGCTGTCGTCCTTAGGCGTGTAGAGAGTTGTTTCTATAATATCTCCAAACTTGGGGGTGAACGCATTGAATTTGGGATCGCCTGGTTTGTTGACCCCGAAAACCTTGCCCGTGCCTACATTCTGTGCATTTACCGTATTTGTTACGATAAGCATCATCATACCCACCAACAACAAAAACATTAATCTATTTGTAGATTTTTTCTTCAATGAATTAAACATAATTTTACTTTCTCCTATTTATTTTTTTATTTGTTAATTTCCAATAGCGGCTTGAAAGAGATTCTATCGTGCCGCCGTTTCCCAAAGGCGACCGTTTGCCGCCATTGTTTCGCTAAGTTTGTTTCGGTTATCAAATCAGTGTCTGAATAGATTTGATAACCGAAACAAACTTAGCGATAATTTGTTTTAGTTCTTCAATCCCCAAAAACTTGTCCGGTTGTTTTTGAGCCGTAAAGTTTAATATGGGTTTAATCTCACAAAACCAAATAAATTTTTTCCCGCTAAAAATTATTCGCTTTCGATAATCCGGTCTTCCTTTCGCTCTTCATTCGCATCCCGCATCCATTGAGCCGCTTCTTCCAAACTTGAAACGCGCTGTTTGCAGCCGCTCTGGATATGCTGAATTTCAATCACGGAACGCTCCGGCTTCCGGTCGCTGCCGGTAGCTAAAAGCCAGCGAATGAAAAAGGATTTGCGAATTATCATATAAAGTTTTTTCGTGGATTATTTTGCGAACAAGGTGAGAATAACCGCAAAAACTTCCAAAAAACTTCCAAAAACCGGCTTATTTGGATGTTTTTTATTTTTTATTTAAAAAATACGGAAAAATTACGCCAAATCTTCTATCAGATACAAGTCAGACAGTTCGCGGCTGTAGGAATACGCATAAGTTTTGCCGTCGGGCGTGAGCAGAATTCTTAAGATTTGATTTACGCCGGAGCTGTCTTTCGGCATTAGCTCAAGCCACTTTTCCTTTTTTCCGCTCGCCAGATTGTATTTGTAAACTACCGCCGGAGCTTCTCCGCGCCGCCGTACGAAAAGGTTTTCGCCGTCGCCAGCCCAGCGGACGAGAGAAAAACCCTTTTCCAAATTTTTCAGCGGCGAAGACGCGCCGCCGGTCGTTTGATACAGCGAAAGTCTGTTTTCGGCATTGATTAAAGCTGCCTGTCTGCCGTCAGGGGAAATCGAACGGGAAGAAAACATTTCAACCCCTTCTTCGTCAGGCGTGAGGCAGACCGGATTTCCGCCGTCAATGTTCTGCACATAAATCCGCCTTTCGCCGTCAATTTTGTTGGCGGCAAAAAGAATTCGTTTGCCGTCCGGGAAAAAACTAGCAAACGCTTGATAAATGAGCGAATTTGAAGGATCGGTTTTAAGCGGTATCACTTCTCCCGCGCCAATCGGCATTAAACCCAGACGGTTGTGCAGACCGTTAATTCGCAAAAGGGCATATTTGCCGTCGGGCGAAAGCGCGAGAGCCGAACCGCTGCCGATTTTTTGGGTTGAAGAGCCGTCAATTTTCCGAATGTAGGCGGAGAAATGATTTCCGCCGTTCACGCCGGCTTCCTCAAAAAGAAGCGTTTCGCCGTCATCGGTTAAATCTCTGGGAAGCGTCCAATCATGCCACGACAGATCGCGTTCGAAACGCTCGCTCGCGTGGCGGGTAGCGATATGGAAACGAATGCTGTCTTCAGTTACCAGAGCCTTGCCGCTCTTTGAAATGTCGCGCAGCGTGAGTCTTCCCGTTCCGCGATAGATCAGACGTTCTTCGCCTTTTAGATTGACGGCGTTGATTGTCCGCGTGATTCCTTCCCGCGATGCGGTGAACCAGATTTCATCCTTTGACCACGCCAGACCCGCGATGGTGACACGGTTATCGGTCAGAATTTGTTTTTTTGAGTTTTTATCTTCTAAATTGAGAAAGACGACAAAGCCTCCGTCGTCGTCGGGTAACGGATGTTCGATAAAAGCAATTTTTTTTCCGTCGGCGGAAAATCGCGGATGGCTGATCCAGCCGCCGGTTTCGTAGATTACATTGCCGATTGGATATTCCAGACAGTTTTTTCCGTTTCTTTCGCACACGACGGCGAGAAACCGCGCGTCGGGAAACGAAGAGCGACCGTTTTTTGAAGGATGCCAGTCAGCCCATTGAACATCTTTTGAAAGATCGCACGGTGTCCCGCCCGTAAGCGGTAGTTTCCCCAGAGTCGCCGTGCTGCTAAACCCATCTAAAAATTTAGAATCCAAAGCGACTGCCATCTCTCCGGTGGATGAAATCGAAAAAACCCATGTCCCTTTTACCCCCAAGCGACGCATTTCGCTGGTTTTGAGGCGCGTCGTGTAAAGTTCGGCATCGCCGCCGTCCCAAGCCGCGCTTAAAACAATTGTTTTGCCGTCCGGTAAAAAATTCGCGGATTTGATTAAGCCATTATGAAATGTAAGCGGAGTGATGCGCGGCGATGAAACGATAATCGGCGCGGCTGATTTGGCGGGTGCGGACTTGAATTCGTTTTTAGCCGGAATTATTTCTCCGCATTTAATGTTTTGTTCGAGCCGAAGCGTTTCCGGTTCGGGTTCGATGCCGAGTGCGGCGAGCGCGGCGCGGCACTGCTCGAACTGCTTCAAGGCTTGATATTTACTGCCCGTTTCGGCAAGAACAATCATCAGATCGCGCTGAACGCGCTCATCGGCGGCATCTTCCGCCGCAAGTTTTTGCAGAATTGTAATGCTTGTCTGCCGCTCGCCCGCTCCGGCGTAAAGTTCGGCGGTTTTGGTTGCCGTTTTGCGGTAAAGAATTCGCAGGGACTCGCGCCGGACAAAAATCCAATCTTCGTAAATGTCCTCGATCAGCAAATCTCCGACGTAAAGATCAATCGCTTTCCTGCCCGCTTCGAAATCATTATTGCGGATGGCAGTCGAAGCGAGCCGCTCGAATTCGTCAGCATCAACGAAAAGCGATACGTCGGTTGAGCAGTTTAATATTATTTGTTTGTTTTGCGTCAGGATAAAGCGTGAATCCGAGCCTTTTTTCAGCTCCGGTTCGAGCGCACGCCGCGCCCCGTAAATGGCTTTGTTTAAATTGTTGACGGCGGTTTCCGGCTCGTCTTCCGCCCAGAGCAAATCCATCACCTGCTCGCGGTGAAGAGCGTGGTGCGGCTTGAGAGCGAGCAATTTAACCAGCGATTTAGCCGAACGGCGCAACCACCGACCTTCTTCAACCGGCACACCGCTAACCTTCGTGCGAAACGCGCCGAGCAAGTATATTTCCAATGATGTTTGGGAAGGCTGTTTTTTTAGCATCGAGTTCATCACTGATTGACTCCGACGTTTCTCAGCGGGAATTCTCCGCTGGTGTTCGTGTCTGCCCGCCGTCCAAAAATTTAGCCAAAGACGTTATGCAAATCATCGCCGCGCCCGCTTCGGTTTCGGTAAAATGCGCCGCTTCGGTTTCGATAATCTGAAAAATGCGGCGTTGCGTGATGCCGAATATATTGGCGGCTTGCTCTGCCGTCAGCATCGGATCGCCGCATTCCGCGCAGGCGATTTGTCTGCCCGGCGCGGATTGGCGAATGATGTATCGGCTATTGGTGGCAACCACCATCTCGATTTTTCGCTTGATTTCCATTTTTGGCTTAAATTAATGAGCGATTTGTGCTACTTTATAAATTCCGGTCTCAAAAGTCTGGATTTTTTTTGGATTTTTTTTGGATTTTTTTTGGATAGCTATGAAACCTCAAGAAACAAAGGAACTTTACCATTTCGGCATGTTCAGATTGGATGCGGCGGAGCGTCGTTTGTGGTATGAGAATGAACCGATTTCGCTCAAGCCGAAACAGTTCGATCTGCTATTTTACTTTGTCGAGAACGCCGGGCGCGTGACGAAAAAGAGCGAACTGCTCGACGCGGTCTGGGCGGATACTTTTGTTGAGGAAACCACGCTGGCGCGAAATGTTTCGTGGCTGAGAAAAACAATTGGGGAATACGCGGACGGAGAATCAATCATCGAAACCGTTCCGAAACTCGGCTATCGCTTCACGGCACAAGTTACACGCTCTGACAATAACGAAAACGCGCTTATCGTCGAAGAACAAACCGTCCAGTATTTTCGCGGTGAGGAAACTGTTACTATTGACGACGCGGCGGCGATTGATGAAGCAGATGAGACGGGCAATGAAGAATGGGAAAATGCAAATTCCTTTTCGCAAAACGTCCCGTTGTCCCGTCGTTCCTTATCCGCTTTTATCTTTCTCTTCATTGGGATCGCTTTCGTTGCGCTCGCCGGAAGCAGTTATAGTCTTTATCGAAACTATATCAAAACCGACGCGCAAACTACCGGCTCAAACGTTAATGCAAAAGTAACGGTCAAAAATATTACGGTTGACGCAACCTCGGAAAAAGCCCAAATCAAGATTGGCTCCATCGTCAACTTGCAAAACCAGTCTTCCAACGAAGCAGGTTATCTCGATGCGTGGGGGCTGGTTAAGAACAAGCCTGAATTTTCGATAGTTCCGACTGAAATAATGTTCGTTTCAACACACCCAAACCCAAACAGAGACAACGGCTCCGGGAGTTGGGAAATTGTTTCCGCGACAGGGAAAAAAGATGGTGAAACGCTGGTGTATAGCGACAAAATCTTTTTGAGAAATATGTATCCCGATGCCGGACACCTTGATAACTGCGGCTGGATCAAGGATATGCCGGTCTACAAGAACTTCCGTAAAGCTGAAAATGCAGTATTTACCGCTTATTCCGAAGACCGTGATAACGGAACCGGCACCTGGATCGTCAGTTCAGATACCAAATTCGACGGAGATGCGGTTCTTGAGGAAGACGGTATCTCGCTCGAAAACGGTTTCTCCGGCGGAGGTTTCCTTGACACCGCCGGTCGCATAAGGGACATACCGGCGTTCAATGATTACGACGGCTCACTTCTCGTATTCATCCACGAATCATCCCCCAGCCGCCGCCCTAACTCCGGCATCTGGATTATATCCAACAGCAAGACGGCTCTGAAATAGCCGGCACGATCAATCAGACCACTTGATTTTCGGAGAATTTTGGTGCCGGCGCGAGTCAATTTTTCTTCAAACGAGATTTGCTCGAAGGCTTCGCTTTCAAACAAACAATCGGCAGCAAAGTCACGGTTGAAATTCGTCTGCCCGCCATAACCGGAATGCGTGCCGAAGAAGGCATTCCGGTTGAATTAAAACTCAATCTGCCTGCCGCGTTAAAAACTGCATTGATGAGGGCAAACAAACAACAGGAAGGCTTTTTAATGAATAATAAAACTTCAATTTGGAAAAAGGATGCCGACGGAGAGTTTTTATCAACCACCGTATTTCTCGCCAATAATCATTAGCTCGAATTTATCTAATTTATAACTGCAATTCGCTTGATTTTATAAATGCTGCAAATCGGGTGTTTATACTTTACAAAAGTTGCTGTTTAATTTGTGTTTGAATAATAAAGTTATTGGTCGTGTATTGTCGTCAGCCGCTTTATCTCGAAATTGCGCCAGCCGTTCGGTGTTTTTATTTTTATTTCGTCGCCTTCTTCCTTGCCCATCAAGCCTTGTCCGATTGGCGTAACCGTTGATATTAAACCTTTGTCGGGGTCGCTTTCTTCCGAGGTAACCAATTTGTAAGTTATATCTTCATCCCGTTCAACATCATATAAAACCACCGTTGAGCCGTAAGCGACGCGGTCGGTCGGGATTTTCGACAGGTCAATTGATTCAACCTCACCTAAACGCTGACTTAATTGTATGACTCGCGCCATTACCATTTTTTGACGCTCCAAAGCGGCTTTGTATTCGGCATTTTCCTTTAAATCACCAAATTCCCGCGCTAATTGTATTTCCTTCGGTAACTTAAAACGCAGTTCATTTTCAAGTTCCTTTAATTCGTCCTGTATTTTTTTTCTGATTGCTTCCATAATTTAAGATTTAAGATTCAAGATTCAAGATTTAAGATTTAAGATTCAAGATTTAAGATTTAAGATTTAACTTCTTAATTCTTAATTTTGAATTTTGAATCCTGAATCTTAAATCTTAAACTTATAATTTATTTTCCTTCGGTGCGGCAAATGAAATGCCGATGTCCCGCGCCGTGCGGACTAATTGACCGTCAATCGGCACGGTTTTGATGTTGGCAATTGCTTCGGAGAGCGGCACATTAACAACTATTCCGGCTTGCAAAGCAACCATTTTACCTACTTGTCCGTTTGCCAATGCACGAACCGCACACGCGCCGAAGTTTGTTCCGAGCATTCTGTCAAAAGCGTTCGGGCTTCCTCCGCGCTGGAGATGTCCAAGCACCACGCAGCGAGCTTCTTTGCCGGTTATTTCCTCAATTTTATGACGAACATAATCGCCGATTCCGCCTAAACGCGGCGCGGATTTTATATCGCCGAAGTCCTGATAAATTTCCGATTTCCCGATTTCCATTGCGCCTTCGGCAACTACTATATTCGTAAAACGCGAACCGCTTTTCTCACGCGCAAAAATCTTCTGCGCCATTGACTCGAAAGAAAATGGAATTTCGGGAATTAAAATTACGTCCGCGCTTCCCGCAAGTCCCGAATGCAGCGCAATCCAACCCGTATTTCTGCCCATTACTTCCAAAATCATTACGCGGTCGTGAGATGCGGCGGTTGTATGTAATCTGTCAAGTGCTTCGGTGGCAATATCAATTGCCGTCATAAAACCAAAAGTTAATTCAGTCGCGGCTAAATCGTTGTCAATCGTTTTCGGAACACCGATGACGGGAAAACCGCGCTTATGAAATTCCTGGGCGATTTCCAGAGTTCCTTCGCCGCCAAGCACGATAAGTGCTTCGATTTCCAAACGCTTTAAGTTTCCAATCGCTTCCAAAATCGTTTCTTCGGGAAGAATAACCGCTCCATCCACAAATTTACAAAAACTTCCCGTATTTCTCGTTCCCAAAATCGTTCCGCCGCGCGGCAGAAGCCCGCTTACCGTTTTGGTCGTCAGTTTCATCGTCTGCGTTTTACCAAGAAGTCCTTCAAAACTATCTTCGATTCCGGTCACCTTCATCCCGAACTCTCTGATAGCCGTGCGAACAATTGCCCGGATTACCGCATTTAATCCCGGCGCGTCGCCTCCGCCTGTTATCACTCCGATTTGTTTATACATAACTTGAGTTGGAGATATTTTACTCTATCAATCGGAAAACGCGAAAATGCTTTTGGTTAAATTATAATGCCGTTGAAGAACATCCTTTTTATAAATGCCGAAATACGCACAAAGTAAGTGTGGATTTTCCCAAAGTGTAAATCTCGCCCTTAACCTTGCGTAGACTTCTCCAAAAATGAGAAAATCAGCTTTAGCTTACAACCCTTGATTTGTTTGACTTTGCCGGAAAAAAGAGCATAAAACTTTAAATAATATCCAAAAACTTACGATGGTGATTAGTTGATTAAAGGCAGAAAATTATGAATAAAATTACGCGGAGAGAAGCAATTACGGGAATTATCGCGGCGAGTGCAGCCACTTTGAGTTTAAGCGAAAACTCATTTGCTCAACCCGAAACGCCGGGTCGTGCATTTCGGGGCGGTCATCAACCGAAACCTTTGCCGTTTGACGCAGCCAAACTCAAAGGAATTTCGGAAAAACTTATCAAATCGCATTGGGAAAATAATTACGGCGGCTCGGTCGGCGCGTTGAATGTCGTTGAGAAAAGATTGGCGCAGCTTGTCAAAGAAAAAGACGCGCCCGCATATCTTTACGGCGATTTAAAGCGTGAAGAACTGATTCGCACCGGCTCGGTCGTTCTGCACGAAAAATACTTTGACAATCTCGGCGGCAGCGGCAAAGCCGACGGTCAAGTCTTAAAACTTATTCAGCAATGGTTCGGCAGCTACGAAAGTTGGGAAAACGAATTTAGGAAAACGGCACAGTCGCTGGCGGGCGGTTCGGGTTGGGCGACGCTTGCTTACAATCTACACACGAACGAAGTCCACAATTATTGGGCTTCCGACCACGGTTATAATGCGCCGTTGAGCGTTCCGCTTCTCGTTTTGGATATGTATGAACATTCATATCAGATGGATTACGGCGCGGCGGCGGCAAAATACGTTGACGCTTTTATGCAGAATGTAAATTGGGACGAAGTGAATCGGCGCGTCGAAACAACGCTGAAAATGAGCGTTTGATGAACGAAGAAAAAACTGAAGATAAAGAAATTTCTTTTGGTAAAGCATTTCGTTTCTGGCTCAAACTCGGTTTTATTTCCTTCGGTGGTCCGGCGGGACAAATCGCTACAATGCAGCGCGAACTCGTCGAGCAGAAAAAATGGATTGAACAGGACGATTTTCTCCACGCCTTAAATTATTGTATGCTGCTTCCCGGACCGGAAGCACAGCAGCTTGCCACATATATCGGTTGGCGGCTGCACGGCATTAAAGGAGGAATTATCGCGGGCGCGTTTTTTGTTATTCCTTCAATTTTCTTTTTGCTTATTCTTTCATATATTTATGCGGCTTACGGGAATCTTCCGCAAGTTAATGCAGTTTTGGATGGTTTCAAAGCTGTTGTTGTGGCGATTGTCGTCGAAGCGGTTCTTAAAATAGCAAAAAAGGCTTTCAAAACTTATTGGCATATCATAATTTCAGTGTTCGCCTTCGCCGCGATTTATTTTTTCCAAATTTCGTTTCCTTTGATTGTTTTGGGTGCGGCAATTTTCGGGATAATTAGTTCAAAGTCTAAGGTTCAAAGTTCAAAATTGAATGAACATTCCAACACCGAAGACCAAAAACCAAAGACCAAAGACCAAACCCTAAAAATCATTTTAACTTGCTTTTTTCTTTGGCTTTTGCCTTTTCTCGCGGTCGTTTTTTGGCTTGGCTTTGACAGCATTGCAACAAATAATTATCTTTTTTTCACGCAAGCGGCTTTCGTCACCTTCGGCGGCGCATACGCGGTTTTGGCGTATGTCAATCAAGCCGTTGTCAGTGCCGGATGGATAACAGCGGCGCAATCGGTTGACGGTTTGGCATTGGCGGAAACCACGCCGGGACCGCTGATTATGGTTTTGCAATTTATCGGATTTATGGTTGGCTGGAATAATCCGATTTTTGCAAATCAAACTTTGAGCGCGGTTTTTATTGCTCTGTTAACAACGTATGTAACATTTTTGCCTTCATTTTTCTTTATCTTTATCGGTGCGCCGTATATCGAAAAACTGCGAAACAATCAAAATTTAACCGCCGCGCTTTCGGGCGTAACGGCGGCGGTTGTCGGCGTGATTTTGAATTTGGCTCTGATGTTCGGCGCGACGGTTGTTTTTCCGAATCAAACGACAGATTTTTTTAGTTTGAGTTTAGCGGTTTTAGTTTTCACCGCGCTTTATTTCTTTAAACTCGACGTTTTGCTCGTCGTCATCGCAGGCGGATTGTGCGGTTTGGCGAAATATCTTTTAGTCGGCTGAATTGCCGGGAGCGCAGGCATCTTGTCTGCAAACGTGCGAAAGCATGAAGAAATTTACAGGGATGACAGGATGGACAGGGATTATTTATAACGATTGAGTTGACGTGGGGCGAAACCGAATTCACACAACGTCAGGGAAACCAAAGACCGTTTTAAGAAAGTAGCTGTTTCGCCCTCACGTCCAATGATTTGTTCGGCGGCGCGTGATTTACGGTCAAGAAAAAGCAGATGCAAAAGTTTTAATCAAAAACATCCTCCAAAATATATCCTTTGCCCACAGGAGTCAGAACCGAGCCACCAAGACCACCGTCCATACCATAAAAAAGTCTTTTTCGTTTTTCTTGTGTCCAGTCCAAATACACGACAAAAGGCATCATTTCATTTTT
>JBPCPU010000163.1:0-36169 GCA_050998795.1 Pyrinomonadaceae bacterium
AACTGTATGACTCCCTCGTCTTTGTTCATTCATTATTTCACTTCTAACACTTTTAGAAGTGTGTAGCAACTAAAGTCTTGCACTGAAAGTGCATAGCTTCGACTAGCGTTCTGAGACCAGTGAAAAAGGTTAAAAGTGAAAAAGGGAAAAGGTGAAAAAGGGAAAAAGTTTGTTGCGTATCGTCAACCAACTTCTCTACTCTTTCATTCTTTCCCTTTTCCCCTTTTCCCCTTTTCCCCTTTTCCCCTTTTTAAACTCCGTAAATTTTCAATTTAAATTCATCGTTTGAAGTATAAACTTCGACTCGTTGACCGGAAAAAAGACGCGATTGACGGAGCAGCATCGGCAAGCCGCCTTTCGGCACGTTTGTTCCGTATTCGCGTTTAGTAAAAATAGCGGCGATTTGCGGGTTAAGACGCTGCGTGATGCCGTAACGAATTGCCCTTGAAGCCGGAGGAACAAAGCCGTTTGTCCGGCGCGGGTTGGTAATTTCGATAGCATTGTCGTAAATCAAAATGCGCGTCGGAATATCGCGCAAAGCAAAATCACGATGAATCAAAGCGTTTGCTATCGCTTCCCACACCGAATAAATATGATAATTGCTCCGCGCCTGTATCGGTAATTTTTTATTTATCGAAGATTTTTTCGGCTTATCACGCAGCAAATCGCAGTAGCGTTTGATAAATTTCAGCGAAGATTCATAAAGCGACAGCAGATTTCCGCCGAGTTCGATTTTTTCGACAATTTGCGCGTTGCCGTTTTCGCCGCTATAACGCGCAACCGTTACTTTTGACTGCGGAACAAATTCGGCAACTTTTTCGTTTTTTCCAAACAGCAAAACGGCGGCAATCGTCGGCATAAATTCGTCCGCGCCGCCGATTGCCAGCAGCAAATCTTTTTTCAAAAAATCACCCGTCTGATACAAATTTTTATTCAGGACTTCATCATCAAACGCATTGGCAAAACTCCACAAAAGCGCATCGTCAAAATCATCTTCGTGAATGTTTTGCAAAGGAATATTTTCATAAACAAGCGGACGAATTTCATTCAGCCAAACCGATAATTCCTCACGCGCAACTTCCCTTTTTTCCGCACCGAAACGCAGATAAAACCTGCCGTCGCGCGTCCGATACGGACGGCGTTTGCCTTCGATGTCAAGCGCGACAATTCGTCTGCCGTTATCAAAGGAAATACAGTCGAGAAGCGGCAGAATCGGCGGATAAATCTCTTCGCGGCAGATTCGCGCCAGTTCTTCCTGCACGTCTTCGGCGTTTCTGACACCTTCGATACGCAGTTGGTCGGTTACACCGAAAATCATCGTTCCGCCGTCCGTATTGGCAAGCGCGACAATTCCTTTGGCGATTTTATCGGGATTTGAAAGTTTTACTTTGAGTTCAAGATAAGTGTCTTCACCGCCGCGAACAAGGCGTAAAAGTTCCGTCCGCGAAGTCTGGGGCGCGGGCTGATTTGTAATATATTCCTGGAAAGAACGATCGTTTGACGATTCAAACCGTTGGCTGTTGCGAAATTTTCTTCGTGGCATCCGTTTCGGCGTATCATTTTTGTCAAGACGGAACACGCGCTTTTCCGCCCGAATGAGTTTTCCGTAAAACACATTGCTGGAATTTTCAAACATTTCTATTGAAACATTTCACTGCAGAAAAGTAAAAGAAAGTGTAAAATACCAAAGCAGGTTTGCGCTTTGACGTTTTTTTTCGCAAACTTATCTCGTTTAATCTAACAAATTGTAAAAAGTGGAAACCGAAGTCATTACAGCATACATCGGTCTCGGCTCGAATTTGGGCGACAGAGCAGGCAATCTCGTGCTTGCCGTGCGCGGTTTAATGGAAGCAAGTTTTACCGTTTGCAAACTTTCCGCCATTTATGAAACCGAGCCGGTCGGAGTGAAAAATCACACGCCATATTTGAATATGGTCGCGGAAATTCGCGTTACCAGCGTTTCGCCTTCACAAATGATGGCGCGAATGCTGCGGATTGAATACTTGCTCGGACGCAAAGATAAAAATTTGAAAAAACCGCGCACGGTTGATTTGGATTTACTGCTTTACGGCAGCATTCAATCGAAAACCGAATTTTTAACTCTGCCGCATCCGCGCCTTCACGAGCGTCGTTTTGTTCTTGTGCCGTTGGCTGAACTTGCGCCTCATCTCATTCATCCGGTTATAAACAAGACTGTCCAAGAACTATTACAAAAAATTGAAGATGATTCGGAAGTAAAGCGTTGGAATCCAAATCGGAAAAGTCTAGGAAGTCCAGGAAGTCTGGAAAGTCTAGGAAGTTTATGAAGAAGATTGACTTCCTGGACTTCCTAGACTTCCCAGACTTCCTAGACTTGCTAGACTTCCTAGACTTTCCAGACTTTCCAGACTAAAAAATTATGGCGTATCTAAAACCAGACAAACCCGAAAAAGTTTATGTTCCCGCGCTTCGGGCGGCGAAAGAAAAAGGAGAAAAACTCGTTTGCCTGACGGCTTACGATTATCCGACGGCGCGAATCGTTGACGAAGCGGGCGTTGATATAATTTTAGTCGGCGACAGCATCGGCAATGTTGTTCACGGCTATGACAACACGATTCCCGTTACACTGGACGAAATTTTATCCGCCTTAAAAGCGGTCAAACGCGGCGCAAGTCGCGCTTTGCTGGTAGCTGATATGCCTTACGGAACTTATCACATTAACGCCGACGAAAGCGTCAGAAACGCGCTGAAACTGATGAAAGAAGGAGGCGCGGAAGCTGTCAAACTCGAAGGCGGACGCAACCGCGTCGAACTCGTAAAAAGATTGGTGGACGAGGAAATTCCGGTGATGGGACACATCGGCTTAACGCCGCAATCGGTTCATAAACTCGGCGGCTACGCTGTGCAGGGCAAAACCGCCGTTGACGCTCGACGCTTGATTGAAGATGCTGAAATGCTTGAAGATGCAGGTGCTTTTGCAATAGTTTTAGAACTCGTTCCGCGTGAGATTGCCAAAATTGTTACGGGAAATTTAAAAATTCCGACGGTCGGCATCGGCGCGGGAACGAATTGTGATATTCAAGTTCTGGTTACGCACGATATGATTGGAATGAGTTTCGGCAGATTGCCGCGTTTCGTGCGTCCATACGCTAATATCCGCGAAGTTATGACCGAAGCCGTCCAGAATTGGATGGAAGACGTGAAAAACGGCAATTATCCAAGCGATAAAGAATCTTATGGTTTGCCGAAAGATGTTGATGTTCAAAGTCTGGACTCAAAATTCTGAATTTACTGATAAAATTCGGTAATGCTCTCAAAGTAATGCTGACTTAGCTCCGTCGGGAACGTGATATTTGTAGCTTCGATTAGCAAAATACCTGTTAGCTCCGGCGGAGCGACATATCCGATAATTTCAATTAAATGAAGCCTGTGCGTAATACAATTTTGATAATTTAATTTATTTCATCCTTTAGAGGCGGTCTGTTCCCGCCCGCTTGGAAGATCTATCGAACGGCGGGAACAGACCGCCTCCAAACGGTGGCTATTGTTTATATTTAATTACGCACAGGCTTCAATTAAATATGCCGTTCCTACGGAATTCGCATTTAATTATTGACAATTTGCTACAAACACCTCACGCCAATGGCATTCAATACAAAGCATGACTTTTAGTTCACTGCCAAAAATTCAAAATTATGCCTGTCGAACAAACTTGGGACGGAAAATATGATGCGGATGGAAAGCGCAAATCTCCGCTTAAAATCGCTTTGCCTTTTCAGACGATTGAAACGGTTAATGAAAGCGTTCAAGACCGCAAACTCGACCTTGCCTGTCAACATATTTACGAAGTAGCGGGAATTTACACGATTCTGGTCAAAGTGATTGATATTCCCGGAAACGATACGACGAAAACTTTGCAGGTTGAGGTAGAATAAAGATTGATTTTTTAAGAAGATAAATTGCCACTAGCTTCAGCTAATGGACAAGAAGCTGCAAATCAAGAGGCTTTAGCCAAATAATTTTAGAATAAAATTCCTTTTGGCTTATGTTCTTTGAAAAATAAATCCGCTAATAAAAAGTCCGCTTTTCGCTGGGAGCGCACGCATCCTTGCGTGCTGAGCGCGAGAGTGCGAATAAAGAGGTTAGTGCAAAATCGAACTTAGGCGCGAAGGCTTTTACGCCGCTCGTCAAGCGACGTAGCACGCAGGGATGCGTGCGCTCCCAGCGAAAAGCCTTTTAATTTTTTACGGCATTTATTTTTCAAAGAACATTAGCCTAAATAAAATGTCCCTTAAAACCGAAGTAAAATTAATAAATCAAGAAATGGCTATTGTCAAAAACATCTTTTTGGCAACCGTTAATTTCATTCCGTCATTCAACATCACCGATGAGAAAATTTTGCCTTACGGTTTAAGAGCGCACACGCGGTCAATTAGTTGGATTGTTGAGCAAGTCATCACACAACAAGCAAAATTTCACGCTCAGCAACTTGGCATAACCGATGTTGAATTTAATATGCCTGACACTTGCTTGCACGATTGCGTAATTATTGTTGGAGAGAAACGCTATTTTGTGAATGTAAAAATTCACAATATGGGCGGCAAAAAGAATAAAAACGATATATCAGCCGTTGAAAAACTTTATATGCAATACAACGCCAATCCAAATTATAGGCTGATTTATGCTTGCTTCGGCATCAATTTTCAAAATTTAACCATTAGTTTTGAAAATGAAGCCGTTCACGTTTTTTCACCACAATTTTTGCCTATCTACGTTAATCCGCGAAATGATAAAATTCAATCGTATTATCATCACGAACAAATTTATCGAAGTCGGGAAGATTTTTTACGCCTTTTGCGTGAGAATTCCAGAAGTATTGTATTGGAGTAATTGAGAATGAATTTAGAAAGTTTTACAGACCAGGTTTTTAATCAAGATGCTTTAGAAGGTATGAAATTATTACCTGATGAAACTATTGACTTGATTGTTGCTGACCCACCGTATAATTTGGGCAAGGATTACGGCAACAATTCGGACAAACAGGAATCACAAGAATTTTTGCGCTGGACGGAAGAATGGTTAAATCTTTCAATTTCCAAACTTAAACCGAACGGCAGTTTGTATATTTTTGCAACTTGGCGATACAGCCCCGAAATTTTCGTTTTTCTGAAATCCAAAATGATTATGCTCAATGAAATCATTTGGGACAGAAAAGTTCCGAGTATGGGCGGAAGCACACGCCGTTATAGTTCGGTTCACGACACAATCGGATTTTTTGCCAAATCGAAAGAGCATTATTTTGACCTTGATTCGATACGGATTCCTTACGACGAAGAAACTAAAAAGGCTCGCAGCCGTTCGATTTTTGTCGGCAAAAAGTGGCTTGAGGTTGGTTACAATCCAAAGGATTTGTGGTCGGTTTCGCGTCTGCATCGCATTCACGCGGAACGCGAAGACCATCCGACACAAAAGCCTTTGGAAATTGTGGAAAGAATGGTCAGAGCAAGTTGTCCCGAAAACGGAATCGTGCTTGACCCGTTTGCAGGCACAGGAACAACGGCAGTTGCTTGTTCATTAAATAATCGTCGCTACATAACTTACGAGTTAAATCCAGAATATTATGAAATGATTTTGAAACGAATAAACCGAAATAAAAACTTCTACCTTGAACCGCCAAAATTATCAAACGGCAAAAATGCTGAAATAGATAAAAACAAACAAATGTCTCTGTTTATCGAAGGCAGAAGCTAGTTTATGGAAATAATTAACCGCCGACAAAGAATGGCATCGCTCGCCCGCAAGCTGCGGCGCGAAAATAAAACAATTGGTTTTGTGCCGACGCTTGGCGCACTGCACGAAGGTCATCTTGCGCTCGTCGGAGAAGCGCGGAATATGTCCGACATCGTGATTGTTTCGATTTTTGTTAATCCGACACAGTTTAATGAACAAACCGATTTTGATAAATATCCGCGTGATTTGACCAATGATGCCGCGCTTTTGTCCGAATACCAGGTTGATTACATTTTTGCGCCCGACTCACGGGAAATTTACGGCGATAATTTTTCGACTTTTGTTTATGTTGAAGGTTTAACTGAAATTTTGGAAGGCGCGTCGCGTCCCGGACATTTTCGCGGCGTGGCGACCGTCGTTACGATTTTATTTAATACAATTCGTCCCGATTTTGCTTTTTTCGGACAAAAGGACGCGCAGCAAGTCGCGGTTATCAAACGTCTGACGCAGGATTTAGGCTTTGATACGGAAATTATCGTTGCGCGAACAGTCCGCGAAGAATCCGGTTTAGCGATGTCTTCCCGAAATGCGCGTTTGAGCGATGAAGAAAGACAAAAAGCATCAATCATTTACAAGGCATTGCGCGAAGCAAAAATCGCCGCCAAAAATGACGAACGAAATGCCGCTCGCCTTGCGGAAATAGTGCGCGAAAAGATTGAAAGCGAACCGCTGGCACAGATTGATTATGTCGCGGTAGTTGATAATGAAACGCTTGAACCAATCGGGAAACTCGGAGAAAGTGCCGCTTTAATTGCGGTTGCCGTGCGGTTTGGAAAAGTCCGCCTGATTGATAACACGGTTCTCAACCGTAAGCAGTAAATAGCATTAAACCTGCATCTAAATTATTGAATTGCCGGGTTTGGCAAGGAAAAATTATGAAAAACATCAAATTATTTTTAGCAGTTTTCGGTCTTGTTTTCGCTTTTGCGTTCAGCGCGTCGGCACAAAACATCACTTTTACATCAATTGACGGACAAAAAATTGATTTGGAAGCGCAAAAAGGCAAAGTTGTCGTGTTGGCAATCGGCGCACAATGGTTGCCGCTTTCAAACCAACAAGCTATTAATATCAACAAACTCGCCAAGAAATATGCCGGAAAAGATGTGGTGTTCTACTTTATTTCCGCTGATTCCGCTTCGCCGAAGTCGAAAAACTATGCCAGCGATGACGACCTTCGCAAATTTGCAACGACTAATAAATTGACCGTTTCAATTCTGCGCGATTCGGATGGCGCAATTTCTTTGAAAAAGTTTAACATTGACCAGTTGCCTTCATTTGTAATTTTAGATAAGGAAGGTAAAGTAGCGTCTGCCTTCGGCGGCATTGATACCGACCCGAAAAACGATATTTCCGTGAAAATTTCACAGGAAGTTGATAAAATTTTGTAGAGATTTTGCAAATTCAAATTATTTGAACAGGATAGACTTGTCTATCCTGTTTTTTTTTGCCGAAAAGAATTCACCATTTTATAAACTAAATTTATCGGCAAACCGACGACATTCCAATAATCACCTTTGATTTCTTCGATAAACAAAGCGGCTTGGGCTTGGACGGCATACGCTCCGGCTTTGTCGAGCGGTTCACCTTTTTCAACGAGAAATTCTATTTCTTCATCCGTCATTGCGGCAAATTTTACCCGCGTTCGTTGAATTCCGACAACTGATTTTTGACTTTGGACTTTGGACTTTGGACTTTGGACTTCGATAATCGCAACGCCGGTTAAAACTTCGTGCCAGCGTCCCGAAAGAAGATTTAACATTCGGCTTGCGTCTTCGACGTCTTTCGGTTTGCCAATGATTTTTTCATCAATAACGACAATCGTATCCGCACCCAGAATAAAAGCGTTTTCAAATTTTCCGGCAACGGCAACGGCTTTCGCTTTTGCCAATCTTTGCACATAGTCCGGCGGATGTTCATTTATAAATTCGGTTTCATCTACATCGGCAACCTGTTTTTCAAATTCCCAACCGACGGATGTCAAAATTTCCGCCCGTCGCGGACTGCCCGAAGCTAAAATCAATTTTGGAAGTTTCATAAATTCGTGGTTTAATTTTAATTGTAACAAGCGATTAGCTTACAACGGACAACCGACAACGGACAACCGACCAAATTTATGAACGAACTGTTTCGCGCCTTGCCCAAATTACTAAAAGAGTTTGACGATAACGAAGAACTGCGCGAAGCCGTGACGCTTGCCGCCTGGCGCAAAATCGCGGGCGAATCTCTGCGAAAACACGCCGTTCCGTTTCGCCTTTTCAATAAACATTTGATTATCGCCGTCAGAGATAATATGTGGAAACGGCATCTTGAAATGTTGAGCGGGCAGATGATTTTCAAACTTAATTCCGTTCTCGGTCAGGCAATTGTGACGTTTATCGAATTTCGGATTGATGAAGAAACGGTCTTGCGGGAAAGTAAAAATGAGCGAAACTCAACACTTTCCGAAGAAGAATTAAAGGAAATTGCGCTCGATAAAGTTACGCCGAAACTTCGACGTTCGGCGGATGCGATTAAAGATGACAATTTGCGCTATCAATTTCTTCTCGCGGCGGGAAGTTGTTTGGCGCGGAAGGAAAAAATGAAAAAGCGTTTAGAATAACAATTGACTGCTTATCATTTTTAGAAATGATAATAGAAAAAAACAATTTAATAGCTGGGAACGCACACATCCTTGCGTGCCACGTCGCTTGACGAACGGCGTGAAAATGTTCCACTTCTCAAAACTTGACGAATGACAAACATTTTTTCGCGCTCTCGCGCTCAGCACGCAAGGATGCGTGCGCTCCCGGCAAACAACCTTTCTTCTTTACCTTCGATTCTCTAAAGTGATAGACGGTCTGGATTGACAAAGATTGACACGCTTTGTCGGTTTGCTAAACTCTAATTGGAGATGAAAATTATGAACATTATATTATTGCCCGAACTCGAAAATTTGGTGAACGAACAAGTTAAATCGGGATTGTATGACTATCAAAGACCTCTTTGAAGATTTTTTTGAAGGATTAAAACCGTAATGGATGTTAAAAAAATAGCAAAACTCGCACACTTGGAAATTACCGAAGAAGAAGTTGCGCTTTATACACCGCAAATGACGAGCATCGTCGGTTATGTGGAGCAATTAAACGAACTCAACACGGAAAATATCGAACCCGCAATCGGCGGTTTAACGCCCGAAGGCGAAGTAACAAAAACGATACGCGAAGATATACCGCACGAGTCTTTGGCGCAAGAACTCGCGCTTGACCAGGCACCGGCGGCTTCGCACGGACATTTTCGCGTTCCAAAAGTGTTATGAGTTTTAAGTTCCAGGTTCCAGGTTCCAAGTTACGGCTTCTGAATTTTGAGTTTAATGTTCGGCTTACAAAACTGTTTTTACTTTTTACTTTTTACTTTTTACTTTTTACTTTCGCTTGCAGTATTCCAAATTTGGAAGGCAATGACTGCAACGAAGCGCGAAACGCGGTCAGAGAGTTTTATTCATATCATTTCGGAAACGATATGAAATTTACTAAAGAAAATCTGAAACAGCGCGAAAAATTTCTAACCGATAAATTAAAGCAAAAGTTGGAAAACCAGCCCGAAAGTGCAACAGATTATTTTACCGCAACTGACGATTATCCGAAGGCGTTCCGCGTCGGCAATTGTCAAGAAGTCGAAACCGATAAAAAGGTA
The DNA here is from genome assembly GCA_050998795.1 of Pyrinomonadaceae bacterium. Taxonomy (GTDB): domain Bacteria; phylum Acidobacteriota; class Blastocatellia; order Pyrinomonadales; family Pyrinomonadaceae. The sequence goes on from JBPCPU010000163.1 coordinate 9,442, forward strand.
AATTTGCAAGTTGTTCTCTTTTGGAAATCCGACACGAGAAGCGAACAGAAGGAAGTTCACGTTGAAATTATTAAAAATAAAGACCAATGGTTAATAAATAAAATCGAAGCTAAATGATGAGCGAAATAAAATCGAAAACTGAAAAAACTTTAGACAACGCCGAAAAGTTAAACGAAACATTAAACTCTTTTCTGACGATTGAGCGCGAATATGCCGTCAACCGCGCCGAAGAATTGGAAAAGAATTTTTCCGAAAATCAAACTTTGCGCGGCGTGGCAATTGCCGTTAAAGATAATATCTGCACAAATTGGACTCAAACTTCGTGTGGTTCGCGCATTTTGGGAAATTACAAGCCGCAATATAACGCAACAGCGGTTGAAAAATTGCTCGATGCGGGCGCGGTTATCATCGGCAAAACGAATATGGATGAATTTGCGATGGGTTCTTCAAACGAAAATTCGGCATACGGCGTGGTAAAAAATCCGTGGGATACAACGCGGGTTCCGGGCGGAAGTTCGGGCGGTTCGGCAGTTGCAGTTGCTTCCGGTGTTGTTCGTGCAGCATTAGGTTCGGAAACCGGAGGTTCGGTTCGGCAGCCGGCTTCGTTTTGCGGGATTGTCGGTTTGAAACCGACTTACGGCAGAATTTCGCGTTTCGGTCTGGTCGCTTTCGCTTCTTCACTCGACCAAATCGGAATTTTCGGACAAACCGCAAAGGATGTCGCCGAAGTTTTAGGAGTAATCGCCGGACGCGATAAAAACGATGCGACGACGGCGGATGTTAAAGTCCTGAATTATATCGCAGAATTAGAAAATGATATTAAAGGCAGAAAAATCGGTGTTCCGCGTGTGCTTTTCGGGGAAGGTTTGGACGCGGAAGTGAGAAATGCGGTTGAAAAATCAATCGAAAATTACAAAAGTTTGGGCGCGGAAATCGTTGATGTCGAACTGCCTAACTCGAAATACTCAATCGCGGTTTATTATATTCTCGCAACGGCGGAAGCATCTTCAAATCTGGCGCGTTTTGACGGTGTGCGTTACGGATTCCGGGCGGAAAATGCTCATGAACTCCGGGAAATGTATCAAAAAACCCGCGAAAAAGGCTTTGGCAAAGAAGTCAAACGCCGAATTATGCTCGGAACTTATGTTTTATCTTCCGGTTATTACGATGCTTATTACGCCAAAGCACAAAAAGTCCGCACACTTTTAAAACAGGATTTTCTCAATGCGTTTGAAAAATGCGACGCGATTTTAACCCCGACTTCGCCGACAACGGCTTTTAAAATCGGCGAAAAATCAGATGACCCGTTGGCGATGTATCTGAGCGATATTTATACCGCTTCAGCGAATTTGGCGGGAATTCCGGGCATTTCCGTTCCGTGCGGTTTATCTTCGGAAGGATTGCCGATTGGTCTTCAGCTTGTCGGAAAAAATTGGTCGGAAGATGTTTTACTAAACCTGGCAAATGTTTATGAAAACGAGTTTCCGCTAAATGCAAAACCGGAATTAGTGATAGGTGATAGGTGATAGGTGATAAGTGGAAGAAATCTTCTTTGATTTACCACTTATCACCTATCACTTATCACTTATCACCTATCACTTATCACCTATCACTTATCACCTATTAACTTATTTAGCTAATCTCAAATGTGAAACTTCCACGTTTTGTACAGGTAATATAAGAGTTTTACCCGGAATGATATTTTGCCAGCGCGATTTGTCATTAAGGAGTTTTTCCGCTTCCTCGACCGGAACAGGACGCGAGAAAAGATAACCTTGCCCGTATTCGCAGCCCAAAACGCGGAGTTGGTGCAGTTGATGAATGGTTTCAATGCCTTCGGCAACAACATTAAGATTCAAAGTTTTAGCTAATGCAACTATTGTGCGGACGATTTCCCCGTTCTCAGTTCCCTCTTCCATCGTGCCGACAAATGAACGGTCAACCTTCAGCGTGTTTATCGGAAAGCGGTGCAGATAGCTGAGCGATGAATAGCCGGTGCCAAAATCGTCAATGCTCAGATGAATGCCCAATTCTCTAATTTCCTGCAACATTGAAATTACTCTCTCGGCATTTTCCATCACCGCGCTTTCAGTCAATTCTAATTTCAAACAGGCAGGATTTATCTGCGTTTCAATTAGAATTGACCTAATCTGCCCGACTAAATCTTTTTGAGCAAAATGTTTGCCCGAAAGATTTACACTGACTACTAAATCTTTACTATCTGGATATTTGCGCTGCCATTCAACCAATTGCCGGCACGAAGTCCGCAAAATCCAGAGTGTCATCGGCACAATCAAACCGGTTTCTTCGCTGACGGGAATAAACTCGCTGGGCGGAACAAGCCCGCGCTGCGGGTGATTCCAGCGAACCAAAGACTCAAAACCGCTCAGTTTCATCGAATCCAAACCGATAATCGGCTGATAATACATACATAATTCATTGCGCTCGATAGCAGAACGCAGATCGGTTTCAAGTTGGAGAAGCGTCAGAGCGCGGGTGTGCATCTTTTGGTCGAAGACAACCCAATCCTTGTCGTTTTCTTTGGCGTGATACATAGCAATATCGGCATCGCGCAAAACATTTTCCGCCGCTTCATATTCCGCGTTTCCCATCGCTATTCCGATACTAAAACTCGTGAATACCTGTCTGCCGCTTAAGTTAAACGGCGTGGAGATTTTATTCTTAATGCGTTCGGCGAACTGAATTGCATCATTGACATCGGAAATATTGTTCAGTATAAAAGCAAATTCATCGCCGCTAAATCGCGCCACCAGGTCTTTTTCCCGAACCGAGGTTGCCAGACGTTTGGCGACGTGCAGGATTAATTTATCGCCCATTGAATGACCAAGACTGTCGTTGATTGTCTTAAACCGGTTGATGTCGAGAAATAAAACGGCAAATTTGAAATCAGGTTTTTGTTTGTTTTTCTCAAGCGAAAATTTGAGCGTTTCCATAAACAGATTGCGGTTCGGCAAATCCGTCAGCGCGTCGTGAAAAGCGGCGTGGCGAAACCGTTCCTTGCTCTCGCGTAAGGCTTGGCTGATGCGGTCTTGCTCGGCAATGTGATGCTGCAATTCTCCGACGTGTTTTTCAGCTTGTTCGGCACGTTCACGCTCGGCTTGCTCGGCTTTGGCAGAGGTTTTTCTGACATCGTCAACATAACGTCGGTAAGTGAAATAAACGACACCCGAAACGGCAACCGTCAACAAAAATAATGTTGTGCTAAGTTGGCTCTGCGCCTTAACCGCTAAACCGGCAATCAGCGCGGCGGCAATATACATTACTAAAGCATTAACACAATAATTAAACCAGGACTCCCAAAATGTTTTTAACGGTGTTTCGGTTTTCAAAGCCGCCCAAATCGAAACGAGAACTGAATTATAAAGAAACAGCGCGACACCCATACATAACAGCAAAACGATAAATCCGGCAATCGTATTTTCTTCGATAATCGGCAGTAATGAGGCAAAAATCATATTTACCGTCAGAGCCATCAGAAAGGTCGAAAGCGCACCCGTCATTCCATTAAATAAAATAGTCTTATTTTTTATCGTGATGCCTCTGCGCCGAAAGTTATAGACCGTGTATAAAGTTTCTATTGTTGCCACTAAAACCGCTCCGCCGCTTCCATAAACGAGCAGTATGTAAAAAATCAACACTTCCGAAAAAGATAAATGCAATTTGGTGCGCGGTATCTGGATGCGTAAATATGAACCGACAAAAATTGTTATAAATGCTAAAATGAAAAATCCGACATCAATGTTTTCCTGCATCAATTTTATTACTGAAAAAGAACAAGCCGCGATACCGCCAAGCGATAACAACCACAGATATAGATTGATATATGAATTATTTTTTGCTTTTTGATTGCTCATTCAACTGGCAGAGAAGGTAAGTTTTCAGGCGTGATAATGTGGTTTTCAGCAATTAACCAAAACAAATAATGTCTGGTCAAGGTTAGTATAGACTAAACAATGTTAAATTTCCACAAAAAAATTACATCGTCGAAATTATTTCCTAATTTCGACGATGTAATCGGTTTGTGGCGTAAGTTTAATATGTATTCACTGCATAGACGGCGTATCATCTCCGGCAACTATCGGGGAACTGCTGCTGAAGATTGAATCACCGGTCAATGTTCCGTCGCTTATCAAAATACCGTCACTGATAAGTATTCCGTCGCTTATCAAGATGCCGTCGCTGATAAGTATTCCGCTGCCAAATAAACTGCTGTAATCGCAGAACATTGTTCCGTCGCTGATAAGTATTCCGTCGCTGATAAGTATTCCGTCGCTTATCAAGATGCCGTCGCTTATCAGGATGCCGTCGCTTATCAAGATGCCGTCGCTGATTAGGATTCCCAAACTATAGACTTTTTGGTAATCGGTGATAAGTTTTGTTCCCTGTGCAAAACCTTTATCAAGGATTATGCCTTGCGACCAGTTCACCGTTTGACCGGCAATGATTGAGTTTTGAGTTGGCAGACTGCTCGTCGTCAGCATCTGAGTTCCAAGCAGTGTCGAATCGGTTAAATCCTGACGAACCGATTTTGCCAGACGAATTGCGCCTTCGACATTAAGTTGTCCTGCGCCTTGCTCAAAATGATTAAAGCCGGCAAGCGGTTGAGCCGTGTATTGGAGAATCATTTTCACCATATTCGGCGTAAGTTTCGGATTTGCTTGCAGCATCAAGGCAGCCGCGCCGGCAACGATCGGCGTTGACATCGAAGTTCCCGAAAGATACATCAATTTCGTGTCGTCATTATGACTGTTGTTATTGACTTCCAACTGCCCATTGCTTTCAAGCAGATAATTTTCTTTTGCTGCCGCCGCAATAACTTTGTTGCCGGGCGCAACGAGGTCGGGTTTAACAAGGTGGTCATATTTTTTAACACCTAACGCATCGGTGTAAAAAGAGCGCGTCGGACCGCGTGAACTGTAAGTTGCAATACCGTCATCGTTTCTTGCATCAGTTCCGAAAGTGTTGGTTGCGCCAACCGTAATTACGGAAGGTTCGTTGCCCGGCGAATGAATCGCGCCGTATATTTTTTGTCCCGCAGCATTTTTGCCGTTGTTTCCGGCGGCAGCGACGACGACAACTCCCGCGTCAACCAATTTTCTTGCTGCTTTGCACAACGGGTCATTACGATATGATTCGATAGCCGGAGTGCCGAGACTTAAATTGACTACACGAATGTTGTGTCTTGTGCGATTGGTGTAAATCCAGTTTAGTGCTTCGATAAGTTGTGCTGTTGTGCCTTTACCGGCATTATCAAGAGCGCGGACGGCAATAATTTTTGCTTCCGGCGCAACTCCCTGATAATTTTTCAATGCCTCTATGGAGCTGGAATCGCCCGGTTTTCCGCCGCGTCCGGCAGCAATTGCGGCAACGTGCGTTCCGTGTCCGAATTTGTCTTCTCCGCCACCTGCGGCAAACTCTTTATGTTCGGCAATTCGTTTGTTTCCGTCCGCGCCGACAAAAGCGTGATGACCATCGAAAACAGCCGAATCAACCACTGCAATACCGATGCCTCTGCCGTCGAGCGTGCTGTTACCCGTCATCGCACGAGCGGCAATTACGCCGGTTGTCGTGTCAATGTGTCCGAGAAGAGTCGTTTCCCGGTCTAATGAAAGATGTTTTGCACCACGGGCAGCGGCAATTTGTTCAGCCGCGATAACCGGCAGTTCGATAACCATCATATTCAAACTTTCGGCGCGGCTTTCGATAATCACGTTGTTGCGCTGTAAAATTGTCAATAATTCGGGATTTGAAATATCGTCCGATTGCAAAATTACCTTCACTTTTTGATTCGGTTCGGCATTTGCCATCAATTCGCGCAAATCGGGCGAGAGTTTATCACCGGCAAACGAATCATCCGAATTATCATCGGCATCGCTCAGATCAACTTTTTTAAAGCGGTTTTTCAGTTGTGCGTCAGCCGCTATTTGTTCGCTGTAACCGTCCGAAGTCGTTGAACTGATAGCGCGAATTTTCCCTTCAGCTAAAGATTGACGCAGATTTTTGGCGATTTCAGCGCCGAAAATCGGATTTACACTCGAAAAAGCGGAAGCATCTTCAACATATAAAATCACATTCTCTTTAACACTTTCAATTTGCTTTAACACTGCTTGTAAGCGTGATTCGACTTGCTGCGTGTTTTTCGCATCGGTTATAATCGCGCCCAAATCCAATTTCAAAATTCTCTTGCCGCGCAAGTTTTGCGGCGCGTTTTCCGAATCGAGCCGGGCAGCGAGATTTCCCACGACCGACGCACTCTTATTGTTATATCGGTCAACGACAATCACGCCGTTGCGCCCTGACGCGGCAAGCGCGGTTACGACCTTTTCGGTTTCCTGCTCCAAATCACCGGACAAATTCAACTTACCTTCTTTAACAAGTTGTGCAATGTCTTGAACGTATTTTGAAGAAAAATTATTTTTCCTTTCGCTCTTCGGCAGATTTTGTGACGCTTGATTTGTTGAAACAGTTTGTCCGAAGGCGGCTGAAACCAGCATTTGCGAAAGCAAAGCAAACGTGGTGACGATTGTAGTAAATTTTTGTTGTTTCACATTTTCCCCTAAACTAATTTTTACGGAATTATTTCCCGACTTCTATTTATCAAGCCGTGTGCCATTACAAAATAATCTTGTAAGCCGTTGTAATTATTGAATATAAGAGAAAACTTCAAGATTGCGTGATTTCGTTGACTGAATAATATCAGTCAAATTGAATGAAAAAATTTTCAATTTGACCGAAGAGATTATTGATGAATCGGTATTTTTGATGAAGAGAAAAGAATTAAAATGGTTTTCGATTGAGTGCTGTAAAAAGCAAAGTCAGAACCGCAAGTAGTTCTGACTTTTATGTCCAAACAAAAACCGTTCTATGTTAAACGATTTTGTCGTTAAATTTTAAATCTTCGGTTTGCTGATTTTAGCTGATTCTCAAATTGCAAACCGGACAAACTCTGATATCTTCCTTAATCAATAACCCAATCCAAAAAAGCGGAAAGAAAACAACGAGCAGAACCGCAAAAACAATCCAGCCCGCCGTTGAAATTTTTCTTTCATAGCGCGGAAAAAGTTGGGCGGAACAACGCGGACAATGAGAGCCGTAAGCCGCCATATTATTTGGTTGTTGATAAACGAGCGGTTGCGGTCTCGGCGGTTGCGCCAGTGTCTGATTGACAAGCGGCTGAACTTGATTTATTTGTCGGGTTTTCCGCATCTTGTTTTCCGAAATCTGAAATTCGTCAGTTTTCCAGGAGTACGGTCGCGGCGGCGAAAAATCATAATTGTTGCCGTTTGAGTATTGGCTTTGCAAAAACTTCGTTCCGCAAAAACGGCAAAAATTACTCGTTTCGGTATTTACCTGCCCGCAATTTTGACACTGAATCATAAATGCCTCGCAAAAATAAGAGAGAACTGTTTTCCAATGACTTAACGAATCATATCAGAAAAAGTTCTCTTTTCAGTAATTAAAAAGCAAAAACTTCCTATTCAAATATAATTTTATCACCCGTTTTTATCGCCTGATAAACCAATTCGACAATTTCAACCGATTTAAAACCGTCAAGCGCGGTAACTGGCGGTTCTGTTTCATTTATAATCGCATCAATAAATGCTTTATCTTCCTGAACGTAACCCCAACGCTCTTCTTTATCCGTCATCGCCCACGACAAAGTTTCAAAATTTGCATCAATGCCTTTTGAATCAATCAAATGTTCCATTTCCTGTGTCATAATCGTGCGATGGTGGCAAAAAACTTCGATACGTTCAAATGGAAAATGCCAGCTTGCATCTGATGAAGACGCAAAAGTGCAGTGAAAACCGCTTTTGAATTTGAAAATTATCGAAAACTCATCGAGTTCGGGATATTCGTGTTGCGAACCATATGCGACGAGTTCGGCGATTTCGCCAAACTGAAAACGCATCATATCGAAAAGATGAATCGTCGTTTCATACAAAAATCCGCCTGTAACATTTGTGTCGCCCGTCCAAACCGGATTCAACAGTTCGCCGCGATTCATTTTGATATGCGCCGAATGCGCTTTGTCTACGCTCAATAATTCTTTGAGTTTTGCATAAACCGGCGCGTAACGCCGATTATGTCCGACTTGAAAAACGCCCTTACTGCTTTCGGCGGTTTCAAGCAGTTTTTTCGCGTCCGCCAAGCCGATTGAAAAAGGCTTTTCGCAAAAAACGTGCTTGCCTTCGCGGGCGGCGTGAGAAGTTATTTCCGTGTGTGTTTTGTTCGGCGTGCAAACCAAAACCGCATCGCAATTTTCGAGCAGCTCTGCGCGTGAATAACAAACTTTGCCGCCGACGGATTTCGCGGTTCTTTCCGCTTTTTCGGGAGCAATATCATAAAGCGCAGAAACTTCGGCGCGTTCGTCACGCGCATAAATCCGTGCGTGAACATTGCCGATATAACCTGTGCCGATGATTCCGATTTTGATTTTATTCATAAAATTAAAGGTGAAAAAGTGAAAAAGTGAAAAAGTGAAAAAGTTTGTTGAATTTCGCAAAGTTGCTTTTTCACTTTTTCACTTTTTCACTTTTTCACTATCAAGCAGTTGCTCCTTTCGGCGTTAAACCCAAAACTTTTTCCGTCGCTTCTTTCGCTTTTTTCGCCACTTCAAACGGGTCTTCGTTCCAGTATTCGGGACGAAAAATCTCAATCGAGACCATTCGGTCATAACCGATTTTGTCGAATCTCGCTTTGATTTCTTTAATCGGCAAAATTCCCGTTCCGGGATAAAGACGGTGCGCGTCGGTCAATTGTTCTCTCGGCAGATTTTCCGCGTCGTTGATATGAAAGATGAAAAGTTTTTCGGGCTTGAGATTTTCGATTGCTTCAAATGTCGAATTTCCCGCGTAAAAATGAAATGTATCCAAAACATTTCCGATATTTTCACGATTCACTTTCTCGACAATTTCACTGCAAAAATCAAGCGTTTGCACTGAACAGTCGGTTTGCCCCAAAAATTCAAAAGCGAGCGAAACATTAAATTTTTCGGCAATGTCACCGAGTTCGTTCAAAACGCGCACGGATTCTTCCGTTATTTCTTCTTTCGTCGTGTTTTCAGGCAATTTCCCCGGCACAACGACAATATACGGACAACCGATTTCGCTTGCTATCTTTGACAATTCTTCCGTTTCAGCTTTTATTTTCGCGTAATCTTCATCATTACGGAAGGTGATATGTTCGATTGAATTTATCGAATACGGTTCGATGTTATTTTCGTCCAAAAGTTTTTTCAAATCAGAAGTTGTATTCAATTTCAAAAATTCGCGCAGTTTCGCCGCCCAAATTTCAATCAAATCAAATTTTGCCGCGCTTGCGGCTTTTATATCCGTTTCCAAATCGGCGTGCATCGTCGTCGCGCCGTTTAATGCTATTTTCATTTATTGCTCCAATTTTTTAGATGAACTTTGGGAAATTGTAACACGATGAAGTGCGAAAAATAAATTTTTTATTTTTTTTTCACAACGAAGCTAAATTGTTTGTGTTAGATAAGTTATGAGAAATTATCTGATAAAAATATAGAAAAAACAATAAATTTTAAGAAAATTCCTGTAATGTTTTCCCGATTTTTATCATATACAAGTGAAGACCTTATTTTCTAATGAGAGATTAGTCATCTGTCTATCATCGGTTGCTGAAAAGATGGCTTAAGGAAACGGTCAAATCCCCTCGATTTTAACCACACTTTCACTCCACTTATCAGAGGTAAGTTTAGCCACCTTGCTCTTACCTCTTTTATTTTCTTCCGTTGGATTGGTAATTTTGATTTCCTTGAATTTATCGCCGACTTTATAAAGCAAATCGGCTTTTTTTCCGCTGAAGCGGGCGATTACCAGATTTGTTTGTTCGGAAAAACTCTCGAAAAAGATTGTGTTTTGTAAGTTGAAACCTTCAAAATCTTCGGTTAAAGGAATTTCGACATAGACATAAATCGTGTCGGCTTTGATTTCTTTGCCAACCCAGGCAAGTTTTTTTATCTCGCCTTTTTTGTCCTTCAAAATAAAATTCTCGTCAAGATATTTGAGAATAGTGTCGTTAATTTTAGAAGTGTTTTCAAGGTCAATACGGTTTTTTGAGCGTTTTTCAAGAACCGGCACAAGGTCGTGTGTAAAAAGTTGGATTGTGATTTCGGCAAGTTTTTCCTGCGCGTTGTAATCAATTCGTGTCAAAGACGTATGATAAGTATGAAAGTCGGACGGGAAAAAATTTACCGTCCAACCCATAACAAAGATAAAAAGAAAAAAGGATTTGAGTAATTGATTAAATTTCATATTTTACGGCGATTTTGAGCCGCTGAAAGTCGCCGTTCCCTGTGGCGCAGTCATTGAACCGGACATCTGATTACCGACGGCTTTTCCATTTAATATAATCTCAAACGGCTGACCGATATTGACATTTGCCTTGAGCGTAAAACCGTCAGCCGTCAAAGTTCCGCTCGTGAACGGCGCGACACCTTGCGGCGATTCGATTGAACCGGTGATTACGCCGCCTTGCTGCACGAGGTCTAAAGTGAACGGAATTATTTGACCGCCGGCATCAACCGAGATAATCCAGCGTCCGGTTAAATTAAAAGCCTCATTCGCGTTTTGCTGTCCGGTCGGCGGATTATTTGTCGCTCGACCTTGCGGCGGCGTGGTATTTGTTCCGGTTTCAGCGATTGCTTTTTGCCGCTGCTGTTGCTGCATCGGATTCGGCTGCGATGGAAAAGCCTGCGCTCGTTTGAAAATCTGAAAGCGTGTCGGAACGGCGCGGCGCGGGAAAAAATTGTTCGATAAATCCGTGTCCGCCGTTTCCAGATTCGGGTCAAGCACAATCGCTTTGGCTTCCTTTTTTGTCACAATCAGCTTGGAAACATCAAAATTGTTATAACGCCAGATTTCCGCCGGAACGCGGATTTCTTCGCTCGTGCCGTCCATATATTCGACTTTGAAAATAACCGGCGTCACCAGTCCGCCGATGTTTTTTAAATCAACGACATAGAAATAATATCCGGCGTTGATGATTGATTTTTCGTTTTCGTCCAAAGTTGCCGCAAACGCCTGATAAGTTTGGCGTTCTAAATCGCTGACTTTGTATTGGTCGTAATCGTTATAAAAATCTCTTAAGCTCGGATATTGGTCTATTCGTTTCGGAAGATTTTCGTTACGCTGTTGGGAAAGCGTTTTCGGCTTCGCATTTGCCTGTTGACGCAATAATTCTTTTTCCACATCGGGATTTTGCGTATTCACCTGATAAAGCCGCACATTTTCGATTGAAATATCAACGTGGTCGCTCGTATAGAACCAACCGTGCCAGAACCAATCAAGGTCAACGCCGCTTGCATCTTCCATCGTTCTGAAGAAATCTGCCGGAGTCGGACGCTTAAATTTCCAGCGTTCCGAATATGTCTTAAAGGCAAAATCAAAAAGGTCGCGTCCCATGACGGTTTCGCGCAGAATGTTGAGCGCGGTGGCGGGTTTGCCGTAACCATTATTGCCGAACTGCAATACCGAATCCGAATTTGTCATAATCGGAACCTGGTTTTCGCTCGACATATAATCGGTAATATACTGCGGTTCGCCGCGACGCGACGGATAATTTTTCTCCCATTCCTGCTCGGATAAATACTGCAAAAACGTATTCAAACCCTCATCCATCCAGGTCCATTGCCGCTCGTCGGAATTAACAATCATCGGGAAATAATTGTGTCCGACTTCGTGGATAATAACCGAAATCAAGCCGTACTTCGTTCCCGCCGAATACGTTCCGTCCGCGTTTGGTCTTGGTCCGTTAAAGCAAATCATCGGATATTCCATTCCGCCGACCGGACCGTTGATGCTTTGCGCGACGGGATACGGATATGTGAATGAATAACGTGAATAGACGTTCAACGTGTGAATAATCGCCTGTGTCGAATACTTTTCCCATAACGGATTGCCTTCATTCGGATAAAACGACATTGCCATCACTTTATTGCCGCCAACATTATGACCTTGCGCGTCCCAGATAAATTTGCGCGACGACGCAAACGCAAAATCGCGCACGTTATCGCCTTTGAAAATCCAGGTTTTTTTGCCGGTCGGTTTGCTTGCTTCGTTAGCTGTGGCTTCATCGGCAGTGATGATTTTTATCGGTTCTTTCACCGTTTCAGACTGTTTCAAGCGTTTAATCCATTCAGGTTTCAAAACATCTCGCGGATTTTGCAAAACGCCCGTTCCCGAAACAACGTGGTCATTCGGCGTGGTTATTCTGACAAGATAATCGCCGAACTCGAGCGTAAATTCGCCGCTTCCGAGAAACTGTTTGTGCTGCCAGCCATAAACGTCGTAATAAGCCGCCATTCGCGGAAACCACTGCGCCATTTCGTAAATATAATTTTTGTCGCGCGGAAAGTATTCATAACCTGCTCTGCCGCCGAAAATACGCTGATTATTGATGGCGTAGTTCCAATCAAGCGAAAAAACAACTGTGCCGCCCGAAATCAGCGGAGTCGGCAAATCAACGCGCAGCATCGTATTGTTAAGCGTATTTCGCAGCGGATTTCCCTTTGCATCGCGCACCGACGTGATATTTACTCTGCCGTCGTAAGTCCGCGCCACTTGTTGTTCAAGCTGGCTTACCGGAACGCCTTTGTCAAACGAAGGCGCGGTTAATGTTTTCTGCGTATCGGAATCTTTGGCGAAAATGTTTTGGTCAATTTGCAGCCAGACATAGCTCAAAGTATCAGGCGAAACATTTTTATAAGTAATTGTTTCCTTGCCGATAATTCTTTGATTGACGTCGTCGAGTTCGACGTCAATCACATAATCGGCGCGTTGCTGCCAATACTTAGAGCCGGGCGCACCGCTCGCTGTTCGATATTCGTTCGGTGTCGGAAGAATTTCCTCCAACTGTCGAAACTTATCGCTCGGTTTGGATTTGGACTGCCCGAAAACAAAACCGACGCTTAATAAAACAATGATAATTGCAGATAAATGACGCAAAGACATTTTTTTTCTCCTGATTCGTAAAATTGTTGTGGAATTTAGACCCGATAAATGCGTGTTCGATAATTCCACGTAAAATTGTCGTTAAAATTTTATTAAGTTTCGTTTATTATTGAATAAAAATCAATGACGGAACTTAACGGCGATGAAATATGTATGAAATATTTCACTTTTTTGTGTTCTTAAGAAGCTGTTTGAAAACTTAGAGAATAGCTCCGTAGGAGCGATATGTTTGTAGAAATGATTGGAAAAACAGGTGAGAGTTCCGTAGGAACGACACAAAAATATGCCGTTCCTACGGAACTCTCACGAATTTATGAAAAATCAAGCTACAAATATGTCGTTCCTAGCGGAACTAAGAGTCTTCAAATAGCTTCATAGTGTTTTCAATCATTCAGTTGAACGCAATTTATCCCGATATTGATTGACTAAATCAATATCCTTGCTTACCGTATCGCCTAAAATTACAACTAACTCACCTTTGACAGCATTATCAAAAGCGTTAAATATCGCCTCGACGGATTCGCGTATAATTTCAACATCGGGTTTTTTGCCGCTTTCATTAATTCCTTCCTGCAAAAGATTAAACACATTATCCTCGGTGCGTCCGCGCAAATAATCTCCGCGACGGATAATAATTTTGTCGAAGGTTTCGGCGCAAAGCCTGCCGACTTCGCGCAAATCTTCGTCGCGGCGGTCACCGACACCGCTTAAAACAGCAGTTCTCTTTTCGTGGGATAATTTGTTGATTAGATTACTCAGACCGATGATTCCAGCCGGATTATGCGCGAAATCCATCAAAACCGTAAAATCGTTCATTTCAACAAAGTTCATTCGTCCGGGTGTTTGTGCAGTCGAAGGCGTAAATGTCGTCAAGCCGACGCGAATGTCTTCGAGCGAAACGCCGTGAACAAAACACGCCAGAGTCGCCGCCAAAACATTCTGAATCATAAAGTCGGCGCGTCCGCCGTGAGTCAAAGGAATTTCAACCGTCTTTTCAACGCGAACTTTCCATTTGCCCTTTAAAAGCGTGATAAATCCGTTTTCATAAACGCAGGAAATGCCGCCGCGCCGCGCGTGTCGCCGGATATTTTCATTATTTTCGTCCATCGAAAACAAGACAACCGTGCCGTCAACCATTTTTCGCATTCGATACACATTGTCGTCTTCCGCGTTAAGAACGGCAAAACCTTTCGGCGAAACCGAACGCGGCACAACCGATTTGACACGCGCCAAATCTTCTAAAGTGTTGATGTCTTTGAGTCCGAGATGGTCGGAAGCGATGTTGGTAACAACCGCCACATCACAATGGTCGTAACCCAAACCGGAACGAATAATTCCGCCACGCGCCGTTTCCAAAACCGCAGCTTGCACGGACGGGTCTTTGAGAACAAGCTGCGCGGAAACCGGACCTGTGTTGTCTCCCGCGACAATTTGGTTGTTTTGAATATAAGTTCCGTCGGTGGTCGTAAAACCGACTGTTTTACCGCTTCCCTTCAAAATATGCGCGATAAGCCGCGTCGTTGTGGTTTTCCCGTTTGTTCCGGTAACGGCGAAAATCGGTATTCGCGCCGGAGTTCCGGGCGGAAAAAGCATATTTAAAACATATTCGGCGACGTTTCTGCCGATGCCTTGCGACGGCGCAAGGTGCATCCGAAAACCGGGCGCGGCGTTGACTTCGATAATGCCGCCGCCATTTTGTCTTATCGGTTCGGAGATATTCGGCGCAATAATATCAACGCCGGCAATGTCTAAGCCGACGATTTTGGCGATGCGCTCAAACATAAAAATATTTTCGGGATGCGCTTCGTCCGTCCGGTCAACCGCCGTGCCGCCGGTCGAAATGTTCGCCGTTGTTTTCAGATGCAGAATTTCATCTTTCGGCAAAATCGTTTCCAACGTATATTTTTTCGCTCTTAAAATTCGTTCGGTTTGCTCTTCGACGTCAATCTGCGTCAAAACATTTTCGTGTCCGTAACCGCGCCGCGGGTCGGCGTTTATTTTATCAATCAATTCCTGAATCGTCTGTTCCCCGTCGCCGACGACGTGCGCCGGAGTTCTTTCGGCAATTGCCACGAGTTGATTATTGACAACCAGAGCGCGAAAATCTGCGCCGACAAGCATTTTTTCGATTATTATAAATTGTGAATAATCTTTGGCTTTGTGAAACGCGGTAATTACTTCTTCGAGATTTTCTATTCCAACGGTCGCGCCTTTGCCGTGATTACCGTTGATAGGTTTGACGACGAGCGGAAAACCGAGAGATTTGACAACGCCTTTAATTTCTTCTTCTTCGCGGATTTTATAACCTTTCGGCACAGGAACGCCCATTTCGCCCAGAAGTTTCTTGGTCGCATCTTTATTTCCGGCAATGTCAACCGAAATCATATTCGTTTTAGCAGTCGTCGTTGCCTGAATGCGCTGTTGGTGAACGCCGTAACCAAGCTGGACAAGCGATTGCTCATTAAGACGAATATACGGAATATCACGCGATTCGGCTTCTTCGACAATCGAGCCGGTGCTGGGTCCGAAGCGAACCCGCTCACGAATCTCGCGCATTTCCTGAACTTCTTCGGCAAGCGTCTGTTTGATTTCTTCAACCGATTTCCCTTCCGCCAGTTCCAGAAAAAGCCTGACTGCCGCCCGCGCCGTGTAACGTCCGACTTCTTCTTCATAATATGCAAAGACGACGTTGTAAATTCCCGATTCACCGGTTTCCCGCGTTCTGCCGTAACCGACATCCATTCCGGCAATCGTTTGCAGTTCGAGCGCGAAATGTTCGATAACGTGTCCTGCCCAAGTCCCGTCTTTGATGCGCTTTAAAAAACCGCCTTCTTCCTGATAAGAACAGCCGTGCGATTGCAGGCTCGGCATTACTTCCTTCATCCGACTGTAAAAATCTTTGATTTTATTAGTCGGCTTCTGCTCGTAATCGCCAATATCAAGGCGCATTATGATTAACTTTTTCCAATAACCGCTCCAATAGTTCGGTCCGCGTAGTGTTCTGATTTCAAGAATGTTCATAAAATTTTGTAAGTTGACTGAAAGTTTGCCGAGTTTGCAGAGTTGACTGAGTTGACTGAAAGTTTGCCGAGTTTGCCGAGTTAATGAAATTTTTCAAACTCAGTCAACTCGGCAAACTCAGTCAACTCAGTCAACTCGGCAAACTCAGTCAACTCAGTCAACTCAGTCAACTCAGTCAACTCAGTCAACTCAGTCAACTGAATTTACTCGATGTCCGGCAGTAAAAATTCATTTGGCGGCTGAAGCGGCGTTCGCGCAAAATAATCGTAAATCAAACCGTCGCCCAAGATATGAAGTTGTACGCCGCAAACGCTGAAAGATTGAAAATCGTCAACTTCGGCAATCTCGTTGTAAGTAATTTGTGAGCCGTCAACAATTGTGACCGCGCCGTCGCCGAAAACTTCCAGAATGCCTTCGTTGTCCAAAATAATCGCCGTGTTTTCGTCAATTCCGATGCCGAGATTATACGGATTATAAGATACCGCAGTAATCAGGCGGCTGATGCGCCCGCGTTCGGTAAAATGCTGGTCAATGATGATGTTTTTTAAAAACCCGAGACCGGGCGAGAGTTTAACGGAATTTTTATGCGGATGCGGAGCCGCGTCGCCGCGCACAATCATCGTGGTGGACATTCCCGCCGCGCCCGCGCTCGTTCCCGCCAAAACAACATCGGTTTCGCTCACCTTTTGCCCTAGTTTCTGCGCGAAGTTCGTGCCGCCGAGCAGAGAAACAAGCCGCATTTGGTCGCCTCCGGTGATAAAAACGCCGTTCACGCCGTCAAAAAGCGCGTCGGCATCCGCCTCAAAAACATCCTGCCGCGAAGTTGCCCGCAGAACACGCGGATTTGCAATGCCGAGCCGCCGAAACGCCTGCACATAAACATCCGCCGCAAATTCGGGAAAATCCGACGCAACCGGCACGATTAAGATATTCGTTTCGCCGCCGTCTTTGCCGGTCAGTTCCAGAAACTTTCGCAAAATCCGCCGCTCGTTGTATTTGTCTTCCGCGCCGCCGATAACGAGCAGATGTCCGCCGATAACCTCGCGGTGTATTCGATTATTCATTTTTTTGTGAATTGTAAATCGTAAATCGTAAATAGAAACTCTTGACGATTTACGATTTACGATTCACGAACTTACAAGGTATTTCAAACTGCGCCTGTGCGTCAAGATTGCGTTTGAAATATATTAATAGTGAGTTTTGTTAGACTATAAGCCGCTTTGCACAATGTCGTGCAATCTCAGTAATCCGACACAACATTCCTTTTCGTCAACAACCGGCAGAACGGAAATTTGCATCGGGCGATTTTCCATTAACTTTAAAGCGTCAAAGGCGAGCATTTCCGGCGCGGTAGTTGTCGGATTTTTAGTCATCATTTGTTCGGCTTTTAAGTTTCCCAGTTTTTCCGCTTCGGTTTTTTCGATTGTTCGGCGCAAATCGCCGTCGGTGATGATGCCGATGAGATTTTCGTTTTTATCGGTTACATTGACTGCGCCGAGCGAATATTTAGAAATTGCTTTAACAACTTCGAGCCAGGACGCGCCGGGTGCAATGTTCGGACTTTCGTGCATCAGACTGGCGACTTTTAAGGTCAGGCGTTTGCCCAAACGTCCAGCCGGATGATTGGCGGCAAAATCTTCGGCGGTTTTTCCTTTTGCCTGCATCAGTGTCATTGCAATTGCGTCGCCGAGCGCGAGTGCAACGGTTGTTGAAGTCGTCGGCGCAAGATTAAGCGGACACGCTTCCTCCTCAACCGATGCGTCCAAAACAACGTCCGATTGTCTTGCCAATGTCGAATCGGTCTTGCCGACAATCGAAATAATACAGATTTTACGAGTTTTAAGTGTCGGAAGAAGAAGCAAAATCTCGTCGGTTTCACCCGAATTTGAAAGTGCAACGACAACATCGCCTTTCGTGATAATACCAAGACCGCCGTGCAGAGCATCGGACGGGTGAAGGAAAACCGCAACTGTTCCCGTGCTGGTTAAAGTCTGCGCGATTTTTTGCGCGATAACGCCGGATTTGCCGACGCCGATAACAATGACTTTGCCATCGCATTCTTCCAAAATCCTCATGGTTCGTCTGACAACAGTTTTTTCCAGTCGCGCCGCTGCTTGCTCAATCGCCCGGGCTTCGAGATTTAATAGTTCGACAACTTTTTCAAAACTGTGTATCACAATTAGAAATTTTGCGGTTTGAAGTGGTTTTTGGCAAGTCTGCAATTTTTCTAAATCAATTTAGTGCTTTCTAAATCAATTTAACGCAAAGACGTAAGGGTTTAAAGAATTTCTTAACTTTTGCTTTTTTATCTTTTTTAGGACTTACGCAGTTGAACTGAACAAAGATAAAAATAATTGGAGTTATGAAGGAATTTCTCTTTGTTTATAATGAATAGTTGACAGCGAATAGTTAATAGCGGCGCGATTCGTAACTATTCATTATTCACTGTCAACTATTCACTATTTTTCAGTAAAAATATGGGACACACGAGTCATTAAGTTTTATTTCCAACTGCGTAAGTTCTATCTTTAATTTAACTTAAATATCTTTGCGTCTTTGCTCCCTTGCGTTACAAAATCTTTTCTTAATTACCTCTTTTGAAACTGCGCGGCACATTGGCATCGGTCAATATAATGAAATCACCCAGGTTTTCGTATTTTGTTTTATCGAATTTGTTAAAATTATCTTCGTATTTCATTGTTACAACCAAAATTTTTGCCTTCGGGTTGAACTTCAAAAGCTGCTCGGCTGTTCCGAGCCGGTTTTCGGTGTGGAAACTGCCGTTTAGATGGACGACTAAAGCGTTTTTGTTATTTTTCAGATATTCCGCAATTGAGAAAGCCATCGTCGCGTCCCACAGCGTTTGCGATTCGAGAATCTTCGATACACTTTGTTTATTGCTCTCCATTGCGCCCATTAAATCGGTAAATTTCCTGGCGTAAGCGTCCGAAGATTGAGCGTAAGGCAGCGGTGCGAGCCATTTTTTCGCTTCGGGCGAGAGTTGATTCAGCGAATCGCGCCCGTTGCGCGAAACCATATTTACATAACGACGCGGCGCGTTGGCGGCGATTACATCAAGCCGGTTTTGTTTGGCGTATTCAACCAACGGGCGATAATCGGTTTTATAATTATTCCATGGGCGGCTGTCGTCCAAAAATTTCTTTTCCGTGATTAAGTCTTTCAGATATTCGTCTAAAACAATCTGCACATCGCGCTCGAACATTTCCATCGAAAGCGAGACTTTTCTGTTTTTAGCGTAATTTTCCAGCGTCTTTTTGAAAATCTCCGACTGAAGATAATGCGCCGCCGTGTCGTCGTGATTTTCGCCGAGAAAAACCACGTCCGACTTTCCTATGGCACTGACAATTTGATTTAATGTCGCGGAATTTCCCTGCGCGTCATAAATTCGGTAGTTGGCATCCGAAATTTGAGCAAAAATAGAATGTGTCATTAAAATAATAAAAATAAAAACTGGAAGTAACTTAATCATAATAGTTTTGAACGAAGACAGTTGATATATGATTTAAATTTTAACGCAAAAGCACAAAGACGCAAGATGGTTTTTAAAATTTATCCATTTTGTTAAGCGTTCAGATACTATGTTCTAAATAAAGACAAGAAAAAAAATATGGAAGTGTTTTAATTTAGGACATAATTAGTTTCATTTTCGTAAAAATTTTATCTTCAGTTAAAGATTTTCCTGCATTCCCTTTATTCACGGTTGTTGATGTTTTTGGCACGTCTATTGCAATCCGTCATTTCAAGCTAAGAAGCTAAATTCAACAAATTCAATTAAGGAGATATATTATGATTAACGACGGAACAATAAAAGAAGAAGCCGGTGGTTTTGCAGATAGAGTTGCAGGAAATGTCAAAGAAGCAACGGGTGCGGTAACAGGCAATCAAAGGCTTGAGAATGAAGGTGAAGCACAAGCTAATTATGGTAATGCCAGACAGGAAAACAATGATGTTTTCGGTTCAAACACCGGAGCGGCAACCTCAACGGGAAGCAACAAAATGGTAACCGGTATGTTTAGAACTCGTGAAGATGCGGAAAGAGCTTACGGTTCTATAACCAATCGTGGTTACGCGAAAGATGACGTTAATCTTTTGATGTCGGATAAAACACGCGACACACATTTTGCTGATGGCGCAGATACGGAACTCGGCAGTAAAGCCCTTGAAGGTGCCGGCGTGGGTTCGGCAATCGGCGGAACGCTCGGCGCAGTCATTGCAGGTATTGCAGCTATTGGCACAAGCATTTTAATTCCCGGATTAGGCTTACTCGTTGCCGGACCTTTAGCGGCAGCACTGGCTGGTGCTGGTGCCGGTGGTTTGACCGGTGGATTGGTTGGCGCGTTAGTCGGCTCGGGCATTCCTGAAGAAACAGCCAAGTACTATGAACAAGGTATCAATGAAGGTGGAATAGTAGTTGGTGTCCAACCCCGAACTGCTGAAGATGCCGATTATTTTGAAAATGAATGGCGCAGTAATCGCGGTGAACATATTTACCGATAGTTTTCAAACTTATATTCTATGTTTTAGCAAAAACTCCGCTATATTATAGCGGAGTTTTTATTTTGGAAATTAAATTTCTGTTTCGTCCGATATTTTTGAAGCAAACTGTTCGGGTTCAAAAACAAAACCGCTTCAGTTAAAATTTAAGATCTAATTTTTGATAATAAATACTGTGCTACTAAATTTTTAAGGGTTGGAAAATTTGATGAAAAATTGGATTAGTACCAGAGAAGAAAAACTGCGCGAATTTTTTGAACTCGCGCCCAATACTGAACTTGTTTCACACGAAGCAATAGATGCGTTTGACGTGCCGGAAAATATCGCCGAACATCTTGAACATTTTAATATCGAATGGCATATAGTTCCGTCGGAAAACGCGATTTCGGTTGAAGATGAGTCTTATCGAAAACGGCTTTTTTCCCTGCTCAAGCGTGAACTAAAACCGACCGGGTATGAAAAAACGAGTTCTTATCGCGCTGTGATTGACGGACACCGCCGTCATCAAGGTCGCATTATCGGCATTGAAACAACGGCAAAACCTAAATATCTGCCTGAAAACAGGCAATTATACGGAACGCCTTACGGCTTTGAGCCGCGTGTTGACCCGTTCAAGCCGTATATGGAAAAAGCGGGTTTTACGACGGGAAATCGTTATGGACATAATTATGCGGCACTGCGAAAATTCGTCAATGTCGTCAACGAAGACTGGCAATCGCGCCTCCTGATGCCAAAAGGATTTCGACTGACGATTTGCCCGCCGGTTGTTTTTAATCTAATCGGAACGGTTTTTCATCCCGAATGGAGTTTGACCGAATCGCTCGAACTCGGCTTTTACCGCGATGATAACGGTAATGCAAAATGTTACGCGGTCGGTTCAAATGCGCCGAATGATTTTTCTTACATCAGCGAGATTGAAACCGCATCGGATTGGACATATTTAGGTTTTCGCACCGCGCTAGTTCCCGATGAATAGGTCGTGAAGGTTAATTTAAAGTAATTTAAGACTTAACGTGAGTTCGGGATAAGAATTTTTTCTCCACAGGAATACGGAAAATTTAGTGGTAAGCGGTAACAAAGAGGTTTGATTTACCGTTCACCGCTTACCATTTATCGCTAAATATCTTCATAGCGTTTCAGTTTCCGATAAAGCGTTGATAAATCAATTCCTAAAATCGCGGCGGCATCGGTTTTGTCGTCGCCGACCGATTTCAAAATTTCCAAAATATACCGACGTTCCATTTCTTCGAGTGTCGGGCGCAAACCTTCGGGGTCGCGCATTTCAAAATTACTAACGGCATTGATTTTGATTTTTGGCGGCAGACTTTCGAGGTCAATTTCTTCGCCCGACAAAATAAATGCGCGTTCAATCGCGTTTTGCAATTCGCGGACGTTGCCTTGCCAATTGTAATTAACCAGCGCGGACATCGCTTCTTGTTTGATTAACTTTTCTATTGTGTTTTGTTCGCGTGCAGTTTTGGCAATAAAATGTTTGACAAGAAGCGGAATGTCTTCGCGGCGTTCGCGCAACGGCGGTAAGTTTATTTCAATTACATTCAGCCGGTAAAATAAATCTTCGCGGAAATGATTTTCCGCCACGGCTTGTTCGAGATTCTTGTTTGTCGCGGCGATAATGCGCGTATCGAATTTGACCGCCACACTGGAACCAACCGGCGTAACTTCCTGTTCCTGCAAGGCGCGAAGCAGTTTGACTTGCAAAGCAAGCGGCATTTCACCGATTTCATCTAACAGCAAAGTTCCGCCGTCGGCAGACCGAAAAAGTCCTTTTTTGTCGGCGGCTGCACCCGTGAACGCTCCTTTTGTGTGTCCGAAAAGTTCGCTTTCAAGCAAAGATTCGGGCAATGCGCCGCAATTAACGGCGAGAAAAGATTTATTGGCGCGTTGGCTGTTAAAGTGAATCGAACGCGCAATCAATTCTTTGCCCGTTCCGCTTTCGCCCTGAATCAAAATACTGGCGTTGGTGTCGGCAACTTTTTCGACCATTAGAAAAACGCTCTGTAATGTTTCGCTTTTGCCGATAATTTCCGAAAAACTATAACGTCGTCCGAGTTCGCGGCGCAAAACGCGGTTTTCGCTAAACAATTCTTTTGTGCGAATCGCGTTTTTTATCGTTCGCAGTAAATATTCATTAACGAAAGGTTTTGTAACATAATCATAAGCACCTTTGCGAAGCGCGGCGATTGCCGAATCAACCGATGAATACGCGGTCATAATTATCACAATCGCTTCGTCATCAATCGTTTTTATTTGGTCAAGAAGTTCAATTCCGTCCATTTTCGACATCTTTATATCGGTCAGAGTTACAGCGATTTCATTCGTCGAAAAAATTTCAAGCGCATTTTCCGCGCTGTCGGCGGTAAAAACCCGGCAGCCTTCGCCTTCAAGCAACTGCCGCAGTATCGAGCGCATCAATTCTTCGTCTTCGACAACCAGAACATTCGGTTTATTCATGTAATTCAGCTTTTTCCGTTGTGTAATTTTATGAGCAAACTCACTATTGGAGTTGGAGAATGATACATTTTGTCTTTCGTGATGTTCTTCAGCCGTTTCTAATTCTGCCGTTATCATCTGCTCTCCAGAAATCTGGATTATGGTCAAAAAACCATCCGCCGCATTAAATCAACATAATTTCATCTCGTTTTACTGCGAAAAACCGATGCGGCGCATTAAATCCTGAAAGCGCGGGTCGTCGTGCAAGTTATCCCATTTCCGTTCGACCTTCAGAAGAGCCATTCGCGGTTCTCGCTGCTGATAACCTTTTTCCAGCCATTCGAGCGTTTTGTCACGCTCGTCCAAGCCGTGATAAACCATTGCGATGTCGTAAGGCGAAACGTGACGCTCGTTTGATAATTTCAACAATTCCTCAAGCACAGCTTGCGCCTCTGCCCGTTTGCCTGACTTCGCCAAAGTGTAAGCGAGAAACGCGATTGGCTGGGGACTGATGCCGGCGTTGTGATTGCGACCGGTTGCGCCACCGAAACAGGCACACGCTTTGAATAAAACAAAAACGGATGCGGGTTCGACGCTGATTTGTTTCGCGTCGGACTCGCTTCAAATCTTCACCTGTTCATTCAAAATTCATTCGCCGCATCAAATCAACAAAACGCGGTTCGGAGCGAAGTTCGTCCCAGCGCGTATCAATTTTGACGAATGTTATCTGCACCTCACGTTCTTGAAAGGATTTTTCGAGATAACTTAACGCTTCGTCTTTCTCGCCCAAACCGTTGTAAATCATTGCGAAGCTGTATGCTGAAACAAACTTTTCGGCGGCAGCCGATTTCAATTCTTCGAGCGTTTCCTGCGCCTGCTTGCGGTTTCCTGATTTTGCCAGCGCGTAGCCCAACTGCATAACGGGTTCGGTGCTGCCGCGAGAAAGTTCCCGGGCTTTGGTCAACGCGGCGATGGCTTCCGGGTAGCGTTCCTGACGAATATAAACTCGTCCCAAACCATTGTGCGCGACCCAAAAGTCCGGCTCGATTTCCAGCGTTTTGTCGTATCTGGCGATTGCTTCCGTGTCGCGTCCGGCGAAAAACAAAAACTGTCCTTCGAGCGCGTTGGTAATCAGCGTTAGCGGGTCGAGTTCTCTGGCGCGTCTGCCCATCGCAACGGCTTCGTCGTGTCGCCCTGTATTCGACAAAAGATGCGCGTAAGCGCGATGGGCATCGGAATTGTTCGGGCTAAGTTCGATAGCGCGTTTGAATTCTGTTTCTGCCGCTTCCCAATCCCAATCAAACCAGAATCCGACCCAACCAAGAACGGTATGCGCTTCGGCAAGTGTATCGTCAATCTCCAAAGCTCGTTTTGCCGCCGCTCTCGCTTGCGGAAAAGCCTCTTTGGAAGCCACAAAACCGGCGATTGGTAAAGTTCGATAAGCGTCCGCTATGCCCGCGTAGGCAAGCGCGTAATTCGGGTCGGCTTCAATCGCCTGTTCGTAAAAAACGATTGCCTTAAGGATTTCCGGCTGCGTTATTTTAAAAAAGTGATAACGTCCGCGCAGGTAGAGTTCGTAAGCCTCGACACTTTCGGTCGAGCGTTTTTTGAGATTTGCTTGCTCGTCGGCGCTCAGGCGCATCGCCAAAGCCGCTGTGACTCGTTTTGAAATAGCGTCCTGCACGACAAAAATACCTGTGGATTTTTCGTCGAAAGTTCCCGTCCAGAGCGCGGTTCCGTCCGCGACTCGAATCAGCCGCACATTGACGCGAATGACATCGCCCCAACGCTGAATACTTCCGTCCAAGACCGCCTCGACATCAAGAGCGCGTCCCGCTTGCACGGCATCTTGTTCCAAATTTCCAAAGCGGCGCACCGAACTTAAAGGACGCACGATGATTTTCTGATTATCGCCGAGCCGCGCAATCAGTGTGTCCGCCATTCCTATCTCCAACGCTTCATCACGATGCTCCGCGACCAGTGGTTTAAAGGGCAAAACCGCGATGCTTTTAATTCGGGCATCGGCTACTGATTTTTCATTTTCGCGCCACAGATAAAATCCCAATGAACCGAGCACAAGAATAATTAGAACGGCGAAGGCGGCGAATCGGAAACGATTCGGATTTCGGTCATCGGTCTTCGGTTTTGGCTGCTGATTGGTTTCAAGTTTCAAGTTTCGGGTTTCAGGCGCGCTTTTGGTCGGCGATTCGTCGTTCGACTCGGAATTTGAAATCTCGGATTCAATCGAACTTGGAACTTGGAACTTGGAACTTGGAACTTCCGACGCTTCGCGGACTTCAGGAATGAATCGAAAACCGTGTCCCGGAACGGTAGTGATGAAACGCCCTTCGCCGGGCTTTTCGCCTAGCACACGCCGCAAAATCGAGATGTTTTGACTGAGATTGTTCTCTTCGACAATGGAATCTATCCATACTTCCCGCATCAATTCATCTTTACCAATCACTCGTCCGTTATGCTGCACCAGATAAAGAAGCGTGTCGAAGACTTTCGGCGTGAGCGGCAGCGGTTCGTCAACGCCCTTTGTAAGCAGGCGTTTCGCCGCGTCAAGGCGAAAATCGCCGAACTCGTAAATTTGTAATTGAGGCTCGTTCATCCGCTTTTTCAGAAAATTCAGAAAAATTTCAAGTCGTTTCTAAAGATTTTCAGAATGATTTTTGGTGATTATGACACGCATCAGACCGAAAAAAAAAGTTTCGGCTGAAATAAATCTAAAAATAAAGAGGAAAAAATAATGAAACACACATTCTTGAAAACAATCGGCACGGCGGCGTTGGCGTTTTTGATGCTGGCGACGTTCGCGCAAATTCCGGCGTCGGCACAGCAAGCACCGAACGCAGCCCAAGACTTCGAGTTGAACGCCCGCCCGATTGAAGGCGTCTTTGACGCGCGCGTATCGACTTTCAACTGTCAAACCGGCGCTCCGATTGCAAACTTTCGCGCGATGGACGTATTTCATCGCGGCGGCACGCTGACCGATACCAATGCTGGGCCGCCGACCTCGCGCGGTCCCGGTTTCGGCACGTGGCGTTATCTCGGCGGACAGCTCTACACCGCCTCGTTTCAGTTCTTCCGGTTTAACCCTGACGGCACTTTCGCCGGATCACAGAGAGTCATCAGACCAAACATTACCCTCAGCGCAGACGGCAATCAGATTACCGGCAACGTCTACGCCGAAACGCTCGACCCGAACGACGTTGTGGTCGCGGTAGTCTGCGGCACGTCAATAGCGACGCGCGTTAATTCCGCGCCGACGATAAGTATCACGAGTCCGGCGAGCGGCGTGGTTTTCAACTCGACCGACGAGATTACAATCATCGCCGCCGCTTCGGACAGCGACGGTCAGATAGTTAAAGTCGAATTCTTCTACACCGACAGCAACGGACAAAACCGGCAGCGGCTTAGCGAAGACTTCACCGCTCCTTACAGCTACTCGCAAATCGGCGCGGCGCCCGGAACCTATATCGTAACGGCGGTTGCCACCGACGACAGAGGCGCGTCCGCTCAATCAAATCCGATTACAGTCATCGTCCGCTGAAATCACAATGTTTAGGACTTACACAAGAAAGAGCGGAAACCGAAATTGTCAGGATATGCGTCAAATCGGAGACGCGCCGCGGCTTGGAGCATAGATTGTTCCATTTCAGTTCAATCCTCAGAAATGCCATTTTCGGGTCGCGCTCTTTAAAGTCAACCGCGCAAACATTTCATCGTGTTCGTCCAAGCCA
>JBPCPU010000140.1:0-3913 GCA_050998795.1 Pyrinomonadaceae bacterium
ACTTATCGCAAAAGGCAGAGATAAGCGTTTGATTGATTGTTGCTCTTGGAAACAAGACAGACTTGCCATCTGCGTCAACCAACAAAATGACCGCGTAGATTAGTGGAACAACTACGAGATACGGTCGAGAGTAGCGCGGGATAAGACGTTTTCTGATTTGTGCTTGAAACATAAATTTAGTCCTTATCTTTAGCAGGAACAAGCTCCAATCTATAACCGCTTCGGTTTAGTTGGAGTCAGTTGACTCTCATTCTTGCGTCAATGCGACCGTCCGCGATAATCTTTCTTTATTATGCTGAAAATTAACCGTATCTTATTGTTTGTGGTTTTTATTTTGTTGTCGGCTTTAACCGCCGTCGCTCAGAACAAATTTGAAGGCTACAACCTTTTTCTTGATGTTCCCGATACGCAAAAGGTCGCAACGTGCGCTTTGCGGTATGTCGCACCGACCACCGACATTACCATCACCGATTTAGACCGTTCAACGCCGATGAAGATTTCAAACTGCGGCGATGCGACCACCAGATTAACGCAAACTAATGCTTCAACCGCCGTTGTACGCTCCAGTTCAACCAATTTCAAATGGTGTTTCAGCGGCGAAGATAAAAAATACCGAATCAGCTTTAAAGGCGACCAATCCGCCGGACAGATAACTTACGATTGGATTGCCACGCCCGAAACGCCCGGAATTTACAACCTCAAAGATTTCGGCGCAATCGGCGACGGCAACACTGACAACACAATTGCCCTTAAAAGCGCGATGGCTTTTATCGCCTCGCGCAACGGCGGAGTTTTGCAAATTCCCGAAGGCGATTTTTCAGTTAATTCAACGATTGCTTTGCCTTCCGGCATTATTATACAAGGTATTAGCGGCATCACGACGCTTGCACCGACAAATAACGTCGTTAAAAAAAATCCCAGTCGAATTCGGTTAAGCGGTTCAAACCGCGCTCTTTTCCGCATCGGCGAATGTGTCGAAAATGTCGTGGTCAAGGATTTGGAACTTTACGGCTCAACGACCGACAACACTTACGGTATCGAAGCAGTCGGCGCATTTTTGTCGTCGCAGAATTTTTACTTTGAACGCGTTGTTTTTCAAAATTTCAGTCGCGGATTTTATGCTCACGGTTTGCCGATTACAAAACTTGAATGGCAGTTTGACTACGTAAAATTCAATCACTGCCGCTTCGTCTACAACCGCGATGCCGGAATTTATTCGGATACCATCAACTCCGATTGGAAGATTGAAGGATGTATGTTCTTAAATCCGCAACGCACACCGACGCAAAACGCCAACTCGATGCACTTTGAACACGCGGGTCTTATCTTAGTGCAGGATACTTTCGGCGGCGGTTTTCTAAACGCCCTCGGCGGAACTTATCTCGACGTAACCGACAGCGCAAATATCTCGGTTATTAATTGTCAAACCGAACAAATGACGGCGGCATTTGTTTATAACGGCGCGGAACTTCAATACGCGGGCGATTATTCCTATCCGATAACTTTCATCAACAACATTTTCGGCGCATCGATAATTTTCAAAGCCCGCCGCACATTTGTTTCCACTGGCAATCTTTACGGACCGAAAACTTTTCAAGCCGATGCCCGTTTGCGCGTTTATTCGACCGGCGACCGCTTTTGTTACGACGGTTATACATTGGGCTGTCAGGGTGTTGCCGCGATAAATGGTTTCGACAAAGCAACCGTAATTTTTAAAACCGGACAACTCGACGAAGGAAGCGTCAAAGGCAGTCCGACGTTTTTCGGCACGGACGTTCAATTCGCTACGCCGGTGCAGATGCCTTCGATTTTGCAAAACGCGCTTCCGGCAGGCAAGCCAAACGGTTCGATGGTTTATTGTTCCAATTGCCGCCGCGATACAACGCCGTGTCAAGCAGGCGGAAGCGGCGCACCGGCGATGGTGGTCGCCGGTCAATGGAGCTGCTTTTAAATTTAAGATTTAAGATTTAATACGCTTTCCCGCTAGAAAGTGTGCAATAGGTCAGAACCGCCTGCGCCTATGTGGCGGGTTAAATCACCAAGTCGCTACCGCTTCTTGTTCTGACTTGGTTCATCGGCTAATGCACACTTTCTATTGGGAAATGGTATAAGATTCAAGATTGAAATACAAAATTTTGAATCTTAAATTTTGAATCTTAAATTTTGAATCTTAAATCTTAAATCTTACTCAATTCCTTCGAGCGGAAAAAAGCGGTCAACAAATTCAACGTGCAGTCGCGGAACGCCGTCTTGACCGATGCGTCTGCCGCGCACTACCGAGATAATCGAAACATTATACTGGTCGCTTTTAACGCGGACAAAAGAACCGACTTCAACGGCAAGAGTAGTAAAAAGTGCCGCGCCGCTCAAACTCAGATTTTCCGTTACGGTCGGTTCGCTTGCCGTTATATTTCCGTCGACATCTATTATTTCAACAATTATATTGGCGGGAATTGAATACCGCGAATGACGGCGCAATTCTTTCGGCAGAGTGCTTTCGTCCGGCTTGCTTTGAGCATTTATCACCTGCCATAAACTTCCGTCATTCCGGTGAGATATATCAAACAGCATCGCCGGATCGTCATAGTAGTTTTTCGGCGGATGTTTTCCGATAAAAGCCGTGCCAATCGCATACGTTTCAGGCGCGGAACTGTTTCTTTTTGTAATACAACTTCTCACCAAACCCCAAACTTTATACTGTGGTTCGGTAAAATCATAACTACGTAATTTGCGCGGCATCGGTATCGTCATTTGCAGCAAGCGTCCGCGTTTGACGGGGCGGTGCAGATTGAAACCCGCGCCGAATGCCGACACATCGTTTAAGCGCGTAACTTCGTTCCAGGAAGTGCTTTCGTTGATATGCGATTCAACCCGAATCGGCAAAGTCAGCGATATTCGTTGAATTCGACGGCTCTCACTTTCCGTCGTAAGAGATGACATCATAATACATCCTCTAAATTATTTTGATTTGAAAAAAGCCGGAAAAACTAAGACTGAAATTGTCAGGAAGTTGTTTTTTTTTGAATATCTTGCAAGAGTTTCGCAAGTTGCTAAACAGGCTGTTTGCCTGTAAAATAATAATACATTTAAATCGCAGTAAATGTCTAGACTTTTATTTATGTTCACCCCTTTTCACAAAGAATTCTGCTAAAAATTAGAAAAATTATTTTAAGGATAAACAAATGGATTCAGTATTAGAACGCAATCAGGTAAATATCGAAGACGAGATGCGGCGGTCGTATCTCGATTATGCCATGTCGGTCATCATCGGACGCGCTCTGCCGGATGTGCGCGACGGCTTAAAACCCGTTCATCGCCGCGTCCTGTGGGCGATGCAGGAACTCGGCAATTATCACAATAAACCGTATAAAAAATCGGCGCGTGTCGTGGGAGACACGATTGGAAAATATCATCCGCACGGCGATACGGCGGCTTACGAAACGATTGTCCGAATGGCGCAGGAATTTTCAATGCGCTACACACTGGTTGACGGACAAGGAAATTTCGGCTGTTTTACGGGCGATACGAAAATTAAATTGTTGGACGGCACGGAAAAATCTTTTGCCGAATTAGCGGATTTGTCGAAAGACGAGATTTTTTATGTATATTCGGTTGATAAAACGGGAAAAATTGTCGTCGGTGAAGGACGGCATTCACGGATTACGCGCAAAGATGCTGAGATTATTGAAGTGATTTTGGATAGCGGCGAGAAGATTCGTTGCACACCTGACCATCGTTTTTTGCTTCGAGATGGAACATATAAACAAGCAACAGATTTAACCGCCGAAGATAGTTTGATGGCTGGTTATTTTGATAAAGCGCAAATTAAGGAAAACTTAAATGAGTATTTGCGAATTTGGCAACCGAAAACCGAACAATACGATTTTGTTCATCGCTTGGCGGACAAATTCAA
>JBPCPU010000146.1:0-14866 GCA_050998795.1 Pyrinomonadaceae bacterium
GCCATACCCAGCGCGATTTTCTGTTTTTCATAAACCTTTCCTCCTAGGTTTCTTCAAAGAAATTTCTTGTGTTCGGGAGCAAGTCTTAATGACAAGCGGGATAACGTCGTTATCAATAGTTATACGATTAGTTTATAGAACATTGAACTCAAAAACCCAAGCTATTTTAATATATTTGAAATTTTTTTTGCAAAAAAGATTTCTAATTAGTAGTTAGACGTGGGAAAATACAATTTGGTCGAAAAAATGTAAAAATTTGTAAAGATTTTTTCTCGTTTATTTTATTGAACGAAATCAAAAAATATGCTGAAAACACTTTTTCTTGAAACGCCTGAAAATTTTAATTTTATCCGAACCGTTTTCAGTCACGGCTGGTGCGAGCTTTTGCCGTTTGAAATTGACAAAGAAAATTGGCGTTTGAGTTGTGTTTTCGATAATTCAAAAACGTGTGTTTCCGCAACTGTCAGCGAAGGCGACGGAAAAATCAAAATCGAAATGTCGGAGGGCAAAATCAATCAAGAAAAAATTCTGCGCGACGTGCGCCACATTTTGCGGCTTGATGATGATTTAAGCGTGTTTCATCAACTGACAAAAAGGGAATTTGCCTGGATTGGCAAAACAAATACGGGCAGAATGCTTCGTTCTCCGACGGTTTTTGAAGATTTGATAAAAACCATCTGCACAACAAATTGTTCGTGGGCGTTGACAAAAAAAATGACGACAAATCTGGTCGAAAGACTCGGAACACCGACCAAGGAAGGCAGAAAAGCATTTCCGACTGCGGCGCAAATGGCAGACAAATCAGTCGAATTTTACAAAGACGAAATCCGCGCCGGTTATCGTGCGCCGTATTTTGCGGAACTGGCGGAAAAGATCGCCAGCGGAAAAATCAATCCCGAAAGTTGGCTGCATTCGGATTTGCCGACCAAAGAACTCAAAAAAGAAATGAAGCAAATAAAAGGCGTGGGCGATTATGCGGCAGAAAATCTTTTGAAACTCGTCGGGCGTTACGACGGACTCGCACTTGATTCATGGCTGCGGGCGCAGTTTTACAAAAAACATAACGGCGAAATAGTTTGCGACGATAAACAAATCGAAAAATTTTATCAACGCTACGGGTCTTGGCGCGGGCTGGTTATGTGGTGCGATATGACGGAAAGGTGGCATAGTTGAATCAGGCGCAAACACAAATTTGCTCGCTTTAACTTGGTCTTAAAAACCGCATAAACAAGACATTTGCCAAGACGTTTGTTATACTAGATTTACGTTTTAAGAACAGCAATTTTTAATTTGGAGAATAAAAAAATAATGAAATTACCCGGTGGATTCGATATGAATTCGATGATGAAACAAGCCCAGAAAATGCAGGAGCAAATGGGCAGAGAAATGAAGGAAATGGTGGTTGACGCTTCGGCGGGCGGCGGCGCGGTAACGGTGAAAATGCGCGGCGATTTTGAAGTTTTGGAACTTATCATTTCGCCCGATCTGGTTAAAGACGGCGATGTTGAAATGATTCAGGATTTATCCGTCGCGGCTTTAAATGAAGCACGCCGCAAAATTGAAGAATCGCTCAAAGGCAAACTCGGCGGAATGCTGCCGCCAGGACTAATATAATTTTGGATTTTAGATTGCCGATTTTGGATTGGAATTTTGATTATCGTTTTTATTTTAATCTAAAATTTCAATCCAAAAACAATCCAAAATCCAAAATCCAAAATCTAAAATGTTAGAATACTCAGAACCTGTCGCCAAACTGATTGACGAATTCAAACGCTTGCCCGGCATCGGACACAAATCCGCGCAACGTCTTGCGTTTTACATCTTGCGCCGACCTGATGCGGAAGTTGAAAATTTTGTCGAAGCGTTGCGCGAAGTCAAAGAAAAAATCGTTTTCTGCTCGGTTTGCAACAATCTGACGGACGTAAATCCTTGTATGTATTGCGCCTCTCCTTCGCGCGACCGCTCAATGATTTGCGTTGTCGAAGAACCGTACAATCTGGTCGCCGTCGAAAAAACGCGCTCGTATAAAGGTCTTTATCACATCTTGCACGGCGCGCTTTCGCCGATTCGCGGTGTCGGTCCCGACGAGTTGATGCTTACCAATCTTTTGCCGCGTTTGATGCCGCAAAACAACGAAGACGTTGAAGTTAAAGAAATTATTGTAGCGACAAATCCGACCACCGAAGGCGAAGCGACGGCAAATTATATTGCGCGGCTTTTAAAACCTTTAGGCGTGAAAGTTACGCGCATTGCAATGGGAATGCCGGTTGGTTCTGATTTGGAATTCGTGGATGAAGTTACAATGGACAAAGCAATGGCAAATCGCCACGAAATATAGAAAAAACTCAAGATACTAACTTTTGTTCGTGATAAAATTTTAAAACAAATAAGGACAAAGAAAAATTTCCCGATTCTCTTTGTCCTTTTTCTGCCCTTGTTCGTTCGCCTTTTGCTTTTGCCTCAGCAAAACTTTTTATGCTGCTCTAGCGCGTTTGTCGCTTTTCAATTCTTTAGCCTGCGTCTGTGTTTTTTCGATTCGCGCCGTCATCCGACGGTCTAAATCCAAAATTTGTTCGTCAGTCAAATGATAAATATTCGGCTGATTATGATAAATTTTCGCGCCCGTTACAATGTCGGCTTGTTTGAAGCCGTTGTCTTCCGCCTTTTTGATTAAATCTTCAATCGTCATTGTATTCGGCACAATCGAAAGCGGTTTCTTATCTTCGATATATTCAGGCACATTAGATTTTGCCGGCGTGTCAAATGCGAGTTCCAATGCCTGTTCGCCTTTCATATAGTCGAGAAAATCTTTGAACGTAACCTCACCCGTCATTTCAAAACCGACTTCAAACGCGGGCGAGTTGCTTTTGATGACTTGAAAAACCCGCGTGATTTCGCCGTCGCGTTCCTGCATCGAAACTTCCAGCATTACGTCGACGAAATACTCAAGACCCGAAGCCGTCATTGGCAGAACGCGCCCAATTTCGTTATCTTCTTTTGCTTCTTTGCCTTTGGCGGCAATTTGGTCGGCAATGACGACGCATTTTCCGCTTTCGATGCAGAGTTTCCGCAAAACAGATTGTAAAATCATCTGGTCAGCCGCGAGTTCTTCCGCGCTTGGCTGCGCCAACGGGTCGCCCGTTTTTTCGCGCACGGCTTCAATCATCTCGGAGTGTTTCGCGCCAAAATACGCCGCCCAACTGTCAAGCGCGAAACAGCCGTAATTTTGTTCGCGCCCTTCGCCGTTTATCGCCCAATCAATAAATTCGGGCAGTTCGTCCGTTTGTTCAATTTCTAAAGCGTCAAATTTTTGCCCGACTCCGCGCAACAAACGCGCTTTGCGTTCCGTATCGAAAATGCAGAGTTTCCCCAAGCCCGCATCCGACATCGAACTGATAAAATGACTTTTTCCAACACCCGCGCCGCCGCGAACCGCCATCACAAGACGTTGCTGGCGCGGCACCCGGCTCAATGGATTTATTTTTGGTTTGTTAATATTTTTCATTTTGCTTTCTCCTTGCTTTACCAATTTCTTAATGTTTCTCTTTACTTTTTACTTTCTAAACATCCACCGTCAAAGATGTTTTGTTTCACTGATGAAACAAATTTAGCATAAGTTACATCTTGTTTCAAGTGTGAAACAAGGTTTTTATAAAAAACTTTAATTTTTGCAAATTTTTATACTTACAATACTTCGGACAGTTTTAAAAAAGTAATTTTCGCTCGCCCTACTGAAAAATAAGGAAAGCGACTATTTAAATCAAAGTTAGCTCAACACCTAAGATTGATTTAATGTTGAAAAAGAATTTGGTCGTTCGAGAAGTCCTGATTTTATTGGGCTTCAAGCAATTAAAAAACTGTCCGAAGCATTGATACTTACTTACGTTTAAGAAAATGTGATAGAAAAGTTATAAAATAATGTTTTTCTTAAAAATTAAGTACATAAAAAACGGCGAGTTTTTATGCTCGCCGTTTAAATTTATGGGATATGTCTTACTGAAGTTTTATTGCCCGACAGTGAAGGTAGTAAAGATTGTACCTGTTGGTTGTTTCACCTCGGCATTTTCCGCAGTTACAAACATACCAAAATCCTTCAACTCGGTTTCCCCACGAACTTCGGCTTCGTTTTTAGCACCTGCGTTAAGGAACTGTCCTAATTTCGTATATTGTTTATCAGGTGAAACTAACCAAACAATATAACGCGCATTTTTCGGCGCATTTCTCAAACCTTGAAAACGCATTTTAATTTGCGCTGTACCGTCTTTGCGCGGCTTGATATAGGCTTTTCCTTTCATACCTTGTAAATCGCCCGCAAAGTTAAATCTTAACTCCGTTGTTTTTCCGCTAAAGGTCTGTACGCCGAGAAGCGGAACATCATAAGATGATGTAACAGGAACGGTAACTCCCACTTGTTTTTCTGTGCCGGTCGGACTTGTTACTGCTGTCGGCACAACTGCAAAACCTGTCGGCACCGCACTTCGGAAAACAACCGGAGTATCATTAGCAATAGTTGCTAAACTTTCTTGCGGTGAAAGCACCAACATAAATTGATTCATTGGCGTGTTGAAAACAGTCTTGCTGACACCATTTTCGTTCATTGTCGGTCCCAGCAATGTTACTGCGCCGGTCGGGTCAACAGCATAAACATAATAATTTTTCGCATCCGCCGGAAGCCCTGATAAATCAAGAGCGATATTTGTTCCGGTGTCAGTTCTCATTACTTTTGCCCAACCTTTTGCGCCTTGAATATTCATAGGCGTTAATTCAACCGTTACCTCTTTGCCGATGGGATATTCAATAACCGAATAAGAACCATCAGGATTTTGGACAACCTCTTTCTTCATTGTAGTGGTTGTTGTCGTTGTCTTTTTGGTTGTATCTTGGGCAATAACAGCACCTGATAATGCAACGGAAAGAATTATACTTCCTCCAAATGTAAATAATAATGTTTTCTTAGTCATAAAACCTCCTTAAAATTGAATAACCAAATAAATTTCCTCTGATTTAAATAACAAAAGTAAATTATTGGTTTTTACAGGTGTTTATTTTGCAAATTTTGTGCCAAACGAGAGAAATCTTCTATTTGCAAAGATTAGGTTGGCTTGAATA
Source organism: Pyrinomonadaceae bacterium (assembly GCA_050998795.1). Classification (GTDB taxonomy): domain Bacteria; phylum Acidobacteriota; class Blastocatellia; order Pyrinomonadales; family Pyrinomonadaceae. The sequence goes on from JBPCPU010000146.1 coordinate 5,110, forward strand.
AAACTGTTTAAAATCAAAATTGAGGAGTGCATTAAACTATTACGCAGATGCTTTCACAAACAAAAAGCAGGATAATTTGAAATTTTCCGTCAGTAAAGTTCTTCATTGTTCAATGCTTTCCGCCCAAAAATTCTGCAACTGAAAATCTTCTGCTATGTAGCCGATTTGAATCGGTTGACAACAGACTTCGCAGTCTTCGATATAGTTTTGCTCGTCAACCGACAAATCTAAAACCACTGAAACTTCCTGACAGCAATACGGACAAGTGAAAAAATGTTCGATTTCCATTAAGTTTTTCCTATTTAGCGCGGCTTTTATGTTTCAAAATTTAAGTGCTATTCTATTTTTTGAAACCGATAAATTGAATTTAACAAAATGAGTGCTGAATTAAAACTGTCGAAATTTGCCAAATACGCGTGGTTTGTGTTGGCGTATAACGTCCTTGTGATTTTGTGGGGCGTTTTTTTGCGAGCTTCAAAATCGGGCGACGGCTGCGGACAGCACTGGCTGACGTGCAACGGCGAAGTCATTCCTGCCGCGCCGCAACTGAAAACGATTATCGAATTTTCCCATCGTTTAACGAGCGGTTTGGCTTTCGTTTTCGTTTTGTTACTTCTGGTTTGGGCATTTCGCAAATTTGCAAAAGGCAATTTGGTTAGAAAAACAGCGTTGATTTCGTTTATTTTTATCATTACCGAAGCACTTGTCGGCGCAGGTTTGGTTTTGACGGGCAACACGGCGGAAACTTTGACGGCGGCGCGTCCATTTTGGATGATTGGACATTTAACGAATACATTTATTTTGCTTGCCTCTTTGAGTTTGACGGCGTGGTTTGCAGGCGGCGGGAAGCCGTTTAATTTCCAGGCTCAACCAAAAGTTTTGTTATTGCTCGGTTTGGCGGTTTCGGGCATATTTTTAATCGGAATGAGCGGTTCGGTTGCGGCTTTGAGCAGTATGCTTTTTCCGTCGGCGACGCTTTCCGAAGGTTTGACAAAAGACTTTTCGGAAACGTCGCATATTCTGCTTCGTCTGCGCGTTAGCCATCCGATTTTGTCTGTTTCTGTTGGAGTTTTCCTGATATTTCTGGCAGGTTGGTTAAAATCGAAAGCAAAAGAAAATTTTTGGATACAACGCTGGGCAAATATTTTGTCAATTTTGGTTTTAATTCAATTTGCGTCGGGCGCGTTGACACTTTTAACGCTTGCGCCGATTGTGATGCAAATTATTCATTTGTTTCTGGCAGACGCGGTTTGGATTTCGTTTGTTTTATTATCGGCGAGTGTTTTGGCGGAAGAACAAATGTTTGCGAAAAATAATTTGCGATAAGTTCAAAAGGCACAGATTAAGGATATTCAACTCAAAATTTGTTTATAAAACAGCAAGCGATAAACAAACTTTTATCTGTCGGCATTTACAACGGTATTTGAATTTACATTTAAAGTCGCCGGATTTGTGTTCACAGTGTTCACAATCGGTTCGGATTTGCTGCAAAACATAAAGCCTGCAATTACTAACAAACCAAGAATAACAAGCGGTAACAGCCAGTTTAAAGCCGAATTATTATCATTTCCGTCAATCGTTTCAAAATTTCCGGCAACAACACTGTTTTCCCTATCAATTGTTGCAGTGGCGGCAGTTCCGATGCGGTCAAAAGTTTCTCCGACGGTTGTTCCGCCAACATTTCTCAAGTATCCGCCGATTTTCGCCGGCAAATCATTTTCCGCGGGCGCAACGCCTTCCGGCGTTAATTCGTCAACGATACGCGGAATCATAAAAGCGGATGCCGAAGTCGTCGTTTTATAATCAAGCCCGACATTTCGGGAAATATCATTGAGCAAATCTTCTCCCAAAGCAGATTCGACTTGTTCATTGGAAATTGGCGTATTTGTCCCTGAATTTACCCACGAAGAAGCCGTGTCGTCCAAACCTGCATCGGTAAATCTTTGCAGAAATCCGGTAAAACCGCCGCCGGCTTTGTCGGTCATCAAAGCCAGCAAAGCCGGGAATAATATTTCTGCTTTATCGCCCAGGTTAAATTTTTTTCTTGCTTCGTCTATAATCGAATCAAACAACGCCATTTTTTATCGCTCCTTCCGGTTAAAATTGAAACTGACTAAATTTATCATAAACAATCCAAAATTGTTATTGATGCAAAAAGGCTTGAAACGAAAAATCATCTTTCGTTTTCCCGCCATTGTTTTCCAAGCAAAACTAATTCGTCAAGTTTTTTTTGCAATTCCCGGCGTTTGTTTTCGATTTCTTCGTCATCACCGTTTTTCACAACATAAATCGGTTCGGCAATAAAAACTTTCGCCCGCGTAAAAGGTTTTGGAATTTGCAGTTTGTCCCAACTGTTGACCGTCCAGAATTTTTCGGCTTCGACCAAAAACGGCATCACCGGATTTCCCGTCTTTTTCGCCAACAAAATTGCGCCTGTTTTAGCGACGTAACGTGCGCCTTTCGGACCGTCAACCGTAAAACACATTGGCAAGTTCCGCCGCATCAGGCGAATCATTTCAATCAACGCGCCAACGCCGCCGCGCGTTGATGAACCGCGCACCGCGCCGTAACCGAAACGCCCGATAAATCGTGCAATATATTCGCCGTCGAAACTCTGTGAAGTCAGCACGACGATGCCGCGATTTCTGAGAAAATAGACCGACGGAAAAATCCGATTATGCCAGGTTGCATAAATCGGAATTTTCCCGTCGCGCTCGATTTTTTGGAAATTTTTCCAGCCTTCCGTTTCAAACTTGATAGTTTTACCGATAAACTTTATCAACAAATAAAATGTCCAGTCGGCAAAATGAATTAGAATCCTTTGCTTGAAAGAGTAAGCTGATAAATCGGCACGGCGGTAGGAATTTTCGATTTTTTGCGGCATCTAATAGAAAATACCAAACTATTTGTTTAATTTCTCATTTGGAGCGAAGAAATTAAGTTTGCTTTTTTACTTCCGAAACAATTGAGAGATGAAATACGATTTGTATCTCATCTCTCAATTGTTTATTGCTGAATTTGACTTAACGGCTGATAAATGTTGTTTGGATCACCGGATAATTAACATCACTAAACAAAATTACTTTTGCTTGTTCATTCGCGGAGAATTGCTGTTTCAGCGGATTTTCCAAAATTTTTGCCGTTGCCAAATTTTCCTGTTCGGACAAATCGGATACGACAAAAACCGCCTTGTTCTTTAAATCAAAACGCGCAATCTGATAACCGTTTGAAACGATTTCGGCAATTTCATCATTTTTCAACGCCGGATAATTTTGCAAATCCGTCAGCAATACGGAAACAATTTTGCTCCGGTGTTGAAAAACAATGTGTGTAAAGTTATGTCCGGCATATTGACAAGTATGCGATTCGAGAAATTCATACTGAGCCGAATTTTGTAACGGCATTAAAATACCTTGCCGCAAATCCGCATATTGCGCCGATGCTAAATCAATATCTATCGGATCTTCGGCTAAATTATATTTGACAGCGCAGTTTTGATGGTCGCCGACTGCAAAATCTGCCAGGGATGTTTTCTCAATTTTTTCATCTGTTTGAGCAACATCGGTTGGAGAAAAATTTGTCGGCTGAGATTGGAAAAACCAAAAACCTAAGCCGGCGGCAAAAATAAGACTTGCCGCAAATGCCATCCACGATGTATTTTTTGCCCAAAAAGGTCTGCCTACAGTTTCTTCAGTGATTGTCGCTTGTTTCAATCGAGCGCAAAGACTGTTGTAAAATTCATCACGCATTTGAAACTGCGATGAATTTTCAACCGCAGATTTTATTCTCGCCCGCAGGATGCGTCTGCTTTCAATTATGCCGCGACAGTTCGCGCAAACTTCCAGATGACGCAAAACTTCGTGATTAGTTTCGGTCAAAAGTTCGTCGCACAAATAAGAATCAACTATTTCACGGAAATCTTGACACTTCATAAAGATTTCCCTCCTTCTTTTCTAACTTCTTTCATTTCATTAGTTTCGATGCCATAATTGCGGGCATAAACGGCTAATTCGCCGCGTAGAATTTTTCGTCCGCGATGAAGGCGCGACATCACAGTTCCCATCGGAACATCTAAAAACGAGGCGATTTCTTTATATGCAAAACCTTCGACATCGCACAGCAAAACTATTTCTCTAAAATTTTCAGGCACTTTTTTCAACGCCTGCAAAACATCTTCATCGGTCAGATGCTGCGGAATCGGTGCTTCAAACTGAACGGTTTCAGCGATTTTTTCTTCCGTATCGGCGACAAGGTGCAGATTCGTCTGCTTTCGCAATTGTTTGTAATGCGTATGATACATAATCGTCGTCAGCCACGCTTTGCAATTTGTTCCTCTTTCATAGCGATGAAAAGATTTGAGAGCCTGCATCATCGTTTCCTGCACCAAATCTTCAGCAGCGTCGCGGTCGCGTTTGAGAAACATCGCCACGCGGAAGAGGTCTGTGCTAAACGGCATCGCTTCGTTTTCAAAGTCGTGCCATAAACGCTCTTTTTCAAATTTTCCTTTGATTAGCTTAAACAAGTTTCGCCCTCTCAAATCTTCGTTTCTCATCTGTTTAATGTCTGTCTGCGGAAAATTTATTCCGCAAATTATTTTTTAGTTGAAGTTTTACTTGAAGATTTTCCTTGCATTATTTCACTAATTTATGTTAAACATTAAACAGAGTCGGATGTATATTAATTCGGCTCACTTCCGATGGACAAAAGCCTTCCATAATCCAAAGTCCAGCCAACGAAAAATCTTTTGAAATCATCAATATAGACAATGACTTGCCTTAATCCTTATCGGCAAAGTCGGCTTTGAAAATTCGTCTATACTTTGCAAAACGCTCGCAGAAAAAGCGTTCTTTTAATGACGAGGAGAGAAATAAAGAATGAAACACGAAATGGCTAAAAAGAAAGAAACTACCGAAAAATTATTTTTGCTCGACCCGGAAAGAAAAAGTCCGCGAGCCAAAGATTTTGAAGATAAACTTTTAGGTTTTATCGTCGGACAGGAACGCGCCGTCCGTCGAATGAGCGGAATTTTTCAAATCTATCTGGCAGGAATGAACAATCCGGCGCGTCCGCTCGGAACAATGCTTTTCTTAGGTCCGACCGGTTCGGGAAAAACCCGCGTGGTCGAAGCAGCGGCGCAGGTTTTATTCGGCGAACCGCATTCGGTTGTTAAAATTGACTGTGCCGAATTTCAACATTCACACGAAATCGCTAAACTTATCGGTTCGCCTCCCGGATATTTGGGACACCGCGAAACTTCGCCGATGTTGACGCAGGAAAATCTCGACAAAGCACACACGGATGAAACGAAATTAACATTTGTTTTATTTGATGAAATTGAAAAGGCTTCGGACGCGCTGTGGCAGCTTTTATTAGGTATTCTGGACAAAGCGACTCTGACTCTGGGCGACAACCGCCGCGTTGATTTTTCAAGAACAGTCGTTATTATGACTTCAAATCTCGGCGCGCGGGAAATGTCGGAGATGATTTCGGGCGGCATCGGATTTGCTCCGACGAAAACCGGAAAAAATCAGGACGACAATGAAATTGACACAAAAATTTATCGCACCGCGCTGGAAGCTGCGAAACGTAAATTCTCGCCTGAATTTATGAACCGCATTGACAAGGTTGTCGTGTTCCGCAGTTTGAAGGAACATCATCTGCGTAAAATTTTAGAAATCGAACTGCGCTCCGTGCAAGACCGCATTACCGAATCCGCCGGAACGAAATTCGCTTTTGAATGCTCTGACGAAGCCAAAGAATATTTGTTGAGCGAAGGAATTGATTTAAAATACGGCGCACGGCATTTGAAACGCGCTATCGAACGCTTTCTTGTTTATCCGCTATCGAATCTGGTGGCAACTCAGCAAGTTGAAACGGGCGATATGGTAACGGTTGATTTTGATGAGGAACAGCGTAAACTTCTTTTTTCAAAACAAGCGGGCAAAATGATTATCAACGAATATGAAGGAAATTTGCCGGAAGACGAACCCGAAGTGAAAACGGATGCGGTTGGTTTGCCGCTTCCGCAAGCGATGACCGGCAGCGAAAGGAGATAATCAACCGGCGAAACTCACGAAAATTAATTTAACTTTATCTTCAAAAGAAGACGGCAATTTGAAAATATGCTTTTTCAAATTGCCGTCTTTAATTATTTCGTCAATTATTTTTATCTTCGACCGGAAGTATCACATTGCCGCATATCGCCGGATTGAAAACCGCGTGTGAACCAAGCCATTCTTTGTTCGGACGAGCCGTGCGTGAACGAATCAGGCACAACATAGCCTTGCGAGCGTTTTTGAATCGAATCGTCGCCGACCGCTTGCGCCGCCCGGATCGCTTCTTCGACATCGCCGACTTCCAGCAAACCTTTTCTCTGCACGTAATTTCCCCAGATACCGGCGTAGCAATCGGCTTGCAGTTCAATCCTGATAGATGCCTGGTTTGACCCGCCGTTATCCATTTTGCCTAGCATATTCTGAACGTGATGTCCGACCTCGTGCGCGATAACGTAAGCCTGAGCAAAATCGCCCGGCGCGCGAAATTCATTTTTCAATTCGCGGAAAAAACCGTAGTCAAGATAAAGTTGCTCATCACCCGGACAATAAAACGGTCCGGTTGACGAACCCGCAACGCCGCAGGCGGAACGAACCTGATCGGTAAAAAGCACGAGTTTCGGCTCACGATAACGTATTCCCGCTTGTTTCGGAAGGATTTCGTTCCAGGCATTCTCGGTAGTTTTCAAAACCGATGCGACAAACTTTTTATCTTCATCGTTGTTTTGCGGGTTTGCCTGACTTTGCGGTTGAGTTTGTACCGCAGGTTCTGAACTTCCGCCACCGTTCAGTATACTCATCAATGTGCTTGAGTCTACGCCGCACAACCACAAAACAACGACCAGCAGCAATGTTCCTATCCCGCCGCCGCCCAAAGCAATTCCCCTGCCCGACATTCCGCGTCTGTCTTCGATATTGGAACTCTCTCCCGTGTTTCTCCACTGCATAATTTTTTCTCCCTTGAATAGTCTTTTCTCAAAATATAAAAAAAGTTTATCACTTTGTTTTGGTCAACGTAAAACTATATTTTAATTACTGATGAATCTGACCGGGTGGCGACAAAGCGGAAACTATTTTGATTATCGGAATTTGCCGATATTTTATCGTTTTAGCAAGCAAGCAGACGAAGTTTTGCTCTGTCTGCACGGTTTTCCGACTTCTTCACATGATTATCACAAAATTTGGAACGCGCTCGCCGAAAAATTTGCCGTTTTAGCTTTCGATATGGTTGGTTACGGCTTTTCCGCCAAACCTGTAAATTTCAATTACACCACATTTAATCAAGTTGATGTTTTGCAAAGTCTGCTGGAAAATTTGCAGATCAAGAAAGTTCATATTCTCGCGCACGATTACGGCAACACGATTACGCAGGAACTTCTCGCCCGCGCCGGAGAAAATCGTCTGAGTTTTTCAATCGAAACAATTTGTTTTATGAACGGCGCACTTTTTCCCGAAACGCACCGCCCGATTTTGGCGCAAAAGATTTTGATAAGTCCGTTTGGTTTTCTGTTCGGCAGATTGATTTCAGACGCACGATTCAAAGAAAGTTTGGCTTCAATTTTCGGCAGCAATACGCAGCCGAATGAAGAAGAATTAAACGAATTTATCGAAGTATTTAAGTTTAACAACGGGCAGAAAATCGCGCACAAACTGATTCGCTATATGACGGAGCGCGAAAAACATCGTGAGCGTTGGGTTAGCGCATTGCAAAATATGAAACAGCCGTTTCGCTTTATCAACGGTTTGACGGACAAGGTTTCAGGCGCACATCTCGTTAAAAGATTCCGCGAAGTCGTGCCGCATCAAAAAGATATAGTTGAACTTGCGGAAATCGGACATTTTCCGCACTTTGAAGTTCCCGATATTGTTTTGGAGAAGTTTTTGGAATTTCATCAATTAAATTCCAAAAAACGATAACTCCTCATTTTTTGGCAGTTTTTATTGCCCGAACAAATATAAAACACACATTTTGTTAGTTTTAACATAAAAAATAATTCGCAAAATCTTGACAGATACAGAGTTAGGGCATTATTATTCATTCTAAGCCCAAAAAAGTTTCTTCCAACATTCTTAAAGAGGACAACATTATGATTAAACTTGATATTGTGAACGAAGTGGCTGATAAAACAGGCGTTCCGAAGCAAAAAGCCGAACAGGTAGTTGACGCGCTTTTTAACGCGATGAAAGAAGCGTTAACCAAAGGCAAACGTATCGAACTTCGCGGCTTCGGTGTTTTTGTCGTCAAACCGAGAAAACGCGGCATCGGGCGCAATCCGCGCACGGGCAGGGAAGTTCCGATTCCGGCGGGAAAAACAATTCGTTTCAAGCCAGGCAAAGACCTTCAAGCCAGAGCTATTAAAAAATAGCTAAATTACGAATTGTCAATTACGAATTACGAGATTGGACAATTGCTCAAAGTCGTAATTGGTAATTCGTAATTCGTAATTTTTTGTGTCTAACCTGAATTCACTGACCAATCAACTTTTTGACCGCCGCGAAGCAATGCGCCCGACGGCTTGGACTTGGGCAAAACACATCACGTTATTGTTGGCGGCATTTTTTACCGTTACTGTCGCGGGCGTTCTGGAGCCTTTCGGGAAAATACCGATTTTCCCCAATGCCGACCCGCAAACCTGGACGGAAATTTTCGGGTTTCTGCTTTCTTTTCCGGCGCATTATCTCGTACTGGTTTCCGGCGCGATTTACCAGATTTTCACTGATTTTGAAACCTTAAAAAACGGTATAAGTTTCTCCGCTTCGTTGCTGGTAATTTTGACGGCGCACGAATCGGGACATTATGTGGCGTGTCGGCTTTACGGCGTTGACGCGACGTTGCCGTATTTTATTCCGCTTCCGCCGCTGATTGGTCCGGCGGGAACTTTGGGCGCGTTTATTAAAATCGTTTCGCCTTTGCCTTCACGCCGCGCAACTTTTGACATCGGCGTTGCGGGTCCGATTGCGGGTTTTATCGCTTTGATTCCGATTGCGATTATCGGGCTTCTGACAATGGAACAAGTGTCGCCTGAACAAGCCGTCAACGCTCAAGCCGGTTTGTATTTTTCCGACCCGTTATTAATACAACTGCTTGCCCGGTTTTTCGGTTTTGATATGACTCTCGGTTCTCCTAATCCTTTTTGGGCGGCGGCGTGGATTGGTTTATTGATTACGAGCTTAAACCTGATTCCGTCGGGACAACTCGACGGCGGACACGCGGTTTATGCCGTCTTCGGCGAGAAAATTCATCTTTGGACGGGCAGAATCGCTTTCGTCGTGATGGCTTTAATTTCTTTGTCGGGTTGGTTTCTTTACAACAGTCCGAGCGGGTTTTTATTTGTCATTTTGCTCGGTGTGATGATGCGCGTTGGACATCCTGAACCGATTGACGATTCGCCTCTCAATTTCGCGCGGAAAATTGTCGCCGTTCTAACGCTCATAATTTTTATTTTATCCTTTGTGCCTTTCCCGATTCAGGTAAGATAATCCTGCTCAAAATCATTCAGCAATATAAGACTTTCTCAAAAACGGGGAAATAGACCGCGGATGACGCTGATTAAGCAGATTTTCGCTGATTTTATATGATTAAATTATCCGTCTTTATCCGCCCAATCCGCGTTATCCGCGGTCTATTCCTAATTTTCCTACTCTTTAAACAAACTCTTTTTCTAAAAATGAGAAAGTCCTACAAAACTTATTTAATTGAAGCC
>JBPCPU010000155.1:0-9393 GCA_050998795.1 Pyrinomonadaceae bacterium
CGATAATCTATCCGAACGGGAATGCCGGAAACATGCGCGATGAGAAGTTGACGCTTGAAAAACTCGAAAATCTGCATTGATGAAATTCTATAAGGAAATTGAAAAAAGTGATAGGTGATAAGTGATAGGTGAGAAGTGAGAAGTGATAAGTAAAAAGGCAAAAGTTAGAAATTATCTTGCCTTTTGCCTTTTTACTTTTTACTTATCACTTATCACTTATCACTTATCACTTTTATTATGCCTTGAACTGAACTTCCGCGTTCTGAAGGAAATGAAATTCGTTGCGCGAAACTTTTTCGAGCAGTTCAGGTTCATCAAACATATTGAGCAGCCCGCGCACGGTTGCGTAGCGCGGTTCATCGGAAACCGTTATCGGCAACTGCACAAAATTACGGAGGTATTGGTCAATTCCGTTCAAAAGCGAGCCGCCGCCGGTTAAAATAACTCCGCGGTCGTAAATGTCCGCCGCGACTTCCGGTCTCAGTTCGGTTAAAGTATCGCTGACGATTTGCGCGACGCGACGCACAATGCCTTCAACTACCGGATAAATTTCTCCGATAGTAATCTCAACCGCACCCGGACTTCCCGTTTGTAAATCGCGCCCGCGCACGATGATTGATTTTTCGACACTTTCCGGTAAATAAGTCGTGGCAAAATCGGTTTTGAGAGTTTCCGTCGTTTCTTCACCGACTTGCAGCCCGCGATGACGGCGCAGATGAGTTGATAAAGCGACGTTAATTTCGTCACTTCCGATACGTTCCGAGCGCGAGTGAACAACTGATCCTTTAGCAATAATGGCGATATTGGTTGTGCCTGCGCCGATGTCAACGACGACCGAAGCGCGTTTATCACGCGGAGTTACGCCCGCGCCGAATGCCGCCGCCAAACCTTCCTCCATCATATAAATTTTGCCGATGTGTGCTTCTTCCGCCGCGTTGAGCAAAGCACGCTGCTCGACGTGCGTTACATCGGAAATCATACTCATGACGGCTTGCAGAGAAACTTGCGAACCGCCGGTTTTTGCTTTTTTGACAAAATGCGCGAGCATTTTTTTCGTGCGCTCAAAATCCGCCACGACACCGCCGTTGAGCGGAGCCAAAACGGTAATATCGCGCCCTTCGCGTCCGCGCATATCGAAGGCTTCCTGACCGTAGGCGACGATTTCACCCGACAATTCATTAACGGCAATCAACGACGGTTCATCAAGCACAATGTCGCGCCCTTTCACGGCAATAATCGTGCTTGCCGTTCCCATATCAATCGCCATCGAATCAGTAACGAGTTTTTTTAGAGATGAAATTCCCATCATAAAGGCTAGTTTCCCCAATTCAAGTATATGAAATTAAATTTCCTTTCCGTATAAAAGTAATTTAATTTCATATAGACAACCAATTTTAGCTTAATTCCAGCTTACTTCAAATAGTGAAACGGCTTGCAAGCGATTTTTTACTATCAAAGGCTCTTGAGGAATTAAAGTGAACAAATTTCCGCTTGCCTGCGCCGTGGCTTCACTTATCAAAATCTGTCCGCCCAGCGCGTTTGATTCAAGCCGCGAAGCCAAATTAACCGTATCGCCAATCGCGGTATATTCGGAACGCTGTTCCGAACCGATGTAACCGATAGTCGCTTCGCCCGTATGAAGTCCGATACCGACGTTGACTCGGCTTAGTCCTTCAGATTCTAATTCTGTGTTCAAAGCTGTAAGCCGTCTTTGCATTGTAATCGCCGTTCTGACAGCGTTTTTGGCATCTTCGGGAGTGGCGTTAGGTGCGCCGAAAATTGCCATTAAACCATCACCGATATATTTATCGAGAGTTCCGCCGTGGGCAAAAATTATTTCGGACATCACACTGAAATATCGGTTTAGAAGCCCAACCACTTTTTCCGGTTTTTCTTTTTCAGAAAATGCGGTAAATCCGCGAATATCGGCAAAGAGAACCGTAATAGTTTGATTGATGCCGCCTAGTTTAAACGATTCGGGATTTTCAAGCAACTGTTTGACGACATATTCGGGCATAAATCGGCTGTAATTTGCCCGCGCCACTTCTTCCCGCGCCAGACGTTTATGCGCCTTAATGGTTTCGACCGTAACCGCCGCCTGCGCCGCCACCGCGCTGATAAGTTCCAAATCATCTGAACTGAACGCGGCAAACGGGTCAAATCGGTCGGCATATATCACGCCGTGAACATTCGATTCGGTTATCAAAGGAGCGCAAATTGTTGACCGAACGCCTTGCGAAACGATTGATTCGACACCGCTGAATTGTTCGTCGGTTTTTGCATCCTGTGAAAGAAGCGCGACTTTTTCACGCATTACTTTCTGCGTTATTGTCCGACTAATTGATAATTTCTCGGTTAAATCCTCTAATTTTTCATCCCGCGCCCGGATAGCAATCGGATACAGGCTGTAATTTAAAATTTTGCCGTCAAGCGCCTCGTCCGCGAGCAGCGCGACGACTCTTTCAGCCGGAGTTCCGCGAAAAATCAAATCCGTTGCTTTGACAAAAATTTCTTTTAAGTCAAAAACCGTGCCAATTGTTTTGGTCATTTCATAAAGCAAATCCAACGCCTTTGCTTTGCGGCGCAGTTCCTTAATTTCTTCCGGCGTGGCATAGCCGGTTTCGATGGAAAGATTTGAACGTCTGCCGATAATTTCATTGGCGGAAATCAGCAATTGCGTATGTCCGAGCGGTTGGTCATCATACTTTACGCCCGTCGGAACTTCGATTTCACCCGACAAGAAATCGTTTGTCCGCGGAGAAAATTTATTTTCGTTTGGCGGAATTACTGTCGGTTTTGCCGCGCTGACCTGCTTAAACTCCAAACTAGATTCGCCAATTGTGATGCGGTCGCCTTGTTCAAGCGTTTTCTCCAGTTGCGCCGTGCCGTTGACAAAAACGCGGTTGACGCTTCGATTAATTTCACCGCCGACGTAGAAACCGTCAACGAGTTTAAAGTTTGCATCTTCGGCAACAATATGCGCGTGGCGGCGCGAAACCCGGCGGTCGTTGAGAACGATGTCATTATCTTTCGCCCTGCCAATGTTATAGACCGTATCGGGAAGCAAATTTACTTCCCAGTTTTTTCCGCCGGCATCTGTAATTTTAAGAATTGCGCTCACGACTTTGATTGTAAATGGTAAATGGTAAATGGTAAATGGTAAGTGATAAGTGATAAGTGATAAGTGATAAATTATTTATATTTCAATTAACGATTTACCTTTACCCATTTGCCATTTATCACTTATCATTTATCACTTATCACTTTTTATGATTTATTTCGACAACAACGCGACAACGCCAATCGCTTCGGAAGTTTTCAGGGCAATGAAGCCGTTTTTGACGGAATTTTACGGCAACCCGTCGTCCGCGTATAATTTTGGACGCGATACGCGGAAAGCGATTGAAAATTCACGCGAACAAATCGCAGATTTGCTCGGCGCAAACGATGCAGATGAAATCATTTTCACTTCCGGCGGCACGGAAAGCGATAATTGGGCAATTTTCGGTACGCTCGAAGCAAATCCCGACAAAAAGCACATCATAACAACACGAGTGGAACACGAAGCCGTTCGCAAAGTTTGCGAAAAATTAGAGAAAAGAGATTTTGAAGTTACGTGGCTGGAAGTTGATGAAAATGGTTTTCTAAATTTAAATGAACTGAAAAACTCTTTGCGCGAAGATACGGCAATCGTTTCCGTGATGCTTGCCAATAATGAAACGGGAATTTTGTTTCCCGTCAAAGAAATTGCCCGCATTGTCAAGGAAAATTCTGCCGCAATTTTTCACGTTGACGGCGTAAATGCGGTCGGCAAAGTTCCGATTGATTTGAAAAATACGGCAATAGATTTATTCAGCGTGTCAGGTCATAAATTCTACGCGCCGAAAGGCATCGGTGCGCTTTACGTTAGAAACAGCGTGAAAATTTCCTCAATTTCCATCGGCGGCGGACAGGAAAACGGAAAACGCGCGGGAACGGAAGCCGTCCATCAAATTGTCGGCATCGGCGCAGCGGCAAATTTAGTAAAGAATTTGTCGGTGATGGAAAAAATTCGCGGCTTGCGCGACAAATTGGAATATGAAATTTTGAATAAAATTCCAAATTCTCGTTTGAACGGCACCAGCGATAAGGAAAAACGTCTGCCGAACACATCAAACATTTCCTTTCCGAACTTAAACGGCGAAGCGATTTTAGCAAAACTTAATGATGCGGGAATTTGCGTTTCGACCGGTTCGGCTTGCAATGCGGAAATGCACACTGCCTCGCCCGTTCTGAAAGCGATGAACATTCCTTATGCGGACGCGATGGGCGCGGTTCGCTTTTCTTTGGGAAGATTTAACACGGAAGCGGAAGTTAATTTTGTGTTGGAAGTTTTGCCGAAGATTATTGATGAATTAAGAGAAATGGCGTTGTAGAGATTTTTATTTTTCAAACTTCACACGACGATAAATTTCGCCAAGCGTCATTGTTAATTCAACCGATTGAAATTCTACTTCTTCCTCGGCGTTTTGATTAAAATAATAGGTTATCCAACGTCCATCGGGTTGGCGGCGATGAATTTCGACTAACATCTTCTGCTGTTCGACGACAACATATTCTTGCACGCTCGGCATTTGCTGATAAAAAAGCAGCGAATTCAAACGCGCCGAAAATGTCGGTTGACGAATTAATGCCAAAGGTTATCAACGCGCTTGGCGGCGAAACGAATTGGCGAAAATTAAATTCGCGCGTGGTGAAAGTTGAAGTGGATTTTGTCCATCAAGGCGTGAAAGGTTACGGCACGGCTTACAATAAAGCTCCGAATATGGCGGCGCAGGAAGCGACGCTGACCGCGGTCGGCAAACCAATCGGCTCGTTTTCGGAGTATTTTGACGGCACAAACGGCGGCGAAGAAGCGAGTTTTGCGCCGTCTGATGTTTATAGCGGCAAACAACTCGAAGATGCCCGAATCGGTGCGGATTTTTACGGCTTGCTCGATTGGAAAACGCTTTACAAAACGGCGGAATTTAAAGGCGCGGCAAAAGTCGGCGGAGAGGACGCTTTTGTTGTAGTTTTCGTGCCGGAAAAAGGCAATAAAGACACGGTTTATTTTTCGCAAAAATCTTTTCTGCCGATAAAACTCGAATCCGTCAGTTCGTCTTCGACGAGCAGCGTCGGTCAGCCTTATTCGGAAATTTACAGCGATTACCGCACGGTTGACGGCGTGATGATACCTTTCAAAATGGTTAATTCAAACTCAGACAACGGCGATTTGGTGATTACGATAAAAGAAGTCAAACACAATGTTTTAATTGACGATAAGGTGTTTAAAGCCGGAAAGAAATAGGACACGGATTAGACGGAAAAAACGGATTCTGACGGATTTAGTAAAATACTCAATAAATCTTTTCGGTCATTTGTGAAAAATTTTCTACGATATTCGGGCTTCTGACCGAAATTTAATAGAAGCCCAACTTCAATTTTCGTAGCTTTCAAATAATTTAGAAGTTGTGCCTCGTGCGCTTCCACCAGTGTTACTGAGGCTTTCATTTCAACAATCACGCAATCTTCAACTATTAAATCAGCAAAATACTCGCCGACCAATTTTCCATTGTAAAAAACATTAATCGGCTCTTGTTGCTTGACTAGAAATCCTGCTTCAACAAGTTCGGCAAACAGCGAATTTTCATATACTTTTTCAGCAAATCCAAAGCCGGGCGTGTTATAAACTTTGTAAAAATCTTTAATAATTTGACCGGTAACGTCAGCATGTTTAAGATTGCTCATTTTTAATTCAAATCAAACAAATTTATATTTTTATAGAACTGTGTAAATCCGTTTTTTCCGTCTAATCCGTGTCCTAATCTTATTCTTTTATATTAAATCTTCGCCAGCAAATTTATTGAAACATTCGCTTCGGAATGGTCGAAAACCGCATCGAGTTCTTTTTCGACGCTGCCGTGAAGCGGTTTGAGTTGTTTAATAAGCGGCGCGAAATTTTCAAAGTCGTAAAGTTGCGTGTCGAGTAGATGAGAGCCTGTTACGTTGGTCAAAGCCGTCATAATTGACGAGCGGACATGCGGAATTTCTTTGGCGAGTTCGTTAATCAATCTTTTCACGCGGGCGCGTTTCAAGTTCGGTTGCGAACCGCACAAATTGCAGGGAATTATCGGAAACTGTTTTTCTTCGGCAAAACGCGCAACGTCTTTTTCATGACAGTAAGCAAGCGGACGAATGACGGTGTTTCTGCCGTCGTCGGAACGCAGGATAGGCGGCATCGCTTTTAATTGCCCGACGAAAAACAAATTTAATAAAAATGTATTGATAATGTCGTCGGCGTGATGACCGAGCGCGATTTTCGTACAACCTTCTTTGATGGCGGTCGTATAAAGAATTCCGCGCCGCAGACGAGAGCAAACCGAGCAGAATGTTTTGCCTTCGGGAACAAGGCGCGTAACAATCGAATACGTATCTTCTTCGACAATACGATAATTTACGCCGACGCTTTCCAAATAATCCGGCAAAATATGTTCGGGAAAATCGGGCTGTTTCTGGTCGAGATTGACGGCGAGAATTTCAAAATTCACCGGCGCACGCTTCTGCACATCGAGCAGCAATTCGAGCATCGTATAGCTGTCTTTGCCGCCCGAAAGACAAACCATTATCTTATCGCCTTCTTCAATCATCGAAAAATCGCGGATGGCTTCGCCCATTTTTTTGAGCAGTTTTGTTTTTATCTTACTTTCTACAAACAACTTTTTATCACGTCCTCCAAACCTGAAATTTTGACACGATGCGCGAAAATTAACAAATGCACAAAAAAACTGGACACAATTCCCAAAGTCTTTTATCATACATAACATCTGGAAAAATTCGATAGTTAGTCATTTCTTTATAGAAATACTCTAAAAAAAATCGGCTTGTATTCGGCTGATTTTTTTGAGAAATCTTATCGGCAATTTCGAGTCGAAAAAAATCCCGGCGGAGGTTTAAATTATGATTAGAATGGGACGCAGTTCCAAAACGGAAACTACGGACAATACGAATGAATATCAAGAAAAACCAACGAATTCGGATTCTTCATATTCATTTTCAAGCAACAATCAGCCGTCGTCAACCCGCGCTGTTTCCGAAAGCGAGTCAATGGCACGTGACATTAAAGAAGGACGTTTGAGCGGTTTTGTCGGCAACGGCACGGTTTTAACAGGCGAAACAAATTTCCAAACGATGCTTCGCGTTGACGGACATTTGACGGGGCGCGTTACGTCCGAAAACGGAACGCTGGTTGTCGGTTCGACCGGCAGAGTTGACGCCAATATCGTCGTTGCGGCGGCGGTTATCAACGGAGCGGTCAACGGCGATATTGTGGCTGCGGAAAAAATTGAACTCGGGCGCACGGCGCGGGTTGTCGGCAATATTCAAACACCTCGTTTGATACTCGAAGACGGCGCGATTCTCGAAGGCAGTTGTAGTATGCTCAAAGCTAAAGAAGTGTTTGACAAACGTGCCGATGAATCAAATTCGTATCCCGCCGCAGATAATTATTCACAGTTAGAAGTCAGCGAAACGGAAAAAACAAACGGACATTTTGAAACAACCGACGAAGCGGATGAAACGGCAAAAGCAGTGGCAAATTAAGAATTATAAAAACATACAACTGTGATAGCGAACAAACAAATTTTCAATTTGCTACCCGCTATTTTTGTTTTTCCGACATCTTTCCGAACAAAATTTTACTTCTTCCCAAGCCTGCGCCACATCATCGGTCTGCCGCACATCGCGCAAACTTTCACAGGTAGATTTGATTTGGTATATTTCTTCTGTTAGTCCGGTTTCGTCTTAGACATTTTCTCCAACCGATGCTCGAAAATGAAATTTATCCGACAGATGGACTTTTTTTCATCAACGAAGAATTTTACACGCTGAAAGCCTCGCCAAAACAAATGGACGCGCTGTGGGCAAACGGTTGGCGGCATTTCGGAACGCAATTTTTTCGATACAATCTGACGTTTTACAATGGCGGAATCTGCCAGGTTTTTCCGCTTAGGATTCGTCTCTCGGATTTTTGCCTTTCCAAGAATAAACGCCGCATCAACAAAAAAAATCAAGACTTACGAACCATTATTCGCCCAATCAAAATAACCAAAGAAAAAGAAATCCTCTTTGAACAACACAAACGGCGTTTCAAACACAATATGCCGTTTTCGCTTTACGATTTTCTTTCCTTCGATACAGAACGCGTGCCGTGCGAAGCGTTGGAAGTCTGCGTTTATGATAAAGAAAAACTGCTTGCCGTGAGTTTTTTCGATGTCGGCGAAACCGCGATTTCAAGCATTTACGCAATGTTTGCGCCGGAAGAAAGTTCACGCAGTCTCGGCATTTTCACAATGCTTCTGGAAATTGATTTTGCCCGAAAACACGGAAAAGATTTTTATTATCAAGGTTATTATTACGACGGAAACTCTTTCTATGATTATAAAAAACGCTTTCACGCGCTCGAAAGATTCGACTGGAACGAAAATTGGATAAGTTTTAAGGAGTAAAAGATTTTCCGTAAATTTCCTGATAAACCCAGCCTAAAAATCGAACTTCAGCCGTGCAGAGTGCTTCCAGCCAGCAGCTCGACAAATATAAACGCCTTTCCAATTTTGACGGAATCGTTTGCGCTTGCCCGACGTGAGATTTGTTTTGTTCCAAATTATAACTTTTAGCAATATCCTCGCTGGTTTCTTTAGCTTCGCTTAATGCTTGCAGAACATTCGAAATCCAGCGATGCAGTTTGTTTTCCGAATCATTTTCGCCCAACGCCTGAAAAACTCCGATGGCAAAACGCGATTCGGCATTTTCAAACGGGTAAATCTCAATGCCGTTTGCCGTGTCGTCCGCCTGTTTCCACTGAAAAAGTTCTTCAACTTGCGGATTTCTAACCAGCGCAACTCTTTGGTCGTAATTCAAAAACCATTCCAGCGAATCGGCTAAAGAATTGGTGTTAATATCGCCGCTTTCAGTTTTTTGCAGCTTTGGCGGCTGATTTTGTTGTATTTGTGCCATATTTTTATTTTAACGCAAAGACGCAAAGGCGCAGAGTCGCAAAGTTAAATCTCTCTATTTTTATTTTTGCCTTAAGTAATGTTAGTTCGGAATAAGAAATAGGTTTTAAGTCGGTGAAACCGACGGCATATTTGTAGCCCGATGGCATTAAGTTAACCTCAGTCTTGATTAGAAATTAAGTGTAAGAAATTACCTTTGCAAAACACAATTTGTAATCTAACATCTTTAGTTTTAGCGTGTTCCACAATCCCTGCCAACTTCTTGAATAGACTCGCGTGGTAAATCCGTCCCACAATGAACTGAATACTCCTTCGACTCTTTCCCGAATTGTGGAATGCAGTATTTTCAACCTTTGACTCGTCA
>JBPCPU010000186.1:0-9969 GCA_050998795.1 Pyrinomonadaceae bacterium
AGATAATAGTTAAAACACCGGGAGCGCGGGGATCTTGCCCGCCACCGTGCAGCAGCACAAAAACTCAAAGCTGACGCTGAATTTACTCGAAACACTTTGAACGCAAGTGCGTTCTGCGGGCAGGATGCCCGCGCTCCCGGTAAAATTTTGGAGGTAAAAAATGCAATTTATTTTAACATTAGTAATGATGTCGGCAATAACCTTGGCGATGCAGACTTGTTCAAAGTCAGGCACGGCGGCTAAACCCGATGTCGTTAAAACAAACACAAATACTATGACAACCGCACCGCCGGCGGAACACAGCGACGACGCGCCGCGCATCAGTTTGGAAGATGCGAAAAAGGATTTTGATAAGGGAAATGTTTTATTTATAGACACCCGCGCCGAAGCCGCTTACAATGTCGAGCATATCAAAGGCTCAATAAACATTCCCGCCGAAGCGTTTGAAACTCGTTACAAAGAACTGCCAAAGGACAAGAAAATCATCGCTTACTGTTCCTGACCGAGCGAACACACAAGTGCCAGTTTGGTCACTAAATTAAAAGAAAAAGGAATTGGAAATGCTTACGCTTTGGTTGGCGGAACGGCGGCTTGGAAAAATGCCGGTTATCCGATGGAACAGACAAAATAACGAAAAGTGAAAAACGGAAAGTGGAAAATGAATTTAGTATTATCATTTTCCACTTTCCATTAAAAGAGCATCGCAAATGCGTTCCGCCGTTTTGCCGTCCCAGAGCGGCGGGATTTTTGCGCCTTGAGATTGATTTTTCCGACTTAAAACTTTAAACGCGGTTTGTGTGATTTTTTCCGCATTCGTGCCGACCAGGATATTTGTTCCCAACTCAATCGTAATCGGTCTTTCGGTATTTTCGCGCAAAGTCAAACAGGGAATCCCGAGCGCGGTTGTTTCTTCCTGAAGCCCGCCGGAATCGGTCAAAACCATTCTAGCGCCGCTATAAAGTCGCAAAAAATCTAAATAGCCAAGCGGTTCGATAAGTTTGATATTTGAGTTTGCGACTTTTTTCGCAAAGCCGAATTCATCAATGCGGGCGCGTGTGCGCGGATGCGAAGGGAAAATTATCGGAAGGTTTTTGCTGATTGCTGCCAATGCTTCTAAAAGATTGGAAAAAGTTTTTTTATCGTCAACATTTGACGGGCGGTGAAGAGTCAAAACAGCGTAATGTTTTTCGGTTAAATCTAAATCTTCCCGAACAGTGGAATTTTCCGCCATTTTCAAACTATAAAACAGCGAATCAATCATGACGTTTCCGACAAATTTAATTTTTTCGGGCGCGATTCCTTCCTTTAACAAATTTTCGTTACCGTCGGTCGAAGGCGTAAGCAGCAAATCTGAGATTCTGTCGGTTAAAAGACGGTTGATTTCTTCGGGCATCGTCATATCGCCGGAACGAAGACCGGCTTCGACGTGCGCGACTTTCACGCCAAGTTTTGCACAAACCAGAGCGCAGGCAATCGTTGAATTAACATCGCCGACGACTAAAACCCAATCCGGCTTTTCCTGCAAAAGAACAGGTTCAAACGCCGTCATAATTCGCGCCGTTTGAACCGCGTGCGAAGCTGAACCGACCTCAAGATGAAAATCGGGTTTTGGAATGTCCAAATCCGTAAAAAACGAATCCGACATTGCCGCATCATAATGCTGCCCGGTATGAACAATCAACGGCAGAAAATCATTTTCACGCCGCCGCATCTCGCGGACAATCGGCGCAATCTTCATAAAATTCGGACGTGCGCCGACGATGTTTAAAACTTTAAGCATTCAAGATTTAAGATTCAAGATTCAGGATTCAAGATTCAAGATTCAAGATTTAAGATTTAAGATTTAAAATTCTGAATCTTAAATCTTAAATCTTGAATCTTGAATCTTGAATCCTGAATTTAAAGGCGAACAATTTTCGCCTTGCTCCGCCCGCGCATTTCCTCTGAAAGCGCGTTGCGCGTGTCAACGACCAGCGGCGCAAGTTCCAGAATGCGATTGTAATCCACGTTAGTGTGTTCGGTGCAGATGATTACGCAATCGGAATTTTTGATTAAATCGTCGGTCAGTTCCTTGTTAAAAAGCGGTTCGCCGTCGCCGATGGTATACGCATGGTCGAAATGAACTTCCGGCACAAACGGGTCGTGATAGCTCACGTCCGCGCCTTTTGCCCGAAGCAAATCAATCACGGAAAGCGCGGGCGATTCGCGCATATCGTCAATGTCTTTTTTATACGCTACGCCGAGAATCAAAATGCGCGAACCTTTGACGGCTTGGCTGTTGTCATTCAAACTGTCGGCGACAAGTTTAACGACGTATTTCGGCATTCCCGAATTTATTTGCTCTGCCAGTGAAATAAACTGCGAATCAAAACCGTGCTGCCGCGCTTTCCAGCTTAAGTAATGCGGGTCGAGCGGGATGCAATGCCCGCCAATTCCAGGTCCCGGATAAAAAGCCATAAAGCCGAAAGGTTTGGTCGCGGCGGCGCGGACGACTTCCCAGGTGTCAATGCCGAGCGCGTTGCAGACTTTCGCCATTTCGTTTGCCATTCCGATATTTATTGCGCGAAAAGTGTTTTCCCAAAGTTTGCAGGCTTCGGCGACACGCGCCGAACTGACAAGATGCACATCTTCGACGATTTGCGAGTAAAGGAATGAGGAGACTTCGCCCGAATCCTTTGACACGCCGCCGACGACCTTCGGGATATTGTGTGTTTGAAACTGCGGATTTCCCGGGTCAACTCTTTCGGGCGAAAAGGCGAGCAGAAAATCTTCATCGAGCCGGAAACCTTTTTCTTCAAACATCGGCTGCAAAATTTCGTCGGTCGTTCCCGGATAAGTGGTAGATTCTAAAATCATCAACTGACCGCGCCGCATATATTTCTGAATCTGTTCGCCAGCCGCCAAAATATACGACATATCGGGGTCTTTGGTTTTCCGCAGCGGTGTCGGAACGCAAATGATAATCACATCGCAATTGTTTAAGTCGGAAAAATCGGTGGTCGCTTTTAAATTTCCGCTTTTGACACATTTCTGCACGTTTTCATCGGTTACATCAACAATGTATGAACGTCCGGCGTTGATTGCATCTGCTTTTTTTTCGTCAACTTCAAACCCGATGCCTCGAAAACCTTTTAAGGCAAATTCTACTATCAACGGCAAACCGACATAACCGAGTCCGACTACGCCGATACGCGCGGTTTTTTCCGCAATAAGATTTTTTATATCGTCTTTTATCATAATCTATCTGTTTGATACCAATAATTTATTATTTTACAGGGAAGGATTTTAGGATTGAAGACAAAGGCGTTTCCCTTGCAATTCATTAGACTAAGGTAAGCCTGTTCGATAGTCAAGATTACAGATTATATCGGCAATCTTTATGTTATAATGTTTTCGGCTGAAAACCCAAGATTTCGGCTCTGCTTATTCATTCCTGACTTTATATCTATTTTAGTTTCCTGCAAATTTATGAGTTTTGAAATAAATTCGACCAATCCGGTAGTAAAAGCCATTGTCGGCGGAACTGCTCCGCGTCCTGCCCAACTTGCCGCCGCTCGCGGAATCCTGCCTTTGCCGCAAAGCGATTTGCTTGAGATTTTGGTTGCGCTTTCCCAAAATAATGATGCTGAACTGGCGGAAAATGCTCAAAACACGCTCGCCGTGCAAGACCGGAACGAACTCGGAAATATATTTAAATCAAATCAAATCGCGCCGCAGGTTTTGGCTTATTTTGCCGAACAAGACAATCTGCCGCCGGAAATTCACGAAACGATTTTAACCAATCCGAAAACGCCGGACGCGGCAATTATTCAATTTGCCCGCAAAACCAAAAAAGGCGAACTGCTTGAGCTTCTTTCCTTTAACCAGCAGCTTCTTATTCGCTCGCCGCAGATAATGGACGCGATTATCACCAATCCGTATCGGACGGCGGAAGCCGAAAGACGCGCGGCGGAAGTAAAGCGCGAATTTTTTGAAAAATCACGCGGCGCACAGCAAATCGCCAGCGAACTTCGGGCGCAGGGCAAAACGGCGGCGGCGGAATTTATCGAACAAGCGGAATTTTCCGCCAATTTATCTGAAACGGCTTCGGCTGTGAATTTAAGTTTTGAAGATGCGATTCTGCTTGCCGAACACATCGAAGTTCCCGACAGCGAAACCGACGATTCGTGGTTGTCGCTCGAGTATATCGAAGAATTTTATGAGGAAACCGAAGAACAGCGCGAATCAATCGTCAATAAAATTTTGGGCGATTTGAGCGCGGACGAGGACGAAATTTCAGGCGAGCGCATTTCGATGATTAACCGCATTATGCGAATGGGAATGAAAGACCGCGTGAAATTAGCGATGAAAGGCGACCGCGAAGCCCGCAACATTCTCATCCGCGACCCGAACCGCATCGTTGCTCAAGCCGTTCTCAATAACCCGCGCATCACCGACCAGGAAATCGAGAAAATCGCGGCGATGCGTTCCGCTCCCGAAGACGTTTTGCGGCAAATTTCCATCAATCGAAACTGGGCGCGAAACTATACGACCGCGCATAATTTGGCTCGCAATCCGCGTACGCCGATTGCCAACGTCATAAGTATTTTAATTCGTCTGCAATTGAAGGATTTAAACGCGCTGACAAAAAACCGGAATGTGTCCGACGCCGTCCGCCGACAGGCTTTGCGGCTCGTCAATACGAGAGCCGGAAGATAAAGGATTTACGACAAAGGCGGAAACCCGCGCGTGAGCAAGGGTGCAAACACACACCAAATCTGCGCCCTTGCCCGACGCGCGGGCTTCTGCCCCGATACATATAAAAATCTACCCGACAATTTTGAAAAGAAGAGGACGACTTGGAGAAGCGTCGGCGGCAAAAGCGGCGATTTGCAGATTAAGCAGATACGCACCGTCCGTAACCTCGTCGGGAACAAAAATCATTTCCGTAATCGTATTATTTATCAAACTTGCTTTGTTAATCGCGCAGCTTGCAGACGCGACGTTCCAGAAAATCCGATGATTGGCGAGTTTGCCTTCGTCAAAAGTCCGGTCAATCGAAGGCATATCCACAAGCAGATGTTTCACGCCTTTTCGGGCAACAAACTCCATCGCTTCGGTTGAAAAAAACGGCGGAACAATTTCAAGATATTCCCGCGTTAATTTGCTTTCATCATTCGGCAGAGTTCGGATAATTAAGCCTTCAAGCCAATCTTGCTTCGCGTTTTCCAAAGCATTTTCGAGAGATTTTTTTGTAATGAGTTTGTCTTTTTCATCTAGTTCAATCGAATAATTATCTTCCGTTTCCAAAGCATCAACCGGATTCACTGAAATCAGCGTTGCCGGAATAAACGCATCTTGCAGACAATCGTGAACGGAAATTCGCCTCTGAGTAATATGCCCGACGCATTCGGTGTGCGTGCCGCTGCAATGCGGAATAAACGTATATTGCTCGAAGTTGCAGCTTCCGCCGCGCCGCGTGTCGCCGATTATATTTTCTGTTTCGCAAGGTTTCGATGCTGCCTTTTCCACGCCGTAAGCGTTTGGCTGTGCGCCGTTAAAATTCAGCGGAATCGAAATATCGAGCGGATTTGCGCCGTCAATTTTGTAAGTTTGATTGTTTATGTTCACGGAAAGAATCATTAGTTTCTATCCTCAAGAATCGTTTCCGAAAGCGGCTTGCCTTTTATCTTTATCGGCTCAAAAACGTCTTCTTCGTCGCTGATGCCTTCGGGAATACGGCTAATCATTCCTTCGGCTAACATCTCGCGCAAGATTTCAGGCGAAATCTGCTTTGCCGAATCTGCGTCGCCTTCGATAATTATTCTGACGCGCTCGTGTTCTTTAAGCGTCGGCGGAACGCTCGAAATTGGTTTGAAAATGCCGTTTTCGTAGATTGCTTCAAGTGTTGTCATAGCTTCGTCATCAATACATTTTGTAATTTGTGCTTCTATTCCAAACATAATTAGATTACTTTCACTTTTTCCATCACTTCATTCAAATCAATCTCGCTCACATTTTCGACGTTCGCGCAGATTTCCATCAACAATTTATCCTGCGCGTTGCCTTTCCGCATCGCCACCGAATAAGGCAAATCTTCGCGGAAAGTAACCATTGAATATTTGGAAAAATAATTGGGGAAGGTTTGTTCAAGGCGCGTTTCAAGTTCGCGTTTGCGGACAAAAACCGGATTGGCGACGGCATCGCGCATTTCGTAAAAATTCTCTTCCGCCATATCCGCAATCGCGTCGGTGTTTTTCTTTCTTAACGCGCCGTATTCGGTGAAAACCGTTTCCCAATTCGTGTCGTGTTTTTCAATCAGCCCATTTAAGATTCGGCAGTCTTCAAACGAAGCGTTCATTCCCTGCCCGTAAAAAGGCACAACGGCGTGTGCCGAATCGCCGAGCAGCAACGCTTTGCCGCCGACATTCCACGGAAAACATT
This sequence comes from Pyrinomonadaceae bacterium, assembly GCA_050998795.1. Lineage (GTDB taxonomy): Bacteria > Acidobacteriota > Blastocatellia > Pyrinomonadales > Pyrinomonadaceae. The sequence goes on from JBPCPU010000186.1 coordinate 6,424, forward strand.
TGATTGTGCCGAGATTGCCGATTGGGTTGGCGAAAAAATCTTCAACGAGCGTCGGCATCAACGGAAGCGCGTCGGGAAAATTAATTTGAAAAAATTCGAGTAGAGATTTTTCATTTTTTAATTGCTCAAAACTTTCTAGGGCAGAAACACGACCGTTAGGGAGTGTGTCAGTTTCAATACCAAGAACACCCTTGCTTACGCGCGGGTTTCTGCCTTCGTGCGCCAGAAACAAAGTGCAGGTGAAACTGCCGTCGAAATTCGGCAGTGCAATCATCAAAAACGAACGCCGCGCCCAAATGTGCAGAGCGTTTTTCTCCATCAGAAAATCGCCGCGTCCGCCGGGCGGAATGTGCAATTCCTTATAGCCGTGTTCGAGATATTCCTGCGAGAAATTAAAACGCGAAACGCCGCCGTGAAGCATCGCTTGACGAACCGCCGAACCTGCGCCGTCGGTGGCGATTAACGTATCGCCTTTGACATTTTTCTTTTCGCCTGTTTCGTGATTTTCTAAAATTGCTTCGCCGGTTTTGCAGTCGAAATCAACGCATTTTTCGTTGAAAAAGAATTTCACGCCGCCGTATTTTTCGGCTTCGTTTATCAACGCAATGTTCAAACCCGAACGCGAAACCGAGTTGATATATTCGCCTTCACGCCCGCTATACGGCAAAAGGCGCGTCGCGCCGTCAACCGCGTGAACCATTCGCCCGTGCATCGGAACGGCTTCCGCGAGCATATATTCGTCAAGCCCGATTTCCTTTAACGCCGCGATTCCGCGATTCGATAACGCGAGATTTATCGAACGTCCCGCCGCCGTTTCGACTTTCCGCATATCGCCGCGTGCTTCGTAAATGTCGGCTTCGATATCGCGTTTGGCAAGATAAATGGCGAGCAGCGAACCCGATAAGCCCGCGCCGATGATGATTACTTTTTGTTTCGCCATTTAACTAAATTTGTATCAAGCCAAGACTTATTTTAATTGCCGAATCAACTTTTTTCAGCGTGGCTTTTTCGACTTTGCCCAATTTTTTTGACAATCTTTGACGGTCAATCGCGCGAATTTGATTGAGCAAAACAACCGAATCCTGACTTAATCCGCCTTCGCCGGCAGCAATTGACACTTCAGTCGGATAAAGAGTGTCGTCAAATTTTGAAGTAATCGCGGCAACAATCGTAATGGGGCTGTGTTCGTTGGCAATATCGTTTTGGATTATCAGCGCGGGACGAGTTTTTTTGATTTCAGAGCCGAATGTCGGGTCGAAATTGACAAGATAAACTTCGCCGCGCTCAATCGAAATTACTTTTGCCATAATTCCTCTTCGACGTCAAACCATTCTTCGGCAAGCCGCAAATCTCTCTCGCGTCGGGCAATCGCGCCTTCTTTCAACTGTTCGCGCAAACTTTTTTGGTTTTCCTGTTGGATGTAGCTTTTGATGGCAGTGTCAATAAAAGTGCTGCGTCCGCCTTTGCCGGTAACTGTTTCCAACAAAACGACGGTTGATTCGGGCAATGTAATATTTAATCTTTTGTATGCCATTTTTCCCATAGAGGGAATTATACGCATTAAAGATGAGTATTGTAAATAAGCACTATCTCAAACAATTTTTCAAAATTTTCGCAAAATGAAACACATCCGCAAACGAATTATAAAGCGGCACGGGCGCGACGCGAATCACGTCCGGTTCGCGCCAATCGGCGACAACGCCGCGCTTCGTAATTTGTTTGAAAAGATTTCTGTCCGCATCTTTAACGCGAATCGAAAGTTGACAGCCGCGCTCGTTTTCATCAGAAGGCGTGATGACGGATATTCTTCCGTCGTGAATTTCGCCGAGCAGAAATTCTAAATAGCCGGTTAATCGGCGCGATTTTTCAACCAGATTTTTCATTCCCGCTTCTTCAAAAATATCGAGCGATGCTTTTAAAGCGGCAAGCTGAAAAATCGGCGGATTCGAGAGTTGCCAGCCTTCCGCGCCTTTTATCGGCACAAATTCCGAACCCATCAAAAACCGTGTTTCCTTATCGTGTCCCCACCAACCCGCAAAACGCGGCAAATCGAAACTTTCCGCATGCCTTTCGTGAACAAAGCAACCCGCGATTCCGCCCGGACCCGAATTGAGATATTTGTAAGAACACCAGGCAGCAAAATCCACATTCCAATCGTGCAAATTTAATTCGATGTTTCCCGCCGCGTGCGCCAAATCGAAACCGACGACCGCGCCGACTTTGTGTCCGGCTTCGGTGATGCGTTGAAAATCAAAGGCTTGTCCAGTGTAATAATTCACGCCGCCGAGCAGAATCAGCGCAATCGAATCGCCGTTTTCCGTAATCGTTTTTTCGATGTCTTCGGTTCGCAAATAAGTTTCGCTTTCACGCGGTTTGAGTTCGATGAGCGCGTTTTGAGTCCCGCCTTGAGGCGGCTTTGTGCGTCCGTCGGACGCATTGCGGGCAAGATGCCCGCGCTCCCGGTGAAATTTTATTTGCGATTGCACCGCGTATTGGTCGGAGGGAAACGCGCCCGCTTCGATGATGATTTTGTATCTTTGCGCCGTCGGACGATAAAACGAAACCATCAAAAGATGCAGATTGACCGTCAGCGAATTCATCACGACCGTTTCAATCGGTTTAGCACCGACGATTTTCGCCATCGCCTTCGTCAAAATTTCGTGATACGGCATCCACGGATTTTTCGCTTTGAAATGTCCTTCCACGCCGAACATTTCCCAATCTTTTAATTCCTGTTCGATATATGCGCGAACGGTTTTCGGCTGAAGTCCGAGCGAATTGCCGGTGAAATATAAAACATCTTCGCCGTCCGGTCGTTTAGGAACATAAAACTTTTCGCGGAAATTTTTTAATGAATCCTGCGCGTCCAATTTGGCGGCAAACGATGCGGAATTTTCAAAATTCAGCGGTTGTAAATTTGTTGACATAATAATTTATCAACTACATTATACTTGCTTTTTATTTCAATGTAAGGGCAGACACATTTATCCAATCCGCTTTATCATTTTGCCGAATCGCAAATCTGAACGCGGCGAATCGAGGCGCGGTTCGCTCTCTAAATCCAATTGAAAAAATACTAAACGTGAATTTGGGATAAGCCGTCGAAGACGGCAATATATTTGTAGCCCACATCGCCAGATGTGGGAATCATTCAGTCGTAAAATCAAGCTATCGAAAGATAGCGACATAAATTTATGCCGCCGTTTTCAACGGCTGGGCGCAAATTCGTGATTCGATTCCCACATCTAACGATGTGGGCTACAATTATGCGCGTCGGTTTCACCGACTCAAAAACGATTTTCTTATCCCTAACTGACGTTGTATTGACAAATTACGTGGGAGAGCCATAACTATTCGCTGTTCGCTATTGGCTATCCGCTGTTTTTCAAAGAATCTCTTCGTTTATTAGTGAATAGCTGACAGCCAATAGCGGACAATCCATTTGACCACCTCACCTAATTTGTCAATACACCTATCACCTATCACTTATCACCTATCACTTATTCCAAATGTTTTGTAATTCAAATTACTGAAATCCGCTATAAA
>JBPCPU010000200.1:0-7934 GCA_050998795.1 Pyrinomonadaceae bacterium
TTACAATCGGGTGAGGTTACATTCAAGTTTGGGTTACAAAAGTCCAATGGAATTCGAGATGGAATTGAAAACTAAAAAAGGAGGAAATGAAAGACAGTTTTTTGTCTAAAAAAACTTGACCATCTCAATATGCTCCAGCGCGCTTACGAACGCGAACAGGACAAAACAAATGTAACTCTCGCTAAAAGTTTCGCCGCTACGGCTGCTCCTTCGGAATCCGCAGCAAAAGATTGGTATATGCCGCGTGACCGCACTATCGCCGTGTTCCAAGCGGCGATGGACGAGTATATTGATAAAAAATTGGAAAGCTCCGCGCAGGCGCAGAAAACAGGTAAAGGAAAAACTCCGGCTAAAAGAGCCAAAGGCAGATTTTCGATGGCTGAATCTGTTGTTGACACGGCGACTGTCGAACCAAACATCAATCTATTCTTTGTCGAGGCGCGTCATCCGTCTCTGCACGGCACGGCGGCTTTCGCAGGCTTTGAAAAATACGACAATCTTGATCCGGGCTGGGTCGAAGTCGTTTGGGAAAAAGCTAAATCGCTTTTGCGCGGCAAAGCTAAATTTATCAGGCACGAAAAGAAGACCGATTTCCGCTTCGAAATTATCGATAAACCGACAGTTAAGATTGCGCTGGTCAGTGATTGGGGCGGCGGAAACGATGCCGCCCGCGCCGTCGCATTACAGATTAAAGCGAGGCAGCCCGACCACGTTATTCATCTCGGCGACATTTACTATGCCGGCACCGAACACGAAATCAACAATCGTTTTTTAAATATGTGGGATTTTTGGTCGTCGCCAGCGCCAGCGGGACGCTCCTTTAGTCTCAACTCGAATCACGAGATGTATGGCGGCGGACACGGCTATTTCAAGACAACGATATCGCCGACGCTTCGATTATCCCGACCGCACTCGGCGTTAATCCGTCGCTGACAATTTCGGCGTTGGCTCTTCGCGTGGCTGATAAAATAATCGAAGAATTGCCGCAATAAATCGTTGACGGAGGTAGAAAAATGAAACCCCGAAGCTACCTGTATGTCGGGCTGGCGACGACTCTCAATATCATCGTTAATGCCTTAACATTCGGGCGCGTGCTGTGGCTCGAAGGCAGAGTCAGCGGCGGCGTCTTTCGGAACTGGGCTAGACGATTCGGTTACAAACCGGAAAAATACGCGCTGCCGACGACCGAAGCGGAAATTATAAGTTTGATTAAAAGTTCGGCAAGCGTGCGTTTATTCGGCGCGGGACATTCGTTCAACGACGGCGTGGTTTCGGATGAAACGCTGATCTCGCTCGATAAATATACGGGCGTAGTCAGCCGCGATCCGGCAAACAATCGCCTGACCGTGCGAGGCGGAACGCGCGTGCGGGACGTGATAAAAACGCTTTTCGACAAAGGTTTAGCTTTTAGTTCGCTGCCCTCGCACGATGCCCAGAGCATCGCCGGAATCATCTCGACCGACGTCCACGGCACGGGCAAAGATTGGGGCTTTGTCAGCCAGCTCGTCGAAAGTATAAAAATAATTGACGGCAATGGAAACGTGTTTGTCTGCCAGCCTGCGGACGATCTTTTTAAAGCGGCTATCGGCGGAATCGGCGCGGTCGGCATCATTTCGGAAGTTACGCTGAACGCCGTTCCGCGCTTCAAAGTCGAGCAGATTTGCAAAATGGAACGACTCGCAGTTGTCGAAAGCAATCTCGACCGGCTGCTCGAGGAAAACGATCACGTCAGTCTTTATATTTTTCCGTTCGCCGATAAATGCCAGATAAATATCTGGAACGTCGTCAAGGATAAGAAATCATCTTTTTGGGAGATTTTCGCGAGTTTATCAATATCTCTTTAGACGCTTTCACATCAGCCTGGCTTGGAAACTTGATGGCTTACACCGGGACGCTGCCGAGGTTTTCCAATATCGCTTATTATTTTAAGCAGAAATCAACGCTCGTGCTTGAAAGCGACAAGGCATTTACCCGCTCGATTTATCATCTGCACCAGGAATTTGAATTTACCGTTCCGTTTGGACAAACGATTGAAAGATGCCGCCAATTTCTCACTCTCTTTGAGAATATGTATTTGAAAGAGCCCAAAAATTTGCCTTATACGCTTTTGGAAGTTCGTTTTACTCCGGCGGGACACAATCGAACATTAGTCGGCGCGGGACAAGAACTCCGCTCGTGTTGGATTGACCTGATTTGCAATGATTCACACGGCTTTGAAAAATATTACGATGCCGCCGAAGAAGAAATCAAAAAGATCGGTGGTCGTCCCCATCTCGGCAAATTCGGTCTGACCTTTGACAAAAAATATCTGGCAAATCTTTACGGAGAAAATTTCGAGAAATTTTTGGAATTGATCAGTCAACACGATCCCGAAAATAAATTTTCCAATGCTTTTACTAATCGGCTTTTTAGGAGTCACTAATAGCAAGAATGAAAGGAGTTAACTTTTATGACAAGTCAGTATTTTCAATTATCAATGGATTTGGACAAATGGATTGGTGGCGCGACATCTTTTTATCGTTTCAACCAACTTCTTTCAGAAATTTGGGAAAATTCACGTCCTCAACTGACCACACATAATACATACGTGCCTTTCGGGATTGATGCCTTACTTAGGCAGCTTCAAACCAATTCATTTTTTAAGTTTAACCAAGCAGTTCAGAAACTGGATATTTCATCACTTGTGCCGCCGTCTGGACTAGAAACAGTCGGAGAACTACTTAATTTCCTTTTAAGTAGCAATGCGCGAGCGGCACCGCTCGCCGGGGCAGTAGTTCTTGGAATTCAAAATTGGCTGGATGCGCCTAATATCGAATTTGCCGCCGGAACTTCACTGAGCGGTTTATGGACGACGGCGAAAGGCAATGCAATCCCTTACGGGTCTTACGGCACTCAAAAACTTGCGACAACTTTCAAGGACAAAGAAGAATTTTTTGAGCATTGCGCAAAAGCTCGAGCCTTAAACCCGGTAATCTTCGCCAACGGCTCGATTAAGATTGTCGGACAGCTTCACGACTTTTTGCTGTCTTGCGGCTAACCTTTTTTTCATCACGATTAAAATCGGAGAAATCTATGACGAATCGCATTATTTTATTTTTATTTTTGTTGCAGGCGCTTTTCAGTTTTGCCGAAGCACAAGATTCTATGACGGATGCTCAGGATAAAGAAGAAATAAAAGCCACCATTGATGAAGACACCAATATAATTATTCTGGAAGCGAAGTCTAACCGTCCGCTGACCGAAGAGCTTAAAAAATTGCTGAAGGAAAAGAGCAACTACCAAATTTACCAAATTTCAACGGATAATCCCGCGGCACCGACCAGCACGGCATTGAATCTCGGCGAATTGCTGGATCAAAAAAATCCGATTGTTTGTAATGGAGTCTGCACCTTGAGATTTGTAAACAACGTCAGCCACGGACAATATATCGTGGTCGTTGACGGACTGAAAACTGTTGCATCAAACCGAACGAACACGGTTCAGCTATTTTTCAATTTGCAGGCACCCAAACCCACCGCCACAGCAACAATCGTTTCATCGCTTGAAGGCTCGCGCGATAAAATTCGCGTTCAGTCAAAGGCGACGCTAACTGCCGAGCCGATTTTGAAAGTTACAAACAGCACTTTAAAAATCGCGCCCGACGGCACGAAAGTCGTTCCGCAAACGGAAATCATCAATGCCAGAGTAGAAGACGCGGCTGCTCCCGGTATTGCCGCCGCGGCGCCCACCTCCGCAAAAGAATTTACCTTATTGCTCGATGACGGACTCTCCAAAGCCAAAACCCATAATCTGAGCATTAATGAAGGCGTGTCGGATTCGGGCAAGAACAAAGTGATTCCGAAGGGCAGCGTTGAAATCCCCGGGATGCCTAAAAAGCCGGACGAACTGAATTTCGAACTCAAATTATCAACCCAGGCGGCTCGTCATCAAAAGCCCTTTTTTGATTTATCATCAAAATATAATGCTCAAGACCAAATTCCAATCGGAAGCTGTTTTCTATCGGTGAATAATCTACCGTGTTACTGGCATCCGCAAATATCCGTTGACCTGGGGCTTGGCAATACCAAATCGAATAATTCGATTATATTGGACTTGTCCTTCAGGTCAATTATTCGTCAGTCTAATTTGACTATCATCAGTCCGAATGACGAGCGTTTTGCAAATGTTGACCGTCAAGCGGGAGAAGTTGCGATTCCCGCATATCTCGGCTGGAAAAATACGGGTTGGACTAAGGGAGCGATTTATTTCTTCATCGGACCCAAATTTGAATCGGATAGAAAATTTGCTCGTATAAACGCGCTCGGGACAACCAGATTTGATTTTAGACTGCACCGCCTTCTTGGTTCCATCAGAGAGAAACGCAATCTCCTCACCGGACAGCCGGAAGGCTTGAGCAAAGAACAGGCGGCGCAGGTAGAAATTAAATCGGGCTTTACGATAGTGCCTTTTATCGGTCTGGATTTTGGAGGCAAAGTTACTTCGGAAGCGGTTGAAAATAAGAAGAAAAATGTTCGCGTGGTTATACCGCAGAATACCATATTCAGAGGCTTTGCCGGTTTTAACAGCACATGGGAATCGGAAGTGCCGGGACTTCAGCTTCCGGTGAGTCTTTCACTCGAAGAAAGGTTAACCTATTTAGCAAGAGAGGAAACAATCGGTTCAGTAGTGGATAGCGGCGTTGATTTAAGAAGAGTCAATCGTTTTCAGCCCCGCAGCGTATTGTCCTTCGACCTCTTTTTTAATCAGGTGAGACGTTACAGTTTCAATATTACATATGAAAACGGGCGGAAGGCGCCGAATTTTGAGTATTTAAATAAAGTAACCGCCGGGTTTCGCGTAATTTATTAAAAATGCGCGAAGGAAATTTTGTTGACCTCATAGACGTGCAATTTTTCAAAAGCTGAAAGCTGACGAAAATAATATTTTTTTGTGAAATTTTTTAACTTTACAAGGCTTTGCCTTAAGGTTTCGACTTGGGAAGACATTTTTAGCAAAACATAAATGTTTTGAATTTTTATTTACAGATGTTTGAACTACTTACTTTAAAGACAATTTAAATTTAACATATTATCATGGGTTAGTTAATAAAATGAAATTTTCAACATTTAATGTTTTCGGTTACACATTGGCACTAAATGTGTAATCTTGATTTTGGGTAAAATTTCCGCTAAAATCCGTTTGTGAAAACTTCCGAAGAACTTCAAATTTTAGATGCCGAGAATTTTACGCTCGCGCTCGATGTTAATGCGGTCGTCGAAAGCTGGCTGACCAGAACGGTCAATCCGTCTCTGAGGCGAAGCAACGATATTCGCAACGATAAATCGAAAGCAGTTTTCGATTTTTTTGATTTTTGCGGAAAATCGGCTGAAGCGGTATTGCCGTCTGATGTCGAAGAATGGCGATGGAGTTTGAAAACTCAGAGATTGTCTGACGGCACGATTTATAACCGAATTTCGGCGCTCGCGCAATTTTTTGAATATTTGCGAAATGAAGTCGGAATGATGAAATTAATTCCGATCAATCCAGCAAAAGTTTCGTTGCCTAAAGCTGGGAAGCCTTTCCAATCGGAAAGCGTCAAGGCTTTATCGCGCGAAGAATTGGGCAAACTATTAGAAGTTGTCGGAAATCACGCTCAGGGAAAACAACCCGTTCATTTAAGAGACAACGCCCTTTTGCAGTTTTATGTCTCGACCGGCAGACGGCGCGCCGAAATTATCAACCTTCGCGGCAACAGTATCGAAATCAAAGACGGCAGATTTTTTGTCAAAGCGAAAGTTAAAGGCGGATTTTTCCTTAACTTTGAACTCGATGACGAAACAACCAAAAACGCTTTGTTTGAATACTTGGCGGCAACCAATAGAACTGATATTTTCGGCAAGGACGAACCGCTTTGGATGCGGCATGATAAAGGTGCCGCCGCAAATAAAGGCTCAAATAAAAAGAAAGGCTTAACTTCGCACGGTTTTGTCCGTCGGATGGAAGTTTACGCCATCGAAGCCGGAATCAGACATTTTCACATTCATCGCCTGCGGCATACCTTTGCCAAAATTGTTTCGGAATATTCGGGATCGATGGCGGAAACGCAGGAAGCCTTGGGACACAGCAATATCAAAACCACGCAAATCTATGTGCAGAGACTCGCCGTTAAAAAAGATAAACATTCAAAATCTATTCGGGATGCTTTGAAAAAATAATTCTGTTTTAGAGTATTTTTCCCCAAAAATACTCTAAATAAGGGAATGGTATGACAAGGCTTTTATAAAAAAAGGGCTTGAAGGCGATTTATAAAGCAAAATTTTTCGTGGGAATTCTTATATCTTTACGAGAACACTTATCAAACTCGCGCACAAGAACGACTCACCGATTGACCAAATTCAATTATCCTTGGAACACTATTCGATTCAGATGACAAAAAAAATTGGGAGTTGAGTAGGATTTGACCGACGCGTCCTGCGAACATCTCGTTTACACAAAATTTCTAACACGCTCAAGCCTACATATAAAAGCTGTAACTTATTTGCGGTTCAGGGTCTTTTTCAGTTAGATATTTCATTACTTCTCCAACTTTTCTGGCGCACGCGATTGTAATCGGATATTTTCCGTCGAATTGGGTGTTGTTCCAATTCATTTTAGTCAAGCCCAAAATTTCACTGCAAATAGTGTTAGGAGATTCATCAGATTCGACTATGCGGATTTCAAGCGGTTGCGGAATATAAAGACTTGTTTGTGTTCGGTAGTATTTTACCGAACCTCTCGTGTAAAGAAGATGTGTCTTTTTATCGAGTTCAATATGAGAACCTCGATAAGGCGGATAAATACCTTTCCTAAAAAGCCTGAAATCCGAATCCATAATAGTTATAAAATCAACCGACTGAACTCTCATTTCTTCGGTTGCCCGTTTGAAACCGCGTAATTCTTCCTCATTAAAATTTGAAGATTTATGCAGCACCAATCTTCCCGGAGCCGTGTTCATCGCGTCTGTATATTCTTCAAGAGCTTTCTTGAGCAGTTCATAGGATTGTTTTTCCGACAAATGCGGCTTACGGTCTTTTTTGTCAATTTCAACCGGCGTTCCGCGCAAAATAACTCCGTTTCCCAATTCATCAAAAATCTGTGCCAAACTCGTGTTAAGAGTTTTTTTATCACGGCTTCGGTAAAAACCAATGCCGACAAAACAAGCAGAAGGCTTGTTTGAATCCGATAGCAATTTCCAGGGAACAGTTTGGCGATTAGCTTTGTAATAAAGTGCCGTGCAAAAATTCCACGCTTTTGTCGCTTCGTCCTGTTGTTCTTTAACAACCGGCTCGAATGAAATTTCACGAACGAGTTGAAGAGGAACGGCGAGGTGCATTGATTTAGCTTTTAAGGCACGCCTAAAATTTACTTCAAGAATATCTTCATCTTCGTTTTCCTCTGACTCTTCTTCTAAAAAATCTTTGTCGTCGGAGTTATCAGATTTATCCGGCTCTAAAGTCTCTTCCAATGAAAATTCCTTTTCTTTTGATATTAAGTCATAGAGAGCGTCCGGGATTATACAAACAATTACGTCAACTTTTCGATTCTGAGCGAGAAATTTGATTTGTTTATAATAGAGTTCGACCGCGCCTTCAACTCTTTTGTTCCAATCACTTATTTTAAGTATTTTTTCGACGGCAGAATTTTTTAACGCTCTTAAAATACTTGAATCTCGCGCGAATTCAGCATTGAATCCGGTTTGAAGATTAAACCCGCAAAAAGCCGGAAATAGATTTGGCTGCGCGGCATCGGGTTTGGCAGGAATGTATTCCGAGCATTTGATTAACCAATCGCTTAGAGCGGATAAAGATTGAGTATATGGTTTGAATCGGCGATAATGAGGTGATGAAACCATATTCCAACGACCTGCGTCGCCGGATTGTCGAGGCGATTCAAGAAAACGAAGAAACACAAGCTGA
>JBPCPU010000251.1:0-6653 GCA_050998795.1 Pyrinomonadaceae bacterium
TTATTTCGACAATTTTGGAATCGGATTTTCTGCGCGTCGTCGTTGAAGACAGAGGCTACGGCATTCCCAACAGCGACATTGATAAAATCTGGCAAAAATTTTACCGCGTCGCCCGCGACGGTCAGGACAAAGAAGAAGAATCAACCGGACTCGGACTCTCCTTGGTTAAAGAAATTGTCGAACAACACGGAGGCAATGTCGAGGTTAAATCGGAAATCGGCACGGGTTCGAGGTTCAGCTTTACGCTTCCGCGATTATAAAAACTAAGACTTTATTTTCGCCTGGTTTCAATTGAATTTCTTCAATCCAAGCAACTGCAGCATCGCCAGCCACATAAAACGCGGATTCAAAATCAAATATCTGCGCCAAAGTCGTTTTGGTTCTTGTATCAAACGAAACAGCCATTCGAGTCCGAGTCTGCCCATCCATTCGGGTGATTCTTTAACATTTCCCGCGTAAAAATCGAACGACGCGCCAACACCGAGCATCACTGTTTGCAGTTTGTCTTTGTGTGCCGCCATCCAATTTTCCTGCTTCGGACAACCAAGACCGATAAACAAAATCTGTGCGCCGGAATTTTTGATGTCTTCGATTATTTTCGCGTCTTCCGCTTCGGTCAAAGGTCGAAAAGGCGGCGAATAAGCATAAGCAATTTGCAAATTCGGCAATTCTTTTGCGGCGCGTTCTAAAATCGCGTTAATAACTTCCTGTTTCCCGCCGTAAAAACCGACTTTTAGATTATTCTTTTCAGCAAAAGCACAGAGCATTATCATCAAATCGTTGGCACGAACCCGCGCCGCACTCTTCTCACCCTGCAATTTCTGCATCCAGACAAGAGGCATTCCGTCTGGAATTACAAAATCCGCGCCGTTGACCTTCGCGCCGTATTCCGCGTTGTCGTAAGATTCCATTGCCATATGGACGGTGGAAAAGCAGATGTAACCGTCATTTTCGCCTTTTATCATTTCGGCAATTTTTGCGATTGCCGATTCGTGATTGCAGACATTTGTCAGCAGGCTGATGATGCGAACGCGGTTTTGATTTTCCGGTAAATTTGTGTTTCTCATTTAACAAACTGCGATAAAATAAATTTGCGGCGGCGGTGAAAACAAATGATTAGCTTTTAATTTCCGTATACATATTTTCGAGTTTTCTAATATAATCATCAAGATTAAACTTTTTCTCAATCGTCGCCCGCGCATTTTTGCGGAGGCTTTCCCAATCCTTTTCGTTTGCAAGCAGTGATTTTAATTTTCCGACTAACTGCGGAACATTTTGCGGCTCAACCGTAAAACCGTTTATGCCGTCTTTGACAACCGCGCCGATGGAAGCCATTTCGGAAATCACAACTACACATTTAGCCGCCATCGCTTCAAGCATTGCCATCGGCAAGCCTTCACCGTAACGCGACGGAAGCAGAAAAATATCCGCTTCGTTTAATGCTTTTTCTTTTTCCGCGCCCGAAACAACTCCGCCGTAATAAAATTTTTCGCCGAGAATCTTGGTCATTTCCGAAACAAAATAATCCTTCAAATCACCCGCGCCGAAACAGTTGAAACGAAACTTGAAATTTTCATTCTTTAAAATGCGGCACACTTCGACAATTTCGTGCAAACCTTTCGATTCGTGAAGCCGTCCGAGAAAAATAATCGTCTTTTCGCCTGTTTTGCGTTTGCCATATACCTCTTTGCCCGGCGCAACGGCATTTTCCAAAACGCGCACATTCAGATTTTGCCAACGCCTTTCGATAATTTCTTTTTCGAGTTCACTCAGAACAACGACGACGCTTGCCATTTTCAGCATTTTTTCGGCGATTCGCACGAGAAAACGATTTTCAAACTCCTGCGCCAAAAACTTTCCGCCGTGCAGATGCAGCAAAATCGGACGTTTTGCCAGACACGCCATTTTCACAAAAGCCGCGTCGCGTAGTATCGAAAGCGGATTAAGCGCAGTGTTAATGTGAACAATATCAATCTTTTCGCTGATGATTTTTCGGTAAAAACGCGGAACGCTCAAAATCTGTTTAAAAATCCAACTGATGTTCGCCTTTTCGCCGTCCTTTCTGCCCGCTTGAAAATGCTCAAAATCAAAACGGCTGTGCTGAATAATCCGGCGCACGACGGAAGAAATTCCGCTGACGTTTTGGCATATTTCAAGGCTCGGTGCAGTTATTAGAATCTTCATTTAAAACATTATCGAAACGGCAAACAAAAAGAATAACGCAGCCGAAAAAAAATGTCAGTCTGAGATGAGTTGCAACTATTCGGGTATTAGCTTAAAAAGAATAAAGCAATTGCGATGAAAGCCGAAACTGCCGTCAAACAAACAATCAAACTCGTCAAAGCGGAAAACCGTGTTCCGCGCTGGGTTTTGCCGTCGGTTAAAGTTTCGATTTTTATAGTTGACGCGCTTCTGGCTGTATTGTGTTTTGCGTTAGCGTTTGTGTGGCGCGAAGGCGACGCGATTTTTTCGGCGGCGGCGTGGGCGTGGTCGAAAGATTTTGCGCCGTATGCCGGAGTTTTGATTTTTGTCGTGCCGATTCGTCTTGTCATGCTCGTTTATCAAAGAACTTATCGTTTGCAAGGCGCGTTTTCATACATCACCGAATTTATCAAAATTTTCAAAGCAGTCGCGCTCGGTTCACTTTTGATTATAACTTTTACATTTCTGTTTCGCGGCGGTTTTGCGTTTCGGGAATTTTCCTATTCGCGCGGTGTTTTCGCGCTCGATTTCGCGCTCGCGCTTTTCGTTTTCACATTTTTTCATCTCGGTTTGCGATATTTGCAGACTTTGGTGAGAAAACGCGACATCAATCTGATTCCGACTTTGATTGTCGGCACAAATGCGGAAGCCGAACAAACAATTCGTGAACTGAAAGAACGGCGCGATTTGGGTTATCGCGTTGTCGGCATTGTCGAAAGTCAATTACGAATTACGAATTACGAATTACGACAAAAGACGGCGGAAATCACACAAATCCAAAATCCAAAATCCAAAACCCAAAATCTAAATGAAGTTCCAATTGTCGGAACGCTCGACGAGTTGCCGGAGATTATCCGCCAACTCGAAATTCAGGAAGTAATTATCACCGATAATCAAATTCCGAGCGAAAAACTTTTTGAAGCAATGATGCAAATCGGGCGCAAACAAAAAGTCGAATTTCGGCTTGCACCGTCGCTGTTTAATTTTCTGCCGCAAAAAACAAGTGTCGAGCAAATCGGGATTTTGCCGATGGTCAGGCTTTTCCGCGAGCCTTTGTCAGACGCGGAAAGGTTTATCAAACGCACTTCGGATATTATTATTTCCGCCGTTCTGCTCGTTTTGCTTTCACCTGTTTGGCTGTTGATTTCGCTATTGATTAAATTCAATTCACGCGGTTCGATTCTTTTCAAACAAGAGCGCGTCGGAATGGATGGACGCAAATTTCTTTGCTACAAATTCCGCACAATGAAAGCGGATGCTGACGAATCAATTCACCGCGAAGCGTATCGCAAAAACATCGAAGGCGCGACGGAAGCCAACGCGGGCGACGATGAAAAACCCGTTTTCGGCAAAGTCAAAAATGATTTGCGGGTAACAAAAGTCGGCAAGTTTTTGCGTCGCACGAGTCTTGATGAATTTCCGCAATTTTTGAATGTTTTGAAAGGCGAAATGAGCATCGTCGGCGCGCGTCCGCCGATTCCGTATGAAGTTGAAGAATACGACGTCTGGCATCGCAAACGGCTCGATATGAAGCCCGGAATTACGGGACTTTGGCAGGTTTCCGGCAGAAACCGTCTGACGTTTGAAGAAATGGTTAAAATTGATTTGTTTTATATCGAAAATTGGTCGTTGTGGCTCGATTTGAAGATAATTTTGCTGACACTTCCGGCAGTTTTGCGCGGCGACGGCGCACGTTAAATTAAGGAAATTGAAACAGGTATAGACAGGATAAACAGGATTTTAAGATTTATTTATCCTGTCGTATCCTGTTTATCCAGTTTAATTAAATGGCTATTACTGAAATTCTCAAAAATGCTGCCGAAATTTTGCAGCAAAGCGGAATCGCCGAACCGCACCGCGAATCTGTTTCGCTTCTGGCTTTCACACTAAAAAAAGATAAAACTTTTCTCATCGCGCATCCCGAATACGAACTTTCCGCCGAAGAAGAAAAACAATTTCAAGGATTTCTCCAACGCCGCGCAAACCGCGAACCTTTTCAATATATTACAGGCAGACAAGAATTTTACGGTTTGGATTTTGAAGTTACAAAAGATGTTTTAATTCCGCGCCCCGAAACGGAATTAATCGTCGAAAATGCAATTAAACTTTTGCCGAAAAACGGAAAATTTTGCGAAATCGGCATCGGTTCGGGCTGTATTTCTGTTTCAATTCTGCACGAAATTGAAACCGTAAGCGCGATTGGTTTGGACATTTCCGAAAATGCTCTGCGAATTGCCGAAAAAAATGCAAAGCGACACCGGGTTTTGGAAAGATTAGAACTAAAAAAATCAGATGTTTTTGAAGTTTTGAAAAATGAAAAGTTTGATTTAATCGTGTCCAATCCGCCGTATATTCCGAACGAAGACATAAAAACTCTGCAAGCGGAAGTGCGGGATTTTGAACCGATTTCGGCTTTAACCGATGGCGCAGACGGACTTTCGATTATCAAGGAAATCATTATTAAATCACCGCAGTTTCTAAAAGAAAATGGATTTTTGCTAATGGAAATCGGATTTAATCAAGCAGATGAAGTTATAAAGTTATTTGCGTCCGACATCTGGCAAACCGTCAAGATTCTTCCCGATTTGCAAGGCATTCCGCGAATGGTCAAAGCTGGAATAAGTGATAAGTGATAATCTGGATAAATTCTTATCTATCACTTATCACTTATCACTTTTACTTAGCTTAGCTTTCTGATATATTCAACTTACAGAAAATTTAACAAAGGTTTTTGTTGCAGATTTTTTTGCAAAAAGGAGAGAAAATTATGGGATACGAATACGAAAGAGAAGAAGCGAGCGCGACTACGAAACTAACTTATTTACTTGTCGGCGGCGGCATCGGAGCTATTTTGGCATTGCTTTTCGCGCCGAAATCAGGACAGGAACTGCGCGGTGATATTGCCGACGTTACGCGCAAAGGCATCGAAAAAGGTAAGGAAACTGCTGCGCTGGTTGGCGAAAAAGCTGGTGATTATTACGAAGTAAGCCGTGATAAAGCGACCGAATTTTATCAAACGGCACAAGAAAAAGCGGGCGAATTAAAGGATAAAGCCGGAGAATTGATGGATAAAGCAGGCGATTTAACCGAAAAAGCGAAAGATGCGGTAAGTTCAAACAAAAACCCGTTTTCCGCTGCAATTGAAGCCGGAAAGGATGCTTACCAGGATGAAAAACGGCGCACCGAATCAAAAGCGATTACCGAAGGTCGCCCGAGTTATCCGATTAAAGATAATAAAGACAAGATTTTGGAAATCCCGAGTGATAGTAAAAAAGAAGAATAGGGGAAATATGAACACGAATGAACCACTGTTTTGGATAATGATTGCGTCAATCGTTATCGCCATTTCCTTTATCGTGATGGCGATTGCGGTGATAGCGATTGCCGTTGTTATCAAAAGGCTTATCGGCACGGTTGAACGGGTTGAGGAAAAAGTCGAACCGTTGATTGCGAAAGTTAATGCTATCGGTGAGCAGGGCAAGGAAATCTCTGTGCAGTTCACGGAAATTTCCGGCAATCTTTCAACCGCCACCAGGTATTTTTCCGAGTCCGCCGGTCTTATCAAAGATGAGGTTGCCGAACTAAAGCAACTTGTCGGAATGACCGCGCACGAAGCTAAGGAAAAAGTTGCGCTGGTCAGCCAAACCATTGACCGGACGCAACTGCAAGTGACGACGACGACGGATTTTATACAGGAAAAAGTCGTTGAACCGGCACGGGAGATTGCAGCGGTTATGGCGGGCGTGCGAAAAGGTTTAGAAGTTTTGTTTGCACCTTCGCCAAAACAGATTGACCGCGCCTATACGGAAGACGAGATGTTTATCGGATAAAAATTGTTCATAACAGATTGTTATATAGGACACGGATTTGTCTTCTGAGATTTGTCCGTGTTTTGTTTCAAGTAAAATAAAAATGACTAAACCAAATAATTACACGGAATTTTGGGATTTTTATGTCCTGGAACACAGACAGCCTTTGACGCGCTATCTGCATTTCGTCGGCACGATGCTCGGAATTGTCTTGCTTGTTTGGTTTATTCGCGGCGGAAACTGGCTTTATCTTCCGCTTTGTTTTGTTGTCGGTTATGCGTTTGCCTGGTTTTCGCATTTCTTTGTCGAGAAAAACAAACCTGCTTCTTTCAAATATCCGTTTTGGTCGTTTATTTCCGATTACAAAATGGTGTGGTTTATGCTGGCGGGCAAAATGAATGCTGAAGTCGAGCGAGTTCTTAACGATTAATTCAAACAGGATGGACAGGATTTACAGGATAAAAACAACTGATACAAGTGGTTTTTAAGCAATAAACTAACTTTTAACTTACGTAACTCACCTTACGCGATTTCGGTTTTTTGCTCTTGTCGCCAACGGCGACCAACATTATAGCCCAGCGAGAATCGCTCTCGTTAAGTATCGGCAACGCGCCCGCTCGCTGAAGGCGAGCAACAATCGGC
>JBPCPU010000087.1:0-14414 GCA_050998795.1 Pyrinomonadaceae bacterium
TTCGGTTGCCCGATATTAAGTTTGATTGTGTGGAATTTTTCAGTGCGTCTCACGACGGGCTTTCGAGTTAAATTATACAACAGTTTGCAAGAGAAATTCAAGACTACAAACGGCTTCCTCTCCAACCAAAATCGCTACGCATTGATTTATGGTTGGAGTCTCCAGCCGTTGAATCAACAGTTCAAATATACGAGGTTTTCAGGATGAATAAGATTTACAAGATAAAGGAAAATCAAAAAAAATCGGCGTTTGTTTGTGGTTATCTGTGGTTTATTTCTTGTTTTCTTTCTTTTTCAATCAGCGCACAAGACTTGCCCGACAAAATTCGCGGCTACAAAATTTATCAAGCAAAAGTTTCCGTCAAAAATCAGAATGAGAAAACCTCAAAACCTGTCAAAACCGATGTCAAAGATAATGTGGAAGCGTTTGTAAAAGTCAGTGAACCCGAAGTCCTTGACGTTTCGCTAACAGGCGTAACGCTCACACTTTCGGCGGAAGTTGACGCGCTTGAGCAGAGCGGTACGGTTGATTTTCTGACATTCAAAGATTTTCGCGTGAATGGTTTGACGGTTGAAGTCGAAGAATACAAAGAATCTTTTGTAATCAGGAAAAATCAACCGATTACTTTGCCGAAACCCGTTAAAATTTTTATCGGCATCCGGCAAACTTTGCGCGGAGCATTAAATGAATTTAAAGACTCGAAGAACGAATGGACGGTTACGGGAACGGTTTTTGTCTTTGGACACTTCAAGAAATCATTTCTAAATTTTAAGCGCGTCGTGCCGGTTGAAGTCAATCTCAAAATCAAAAATCCGCTTCAGACTACTTCGCAACATCCTTAAAAATCATCTTTTCGCGTGAGGTTAAGATTGTTCAATCTTACCAAATAGACGCAGCCGCGCTTTCGTCAAATTCAATCGAATCGCCGTTCGGCAAAATATGAATTATTCGAGATGCGCCTTTCGTTTTTAGTAAAGGCGAAAGCATTCCGACGCGATGACAATTTGCTCGCGGAATTTTGTGTTTGGTCAAAGGCTGCGATTCCGAACACATAATCGCGGTTTTGACTTCCGCCGAGATTTCTAAAATTCTTTCAATTCCATACGCTAAATCTTCCGGCAGAGGCTTAGTTTTGCCGCCGCATTCGGGCAGATGCTCGTAACCGCTGCCATTTTCGCGCAAGTTCTCCGATAAAACCGCGCCGTTAAACTGCACCCAACGCGAACGTGCCGCGCTCCGCACATCACACAGAAAAGCGATTTCGTATTTCCGCAAAAGCACAAGAAAGTCTTTCCAAGCGTGCCGCCCGTGTCCGATGGTGTAGATAGTTATTTTATTAGAGTTCATTTTTAAATCAAAATCAGTATTATAATTTAGTTATGACAGAAAAAGACTTTATCGCCAAACTTGATGAACTTCGCAATTTGCCGAACGAAACTGAAATTTTTGAACTTTTTGAACTTAAGGAAGAAAAAGGAAATAGTTTTTCCTCTCACGAAATGGGAAAGTATTTTTCTGCGCTGTCGAATGAGGCAAATCTCAAAAATGCGGATTGTGCCTGGCTTATTTTTGGTGTCGAAGATAAACACCGGAAAATTGTCGGTACAGAATATAACAACGGAAAGTCAGGGCTGGATAATCTGAAACAGCATATTGCAGATAACACAACCGATAGAATTTCATTTATCGAGATTCACGAACTGAAGTTACCTGACGGTCGGGTGATTATGTTTCAAATTCCGCCTGCGCCATGCGGCGTGCCAACAACCTGGAAAGGACATTATTACGGCAGAAACGGGAGCAGTATTAGTTCATTGAGTCCTGAAAAACGCCGACGTATCGAGTCGCAAACCGAAAAAGATTGGAGTGCCGAAATTTGTCCTGACGCGAGAATCTCCGACCTCGATCCGGATGCAATCGCTAAAGCCGGAGAAAACTACAAAGTGAAATTTCCCGATAAAACGGTAGAAGTTAATGCTTGGAGCAATACTACTTTTCTCAATAAAGCTAAGATTACCATTCAGGGCAAAATCACGCGAACCGCGATAATTCTTTTGGGAAAAGAAGAATCCGAACATTTTCTCAGTCCCGCCGACATTAAAATTCGTTGGGTTTTGAAAGACTCGCTGGGAATTGAAAAAGATTATCAAATCGAAAGCTGTCCGTTTATTTTAGCTGTCGATAAAATTTACTCGAAAATTCGCAAATTGAAGTATCGCTACATACGGGAAGGAACTCTTTTTCCTGACGAGATTGACCAATACGAACCTTTTGTTATTCGTGAAGCTATCAACAATTGTATTGCACATCAAGACTACAGTTTGGCGGGACGCATCAATGTTATTGAATCCGAAGACCAATTGATTTTTACCAATGTCGGCAGTTTTATTCCAGATTCTGTCGAAAAAGTGATACAGGATGACGCGCCCGAAGAAAAATACCGCAACAAATTTCTGGCGACGGCGATGGTCAATCTTAATATGGTTGACACCATCGGCAGCGGCATCAAAAAGATGTTTCTCTTTCAAAAGAACAGATTTTTCCCTTTGCCGGAATATGATTTTTCAGATAACAAAGTGAAAGTTACAATTACGGGCAAAGTCTTAGATATGGATTATGCCGATGTTTTGGCAAGAGATAACGATTTGACGCTCGAAGAAATTATAATGCTCGACAAAGTTCAGAAAAGAAAACTTCTGAATGAATCGGAAAACAAACATCTCAGAAAAAAAGGTTTGATTGAGGGCAAAAAGCCTAACGTGCGTATTTCACTGAAACTCGCTCAGAAAATTGGACGAAAAGTCGAATATTCAAAAGCCAAAGGATTAGACAAATCGAAACAACTCGAATTGATTTTGAGTTATATTAAAGACCACGAATATGCCGAAAGAAAGGATATTGATAATCTTTTGTGGAACATATTGTCTAATTTGCCGGACGATAAACAGAAAAAAGTCAGGATAAATAATTTGATTTCAGAGTTGAGAAGGAACGGTGAAATACGAAACGACGGAAGCGATACCAAACCGAGATGGATTCTATCAAATTAATAGAGAAACTATTAGAGATTTATTAGACACCTACTAGGGTAAATTTACGTAAAAGCCTTGCCTACAGGCATTTAAGCTCTAATAATCTTCCTCCCGCTAGAGGAATTATTAGAGCTTATTTGTATTGACAAATTACGTTGGAGAGCCATAACTATTCGCTGTTCGCTATTGGCTATCCGCTGTTTTTCAAAGAATCTCTTCGTTTATTAGTAAATAGCTGACAGCGAACAGCCAATAGCGGACAATCCATTTGACGACCTCACCTAATTTGTCAATACAATTAGTTAATAGCGAACAACGAACAGTTTTCATAATCTCGCGCCAACCTAACCTAATTTGTCAATACACTTATTTATTAGAGAACTAAAGTATCTTTCTAATTGCCTTAATCGCATTCGGATTTTCCAAAGCCGATAAATCGCCCACTTCTTCACCGGATACGCAGAACGAATCACGGCGCATCACTTTCGTATCGTGTTAATGTTGCTTTCCGACTTTCAGAGCAAGTTCGACGGCTTTTTCGATTTTCAGTTTGCGTCCTTGTTCGCGGGCTTCGGTCAAATCTTTTTTGTCTATTGCAGAATACAGTTCGACAAGATACGCTTCACGGAAAAGGCGTTCGGCGGGTTCGGTGTCAAAGCCGAGCGATTCGCGCAGGTGTTCCGCCGCGCCCGCCAGTTGCGCCGCCAATTCGACCGCGCCGCGTTTGACGGCGAGCGCGGCGAATCCGTCGAGCGAATATGAAAGGGAAATTTTTTCTCCCAATCGTAAAACCGCCGCCATTGCTTCCGCGTAATAGGAATGCGCCGCCTGAAAATCGCCCTCGCCGAAAGCGACCGCGCCGAGATTGTTCAGACTGCCGACCACGCCTTGTTCATTTCCCGTTCGTTGGCAAATCATCAGCGATTCTTCATAAAAAGGTCGAGCCGCCGCGAAATCGTTTTTCATCCGCGCCAAATCTCCGAGCGAGGTCAGCGAAACGGCGATTCCGTTTTGGTCGTCCAACTCGCGGCTGACCGCCAACGATTCCTCGTAAAATTTCCGCGCCGCCGCCAAATCGTTTTTCCACTTTGCCACAAAACCCAATCCTCTCATGGATATTGCCGCTTGCCGCCAATCGTTCGCCGCTTTGCCTTCCGCCAAACCTTTTTCGTGCGTCCGCCGCGCCGTCTCCAAATCGCCCTGATAACCCGCCGTGTGTCCAAGCCCGTTGAGCAGTTTGAAACGCACGGCGGCGGAAGATTCGTCGCTGTATTCCAATATCGTTTCGAGCCATTTGCGTCCTTCGGTCAGATGATTGTGCAAAATCCAAAAATTCCGCAACGCTCCCGCCAGATTAGCCGCCGTTTCAATATCATTAACGGTTGACCAGGCAAGCGCGGCGCGAAGATTGTCGTGTTCGTCTTCAAGACGATTGAGCCAATTTCCGCCTTGTTCGCCGAAAATTTCCGGGTCGGCTTTCCGCGTCAGTTCAAGAAAAAATACGGCGTGATTTTTTCTCCTCATTTCGCATTCGCCGCTCGCTTCCAGAGTTTCGAGCGCGTATTCGCGGACGACTTCGAGCAGTCGAAAACGCGACTCGCCGTTTGCCGTTTCGGTTTGAAAAACCAGACTGTTTTCGACGAGCGAGGTCAGGCAATTCAGCACGTCAATTTCGGGTTTTGGTTTTTGGTCTTTGGTTTTTGGACTTTGGACTTTGGACTTTGGACTTTGGACTTTATCTTGCGATTCGTCGTTGCCGCAAATCGCTTCAATCGCTTCAACCGCTTCAATCGTAAAACCGCCCGCGAAAACGGCGGTGCGGCGGAACAGAATTTGTTCCGCTTTGTCGAGCAAATCGTAACTCCATTCGATTGCGCCGCGCATTGTTTGCTGACGCGCAGGCAAATCTTTTGCGCCGCCCGTTAAGAGTTTCAAACGATTCTCCAATCTAGTCAAAATTTGTTCGGGCGAGAGAATTTTGATTCTTGCGGCGGCGAGTTCAATCGCCAGCGGCAAGCCGTCGAGGTTATAACAAATTTCCGCGACAATCGCTGCATTATCTTCCGTTAAAGAAAAATTTGATTTGATTGCCCGCGCACGTTCGGTGAAAAGTTTGACTGACTCGTTTTCCGACAGAATTTCAATCGTGAAGTTTAGACCGCCCGCGATCGCAGACGGTTCTGATAAGTCCGGCAAAGCGAGCGGCGGCACAATAAATTCACGCTCTGCTTTCAGATGTAACAGAACGCGGCTGGTCGCCAGCATTTTCAAATCCGGCGCGGCGGCGAGCAGTTCCGACAAAACCGGCGCGGCTGCAACAATCTGCTCGAAATTATCAACCGCGAGCAGCATATTTTTTTCGCGCAGAAAATCCTTTGTCGCATCAATCAAAGACTTGCCGCCCGATTCCTTCACGCCGAGCGTTTGCGCGATTTCCGACGCGACGAGTTCGGCGTTTCTGACCGCCGCGAGCGGAATAAAAAACACGCCGTCGGGAAATTCCGAAAGTAAGCGACAGGCGATTTCCTGCGCCAGACGGGTTTTGCCCGTGCCGCCGATTCCGGTCAGCGTGACGAGCCGATTACGCCGCAAAAGATTTTCTATTTCGTTGATTTGTTTTTCGCGCCCGACAATCGGCGTAATCGGCAAAGTGAGATTGTTCGGCAAGGTTTCGAGCGCGGCGGCGTATTCCGGCAATTCGTCCGTGTCGTCGAATTCCTCAACGATTTGGCGCACCCGCGTTGTAACGCGGCGGTTCAAGACGATTTCCGCGTCAATTGTTTCGACTTCGCCGCGAAAACGGTAGCCGCGTTTCGGAAATGTTTCGATAAACCGCTCGCCGCCCGCGTGAAGAATTTTCCGAAGGCGTGAAATGTTCGATGTCAGATTCGTTTCCTCAACAAACGAATCAGCCCAGACGGTTTCCATAATCACGTCTTTCGAGAGCATTCGATTGTTGTTTCTGACAAGCAATAAAAGCATCTCGAAAATCTTCGGCGTGAGCGGCACAATTTCGCCTTCACGCCGCAAAAGCTGTTCGCCCGCGTTTATTTCAAACTGCCCGAAACGATAAACCATCGCTTGTTTTTCGATTGATTTCATCATTGCAGCCGGTTAATTACAAATCGGCATTTTCGTCAAAAAGTTTGGCGTTCAGCACGGATTGTCCGGCGAGCGAAGTGTAAAAGCCGTAAATCGCCAGACCGAGCAACACGACCGCCGAGAAAATCGTATTGCCGAAATACCAGCTCGAAGGATTTGCCGAAAGCGCGTTGTTAAAACTTAAATCGAAAAAAACCTGAAACGAAACCATTGCGAGCAGCCCGAAGCGACCGATGCAAACAATTATGATAGTTGCAATTAGCGCCGTTCCGAGCAAGGCAGTCCAATGTCCCTGACTTCC
Source organism: Pyrinomonadaceae bacterium (assembly GCA_050998795.1). Classification (GTDB taxonomy): domain Bacteria; phylum Acidobacteriota; class Blastocatellia; order Pyrinomonadales; family Pyrinomonadaceae. The sequence continues at coordinate 6,436 of JBPCPU010000087.1, forward strand.
AAAAGCCAAACCTAAAATTGAAAAATTCAACGTCCAAAACACGGCTTTCGCGAGCCATTGTTTTCTGAAAATCGTGACCAGCAGAACCAAAAAAAGCAGCATCCCGAAGGCAATAAAAATCCCGCCCACCGATGACATCAATGAATTTGCCCAGAGATATTTGAAACTTTCAACATACAAAATATTCGTGCCGGGATTTGGCATTGTCGTGATGCCGAGCCAATGCGGAAAAAGAAACATCAAATAAATCACAAACGTATGCGCGACTCCGAGCAGACCGCCGACGAGAATGTCGCGCCCGACGAGCGGATCGCGCCAATCGCCCGCCAGCAGACGACTCCACGAAATTATCAAACTCGACCAGCGGCGGCGGACGTAAGGTTCGAGCGCGAAATATATCAGCCCGATAAGCGCGGCGGTAAAAAGTGAATCGCCGACGATTGTGAAAAGAATCGGCAGTTCCCGAAATAAAGACGGAATGTGGTCGGCGACGAGCAGGCTCGCCGTCAAAGAAACCAAAAAAGTAAAAAGCGAAACCTTAAACGCGCCTTTTGTATCGCTTCGCCCACGGCGGAAATTGCGGCGGGCGAGAAAAATCCCGACGGCGACGACGCTCAAAAAAACCAAAATCAAAATCACGCCGGCTGCTCTGACCGCGGCGGATGAGAAAGTTTCCTCCTGACGAAGCGGTTTGTCCCACGGCGCGACAATTTGAAAATAGACCGGTTTGCCTTGATAAGCGGCGGCTTCGATGTGAACGGGAATTTCCGCGTGGTCAACGTGCGCGCCTTCCCAGGAAAAGCTCGCGTCGGCAAAAACGGGCGGAGTCCAATTTGCTTCGGTTTGCCGGTAAGTGCGAATGTCCAAACCCGCTTCCGTGAAAAGCGCCGCCCAGTCAACTTCGCCCTTCTGCGCGGTTTTATCTATCACCTGCGGCGGAACGGCGCTGAATTCAAGAAGCCGCCCGCGCGTGTCCAAAATAATTTTCGTCATCCCCGCGACATCATTCGGCGGGTCGTCCGTAAAAACCGTTTCGGACTGCACAGGTTCGAGATAACGCGGGCTGGCGCGATGCCAGAAATAAATTACGGCTGGCTGACCGCTTCGGATTCTTTCCCAACGGTTGGCGGACTCTTCTGCGGCGGCGTAGCTATAATAGTTGCGGGGAACGGCTTCGGCAATTCCGTAATCGGTATCGAGGGGCGCGCTCACATAGCCGAATTTTTTGAGAATCGAATCGGCGCGTTCCGCCAAAACTTCGGGCGATTTTTCGAGCGGCACCCATTCGTGTTGTTTGACTTTTCCGGTAAAAAAAACGACAAAGGCGAAAAGTAAAACAACCGCCGCCAGACAAGCCAGCGCGACCGGCGGGCTTAACGCGCCTTTTTTCGGCGCGGCGGCGACCATTTCGGGCGAAGGAGTTTCGCCCGCCGCGATTGCCGCTTCCAGAGGATTGCCGCCCGGCAGCAGCATCGCCACCTGCAAAGCGTTTTTCGGACGCGCTTGCGGTTCTTTTTCAAGACAATGAAGAATCGTCTTTTCGACGAGCGGATTGATTTCCTTCAAAATTTCCGAAGGATTGGTCGGCGTGTCAGTTCGCTGTTTTTGCAAAAGGTCGTGAATCGAATCGGATTGAAAGGCTTGTTTGCCGGTAAAAATTTCATACAGCAGAAGTCCAAGCGCGTAAATGTCGCTTTTTTGGGAAACCGCTTCGCCCGCGATTTGTTCGGGCGACATATAAGCGGGCGTTCCGACGCGAATCTCGCCGCCTTTTATTTCTTCTTCGATTCCGGCAATTCCGAAATCGGTAATCCGCGCTTTGCCGCGAGAATCAATAATTATGTTGGCGGGCTTCAAATCGCGGTGCAAAATTCCGGCTTCGTGAATCGCCGCCAAACCGAAACACAATTGCCGCGCAATCTCAATCGCTTTGTCCGACGGCAAGCGTCCGATGCGCCGCAGAAGCGACGACAAATCATCGCCGTCAACGAATTCCATCGAGAGAAAATGTCGTTCGTCAATCTCGCCGATGTCGAAAACGCGGCAGACGTTCGGGTGCGAAACCTGCCGGGCGGTGCGGACTTCCGAATGAAAACGCGCCAGAGCCGCCGGGTCTTTTTCCAATTTGTCGGGCAGAAATTTAAGCGCGACGGTTTGAGAAAGTTTTATATCTTCGGCTTTGAAAACCTCGCCCATTCCGCCTCTGCCGAGAAGCCCGATGATGCGATAGCGGTCTGCCAAAACTGTTCCGGCGACGAATTTTTCGTTTTCAAGTTCGGCTGTTTTCACGTTTCCGGGCGGAGTTTCGTGCTGCCCGACAATCAAAGTGGCGACTTCGCGGGCGGCGGGCTGTTCCATAAAGCTCTTGCCGTCGTCCGCCGAAGCCAACAGATTTTCCACTTCAGAGCGCAATTCGGCATCGTCGCCGCAAGCCTTTTCGAGAAATTTCCCCCGTTTAGCCGGAGCGATTTCCGTTGCAGCTTCAAATAATGCTTTGATTTTTTGCCATCGTTGCGAAGTCATCAGATTGGGTTGACATTTTATAAATTGCCACTAGCTGCCATTAGTATCTACACAAGTCTAAGGTCTTTGAAATTTGTGTTCTCGTCGCCAACGGCGACCAACATTATAGCCCAGCGAGAATCGCTGGGTGAGCTGCCCGACGCAACCCGTCGCTAAAGGCGACGAACAACCGATGTTCGTTGGTGTTCGTCGCCTTCAGCGACGGACTAAATCATTATCAAATACCTATGGTTTCGGCGAAACGCCTGCACCATAGGCTATAATGTTTGTCGCCTTTGGCGACCGGAAAAGAAAAACCGCAATGTTATAAAAACCAATAAATATCAGGCTTCCAGACTTGTGTAGAGACTAATGGCAACTAGTGGCAATTTATAAATTCTGCTCTTATGTCAACCCAACCTAGACAATTTTATTTCATCAATTGATTACGCAGCCACGCTTTTGCCATTTTCCAATCGAGCCTGACGGTGGCGGGCGAAACGCCTAAAACTTCCGCCGTTTCCTGTTCGGTTAAGCCGCTAAAATAACGCAATTCGACGACGCGGGCTTGTCGTTCGTCGAAGTGAGCCAGACGATTCAGAGCTTCGTCCAGGGCTTCCAAGTCAATGCTTCTCCGGCTTGCAACCGCTTCGACATTTTCGTCGAGCTGCAGCATCACCGCGTCGCCGCCGCGTTTTTCACGATTGCGCGTTTTAGCGTAATCAACCAGAATCCGCCGCATCGCGGTCGCGGCAATCGCAAAAAAATGAGCGCGATTTTGCCACCGGACTTCCTTTTGATTGACGAGTTTCAGAAACGCCTCGTGTATCAAAGCCGTCGTCTGCAAAGTGTGGTTTGGTCGCTCGCGCCGCATAAAACGCGCCGCTTGCCGCCGCAATTCATCATAAACGAGCGGCATCAAAGAATCGAAAACGTCCGCCTTGCCGTCGCTCAATTCCTGCAGGATATGCGTAATGTCGGGCGGTTCTTCGGCAAATTGTTTCATCGCGTTTCAAACCCTTGTCAAAATAATTTGTTCGCCGCCATTCTAAACCATTCTTTTTTACAGGCAAAACTACAAATCAAATTGCCGGAAAAAAACTTTTAGCGTTTTTTCGCCAATGTGTCGCGTTAATAATCGAAAGCCGAAAAAATTTCCGCAGGCGAGCCGAAAAATTTTATTGACTCATTCGCGTCAAGAAAATTCCAAGATTTTTCCAAGAAATTTACAAGGACTTTTCCAACGAGGCTGCGCGATGATGCTCGTGTTCGATAATTCGTCTGCGAAATTCAAACGAATTTTAACGCCGAATAGGAATGACAAGCAAATGAAACGAACCATTACCGAGATATTTGTCGAAGTTGAAGAAACATTCGTCGTGCGGCAAAAGGAAAAAAACACCGGCGAAGTCGGCTTTCCGCAAACGGACGAACTGTTGATTTGTTCGCATTGCGGGCAGGAAATCACCAAATTAGAAAACTTAGAGGAAACAGGAGAAGAGATATGAAAAACGCACTGATTATTTTAACCGTCATTACATTCGCTGCTTTGGCGGGCAATGTTTGGAACGCACCCGTTGTTGCCGCGCAGGAAAATTCGCCCGAAACGATTTCCGTTGCGGCGAGCGGGCGCGGCAATCCGTTCGTCAACTTTACGGACGGCAAACCGCTGGCAAGCGACGCGGACAATCTGTCGGCGAGAGGCGCGAATGCTCCGTCGGCATTGGCATCCGCCGATTTTGACGCGGACGGAACGGATGATTTGGCGATTGCTTACAAAACGGCAAGCGGCGGTTTGATTTCGATTCGGCGCGGCAATGTCGAAAGCATTTTTCCCAAAAACCAAGACGCGCCGCCGTCTCCCTTTCTCCCCGTCTCCCTTTCTTCCCATCTCGGTTTCACGCCGGATTTTCTCGCCGCCGGAGATTTTAATGCCGACGGACGCGCCGATTTGCTGGCGGCAAAACGCGGCGCGGACAATTTAATTCTTTTGAAAGGCGACGGCGACGGACGTTTTGCCGCGCCGCAAACAATCGAATTAAAAGGAAACCTGACGGCGTTTGCGACGGGCGAGATGAACAATTTTGACAATCTCGCCGATGTCGCCGTCGGAGTCACGGAGAAAAACAAATCGAAAATTTTGATTTTCCAAAACCGTGCGGGCGCATTTTCGGCAGAACCGGAAGTCGTCAAAACTTCAAAACCGGCAAACGCCTTGGCGTTCGGCGAAGTTGACGCGCACGCATCGCGTGATTTAATCGCGGCAAGCGGCGACGAACTCGTTTTCGTCAGCGGCAGCGTCGGCGGGAAAATCGAAAAGGAAAACGTCTCGCGCCGCAAAGTTGATTTTCAAATTGCAAATTTGGCAATCGGCGATTTCGCGGGCGAAGCGGAAAACGAAATTGCTTTGTTGTCGAAAGACGGAGAATTGTATTTATCAGAACCATCTGCGGTAGCGGACGGTTTAAGCCGGAACGCTCGAAACTTATTTGTTAAAGTTCCGATGCCGGGCGTTCAACCGCCCGCTACCGCAGGCGGTTCTGACTTGTTGCTCGCGGCGAAAGTTTCGACTCGACAAAAAACCGATTTAATCATCGTTGGCGCAAACAATTTGAGTCTTGTTACTTCCGACGACGCGAATAATTTATCTCTCGCGGCGACGTTTGACGCGCTCGAAAATCCAATCGCAGTTTTGCCGATGCGACTGAACAAAGACGCTTTGAGTGATTTGGTTGTTTTGACCGAAAACAACGCCGAGCCGTCAATTTTAATGACCGCGCCGACCGAAGTCATCACGGTCAACAACGCGGGGAGCGGCGGCGGCGGCGGCGGAACAACTCTGTCGAACGCGATTCAAACCGCCAACAACACACCGGGTTTGCAGGAAATTCAGTTTAATATCTCCGGCAACATCCCGATTCAAATGCAGGTCGCTTTGCCCGCTATTACCGACCCGATTGTGCTGAACGGTTTGAGCCAGTCAAATCAGAACGGCGAGCCGCTCGTTTCAATCAGCATTGACCCGAATTTTCCAACCGACGGACCGACGCTCGAAATCGTCGGCGGCAGCAGCGTCGTGCGCGGATTTATTTTGAACGGCACGGGCATCGGCAATCCGATTCGGCTCAGAAACGGCGGCAATAATTTTGTCGAAAGCAGTTTTATCGGCACAAATTTGGACGGCACGGAGCCGGGCGCGACAACGGCTTCGGGCGTTGACATTTCTGATTCGTCCGCCAACACAATCGGCGGTTCGACCGCGCAGGCGCGAAACGTCATCTCCGGTGTCGGCGGATTTGGCGGCGCGGACTCGCACGGCGTTCAAATCAGCGGCGCGGCAAGCAATAATTTAATCAAAGGCAATTACATCGGTGTCGCCAAAACCGGCTTGCAGGTTTTAGGAAACGGCGGCAGCGGCGTTTTTATCAATACAGCCGCGAGCGGCAACCGTGTCGGCGGCTCGACCGACGGCGAGCGCAATGTCATTTCCGGCAACGGCGGCAACGGCGTGAAAATCAGCTTGCCGACAAATTCTTTTTCAAACGCGCTGGTTGAAAACAACTTTATCGGGACAAACAAAAACGGCGATGTCGCGCTCGGCAACGCGGCGGGCGGCGTTCGTTTGGAATACGCGACAGGCAGCAGCACTCCGACGGCAGCCGCGCAAGTTTTCGACAATGTGATTTCCGGCAACACGGGTGATGGCATTTACGCCTTCAACAGCGGCACATCGCTCGAATTAAACGCCACACCCGCGTTTGGAGTTACGCCTTCAGGCGGCGAAAAGAAGCCGACTAAAGTCGGGACTCCAAACGACGTGAACGCCGCGCCCGAAGCCAGTGTGGTTTTCTTGGTTGACATTGCACGTCGTCCGCCGGGAAATCTGAACGGCGCGGCAAACGCCAACGCCGTCGCTGCCGGAACGGGCAATCGCATCGGGACAAACGCGGCTGGCACGGCGGCTCTGGCGAATACGGGAAACGGAGTCAGGCTTAACAATTTCCCGTCGCGCATCGAAGGCAACGTCATTTCGGCTAACGGCATTTCCGGCATCCGCAGCACGGGCGCAACGCCTTTCGGCAATTTCATCGCCGACAATTTTATCGGCACAAACGCCGCCGGAACTGCCGCGCTCGGCAACGCGAACAAGGGAATCTGGATGGATTCCGCCAATTTCCCGACGGTGGAAACGCAGGCGACGAAAATCTACGACAACACAATTTCCGGCAACACGGGCGACGGCGTTTTCGCTTCCGTAACAACGGCAACGAATTTCACCGAAAACAACGCCGCGCCCGAAGTCGGTGCGCTTTTCTACGTTGATTTGGGTCGTCGTCCGCCGACGAATTTGAACGGCGCGACAAACGCCAACGCCGTCGTTCCCGGAACGGGCAACCGAATCGGCACAAACGCCGCCGGAACTGCCGCGCTGCCGAATACGGGAAACGGCGTTAATCTGCAAAACGCTCCGGCGAAAATCGAAGGCAGCATCATTTCGGCAAACGGCGCGAACGGCATCAAGTCCAATTTGCAGCCGAGCGCGACCAGATTTTCGCAAATCGCCGACAACCACATCGGCACGGACGCGAGCGGCAATAACGATTTGGGCAACACGGCGGACGGCATCAATCTGGAATTTAACGGAACTGCGCCGACGACGGTTGAAGCCTCGAAAATTTGGAACAACGTCATTTCCGGCAACAACGGCGACGGCGTGGAAGTCGCGGCGCAAAACGTCGTCTTTAGCGGTTTCAATTCCGCCGCGCCCGAAACAAGCACGTTTTTCTTGATTGACGTTGCGGCGCGTCGTCCAAGCAATTTCAACGCAGCTTCGCCCGAAATCGCGCCGACGGGCAATCGCATCGGGACAAACGCGGCTGGCACGGCGGCTGTGCCGAACAACGGCAACGGCATTTTGCTGACCAACGCGCCCGCGCTCGTCGAAGGCAATCTGATTTCCGGCAACGGCGCGAACGGTATTAAAGCCAAAGCACCGGCAAGCGCGACTTTGTTCAATCAAATCGCCGACAACTATATCGGCACGGACTTGAACGGAAATGCTGATTTGGGCAACGCGACGGACGGCATCACGTTTGAAGTTCCGACAAACGGCACGCGACCGGCGACTTCGCGCATCTGGTCAAACGTTGTTTCGGGCAACAACGGCGACGGCGTGCGTGTTTTCCGAAACGCAAATTTCACCGAAAACGCCGCGCCCGCGTTTGGAGTCCCGCCTTCAGGCGGCGAAAAGAAGCTGACTAAAGTCGGGACTCCAAACAACGAGAACGCCGCTCCGCAAGTCGCTGCGCTTTTCGTGGTTGACATGGCGGCGCGTCGTCCGGGCAATCTTAACGTCGCGCCGGGAGACGCGCCCGCCGGAAATAAAATCGGCACGAACGCGGCTGGCACGGCGGCTCTGGGAAATTCCGGCAGCGGCGTTTCAATCACCAACGTCACGACCAACATCGGCGGCGCAA
>JBPCPU010000136.1:0-32534 GCA_050998795.1 Pyrinomonadaceae bacterium
AGTGGGATTAATTCAGTTTTCGCGGATTGTCATGTAAGGCGCATCAACAGCCGAAGTGTGCCTGCTTGCCAATCACGGCAAGCCAACTGAAGATTAAGCATTTATAACTTTTTCGGAACATCTATTACCAAATCTTCCAGGGCGCACTGCCTTTTTCCCACATTTCTTCAAGCTGAAGTTTCTCGCGCAGAGTGTCCATCGGTTGAAAAAATCCGTGATGCAGAAAAGCGTTCATCTCGACCTCGCGGGTCAATCGCTCCATCGGCTCGCGCTCCCAAATCGTGTCGTCGTCCGCGATATAATCAATCACCTTCGGATTCAAAACAAAAAAGCCGCCATTAATCCAGCCGCCGTCTTCGGGTTTTTCCCGAAAGCCTTCGACGCTCGTTTCATTGAGAATCAGCGCGCCGAAACGTCCGGGCGGCTGCACGGCGGTAACGGTCGCCAACTTGCCGCTCGCCCTGTGACTTTTAATTAACTCTTTGATATTGACATCCGACAAACCGTCGCCGTAGGTAAAACAAAAATCCTCTTCGCCGAGATGCTCGCGGACTCGTTTCAAACGCCCGCCGGTCATCGTCTCAATGCCGGTATCAACCAAAGTAACGCGCCAGGGTTCGGCGCGGCGTTGATGCACGATGGCTTCGTTGCTTTGCAAATCGAATGTCACGTCGGAATTATGAATAAAATAATTGGCGAAGTATTCCTTGATAACGTAGCCGAGATAGCCGCAGCAAATGATAAATTCGTTTATTCCGTGCGCCGAATAAAACTTCATAATGTGCCAGAGAATCGGTTTACCGCCGATTTCCAGCATCGGTTTCGGCTTGATTGAAGTTTCTTCGCTGATGCGGCTTCCGCGTCCGCCCGCTAAAATTACGGCTTTCATAATAAAAGGAATTATTCTAAATCGTTGATGTCAGAAACGCCGATGTCAAAAGCAAAACATAAAATTGAAAGTAATTTTCCCTTCGCATAAAATTCTAGCGAACAAGTTGATGCGCCGCGAGTTCGGCGGTTGCCGCCGCTACGCGGTCGTCCGCTTCTTGATTATTCACCCATTTGAGCAACTCCGCCAAGCCGTCTTCGAGTTCGACTTTCGGCGCGTAGCCCAAAAGATTTTTCGCTTTCGTAATATCGGCGACGCAGTGCCGAATGTCGCCTTCGCGGTATTTACCGACCGTTTCCGGCTCGATCTGTTTTCCCAGACCTTTGGCTAACGCCTGCGAGATTTGTTTGACGGTCGTCGCGCGTCCCGTGCCGACATTAAGTGCTTCATAATCGGCACGGTCGGTTTCAAGCGCGAGCAGATTCACCTGCACGATGTCGCTGACGTGAACGAAATCGCGCGACTGCTCGCCGTCCTCAAAAATCATCGGGCGTTCGTCGTTCATCAAGCGCGACGAAAAAATCGCGCAAATTCCGGTGTAGGGATTCGACAATGCCTGCCGCGTTCCATAAACATTAAAGTAACGCAGAGCAACCGCCGGAATTTTATAGGCGCGTCCGACACTCAAACAATACTGCTCCTGGTCTTGCTTGCTGACGGCATAAACGGAAGTCGGGAAAAGCGGCTTCAGCTCGGTCGTGCCAATCGGTTCAAGGGCGGTGTCGCCGTCTTTCAAATCCCACTCGTGCGCCGCCAGTTGCGCGTCAGGACGCAGTTGCGGATAAACTTCCGCGCCGGTCGTCGGGTTGCGATACGCGCCTTCGCCGTAAATTGACATCGAAGAGGCGACAATGAGTTTGCGAAATTGGTCGCGACGTTTAATCATCTCTTCCAATAAAACCGCCGTTCCCAAATCATTAGCTTTAACGTAGCGGACAATTTCATACATTGATTGCCCGACCCCGACTTCCGCCGCTTCGTGATAAATCACGTCAGTTCCGTCCAACGCTTTGCTGACGGCTTCCGCATCGCAAACGTCGGCGCGGATAAACTCCGCGTCTTTGTTCAAATGTTCGGGAATTTCCCGCCCGTGAACTTGCCCGACAAGCGAATCGAGAATGCGAACCTGATGACCTTTCTCGATTAACGCATCAACCAGATGAGAACCGATAAAACCTGTTCCGCCTATTACTAAAATATTCAACTTATCTATCAAAATCAATCTTTCTGTAACACTTGTCGAAAAACTTGTGCCAAAATGTCGGCTTGAACCGGAACCGTATAATATTCCAAAGAATGTTTTCTGCCGCTTGCGCCCATTTCTCGACGTAATCTGGCTTGAGATAAAAGTTTGTCTAAAGCATTATACCATTCGTCTTTACTTTCGGCGTTAAAGTGAGTTTTTCCTTCTTCGCCAAGTTCGGCGCATACTCCAATTGGCATCATAACGAACGGCACGCCGACTGCCATATATTGAATAGCTTTGAAGCCGGATTTTCCCAAAATCCATTCATGCGACATAGTTTCGCTTGTTGATAACGGATACAACCCAATATCGAGCGATTGAAAATCCGCGATTTCGCGTTCCAAACTCCATTTAGCGTTTTCGATTCTCACGCCGTCAAGCTCGATTTTCGCACGCCCGGCTCCGATAATTTTTAAGATAAAATCGTGCTTGGTCGCTAAACTTTGCAAAATCGGAAAAAGCGATTCTAAAAAAGGAAAAGTCGAATGTGTTCCAATCCAGCCGATAACGGGCGGATTGTTATTTTTCTCGACCGGGTAAAATTTATTCGTATCAACGACGGTCGGGATAATAACCGCCTTCGCGCCTTTTTTTTCGACGTAATCGGCGATAAAAGAATTTCCGCAAACCACCGCGTCGGCTTTTTGAATCAAATTATCGATCTTGCCGAAAAATTTAAAAAAACTTCCGATTTTACCGAATGTAGGACTTACATACCGGATGTAGGTCGCATCGTCCAAATCCAAAATCAAAGGTAGTTTTCCGATTATTCGGTAAAGGTTTTCAAACAACGCGGGACCGAAAAGCATTGCTTCACGCTGGACAAACAATAAATCAAAATCGCCGATACTGAACGATTCCGCCAGACGATGTAAAAATGGTCGCCACATACCGAAAGCCTTTTGCAAAAACTTTTCTCCTTGGTATAAAGAACCGAATTGCTGTCGGCTGAGAAAAGGACTGACCGTCAAATTGATACCTCGTTCGGCTAACGGCTCAACGTATTGCACCAAACGATAACGAGTTGCCGCCGCTTCGACCGGATGTGAACATAATCCTAAGACCTTCATTTTTTGCCAACAAACTTCTTCATTTGTTTTCCCGAAATTATGATTTTTAATTTTTTGTCGCTAACAGTAATCTACAAAACTAAAGTTGTCCAACTATACATCTCGTTCTGTAACATCAGTATATCGTTTTCAAAATGAGCGAGGAAATTTGAATTTCTCCGCTTAATTTTGTTTAAACGCCCAAACCTTTATTCCGTCGCCCAGCCGAAAAATACTTAATCCTCGATTGACGGTTAGTTTTATGGCGTATCGCCAGGGACTGCTCGTAAAAGCCTGATTCAAAGCAAAACCCGCTTTGTTTCTGTCAACCGCTATCTTTTCTCCTTTTTTGGCGCGTAACCGAGCCAAAATTTCAACCGAATTAAATCCATCCGTCCGAATTTCTTTTGCGGTAAAATTGTTTCTGCCTAAGGCTTTTTTCATTCCTGCCGGACTCCAAATAGCTATATGTTCCGGCGGACTTATCACGCTCCAATCAATTCCCAGCCAACGCCAATTTATACTTTTAATGTTTGGTGTGGTCAAATAAAGTAATCCGCCCGGACGAAGCAGCGAAAGAGCAGTTTGTAAAAAATCATCCGGGTTCGGAACATGCTCGATTAATTCAATCATCGTAACAATATCAAAACTGTTTTTCTCGAAACGCTCATCGCTTAAAACGTCCTTCGCAACTATCCATCCTTTCTCATCTCCATACTTTAATGCCTGTGGTGATAACTCCGTCCCGTAACATTTCCAATCGTTTTTTTCGGCAACGGTCAACAAGCCGCCTTCACCGAATCCAATGTCAAGCAATTTTCCAGTTTGCCGAAAATTCTCGAAGGATGTAATGGTTTTTAGCAGAGACATACCCGTTGCCGGAGCCAAGCGGAAATTTGCGGAATCATAATAGCCGTCGTAAATCTGTTTTACTTCATCGGCGGTTTTCTCGATTTCAAACGCGACTTTGGCAAATATCGTTTGACAATCGTCACAACGCATCAACAGATAATCGTTTTTCGCGCCGACTTCAGTGTTCTTTTTATTTAAACAAGTCGGACAAGTGGCTATAATTGACAAACTCATACTTTGACCCCGCTCAATTGTTTGTTAAAGTGCGTTTTAAAACCTAATTTACCCAATGCGATTCCTATAATGATGAAGATTTAGGCTGCCGATGACTATTCTATAAATCCTTGCATAGAAACAAAAAGCTTGTCAAATATCATTTGGTTTCTAAATTTTGGTTTGTTGATTCGCCAGACTATCTATCATCATTTTGTATTCTTGCGTTATGGCGTGGCGCGAAGAATTTCTTTTTAACTTTCTCAAAGGCAGCAAAGCGATATAACCGAGAGCCGTCGGATGCTTAGATATGGCTTTTATTCCCCATTTGAACGCTTCACCATACCTGCCGACCTTATAAGCTCCGCCGCAGAGCATTGTGTAAAAAGCTGCATAAATTTGTTTCTCTTGCTTTTTAATGTGTGCCGGAAGCGAAGCGTCTTTGAAAAGTCTTTCCAAAACTATGTAGCCCGGTTCGATGTGAATGCTTAAATCCCGACTGCGATTTCCTGGAAATTGTCGGTATAAAGCCAGCGGCTCCTCTATACTTTGGAAGTTACAATATCTCGACAGCCTGATTGCCAACTCCCAATCTTCAAGAATTACCAGTTTCGTATCAAGCAAACCGATTTTGTCAAATTCGGCACGCTCGACAATCAAAGTGGACATCAAACCCGGCAAGTTTTGAAAAAATAGCGTGTCCGACAAAGCGTCTTTGGATTCAACACACCAGCCGACGCTTATCACTTCCAAATTGTCTCTGACATAATACACGCCGGATTGAACGGCGGTTACATCTTTTTCGGAATTCAAAACGGCGAGTTGGCGTTCGAGTTTGTGCGGCAGCCATAAATCGTCCGCGTCGAGAAAAGCCACATATTTTCCTTTTCCCGCTTTGATTCCGGTGTTTCGCGCGGCGGACGCGCCGCCGTTCGGCTGAGACAAAACTTTTACACGCGAATCTTGTTCGGCGATTGATTGTGCAACTTCAACCGTATTATCCTTCGAGCCGTCGTCAATGATAATAATTTCAAAATCCTGAACTGTTTGCTCGAACACGCTTCGCACTGTTGCTTCGAGCGTTTTGGCGGCGTTATAAGCAGGAATTACTACTGAAACAAGAAGTTCACTCATTCAAAAAAAACTCCGTTGAATTGAAAATGAAATTCCGCGCGGCAGAGCCGCGAGGTATCAAAAGAAAAGACTCGGTTGACTTGAATCATCCATTCCGCCTTGATTTTTGACATACTGTTTGATTATTTCTTCAGTGGCGTGCGTCCCAACGCTGCTGATAAAATATCCGTCCGACCAAAACTCGCCGCCCCATAACTGCTTTTTCACTTCCGGCATCTGCCGAAAGATTTCCTTGGCGGTGATTGATTTGATTGTTCGCACAATCTTTGTCGGACTGTAAGTTGGAACTGCACGCGACCAGAAAATGAACGTGGTCGCTATCGGCTCCAATTTCCAGAAACTCGATTTCATAGCGCAAAGATATTTCTTCGCATATCTGTTTGAGTTTCTCATCTACCTCCGGCGTAAATACTGCTCTTCGATATTTTGCCGGACATACTATGTGATACAGCAATACACTGACGTTATGTTTCTTATGAATGAGTTCGCTCATTCGCACAGTATATTCCGTAGCAGAGCTACGGGGAATTAAACCTGTAAGGAACGATTAAACATTACCTGTCAGGAGTCGCTTTGTCCAACGCAAAGGCAATCTTAAAGGGCGCACAACATTTTGCGGATGCAGGCGAAATCCGTTCCACAAGCAGCGCAAGCTGTCTGCATACTTTCCTGCGTATAAATAATCTCCAGATAAAATTATCCAATTATTACTATAACTTTTGTTTTTAATTGCTTTATATTTTTCAGGTAAGTTTGGAAGACTGAAAAATTTAGTCAGAATATCTATAACATTTTGCTCGATAATTTTTGTGTTATTAAAACTTGCGCTTCCTTTGATAACGCGGTATTTCACCAAAAACTCTGGTATCGGAGCAAACTTAGTCATTAAACTTAATCGCAGCCAAAATTCCCAATCTTCATAATTTGTGAAATTCGTATCAAAACCGTTTGTTTCGTTAATAATTCGACGGCGTATCATTGCCGATGAACACGAACCGCTGACGATACACGAATAAAGAAGCAAAGCCTCACAATAATCAGGATAAGCATTTGCTTCAATATAATTGAGCGATTTTGAATCTTCATCAATTCGCTCAACTCCTACATAACACAATCCAATGTCGGAATTCGCGTCAAGCAACGCAACTTGCTTTTCCAATTTAGTCGGTTGCCATAAATCATCGGAGTCCAGAAATGCTAGATACTCACCTTGACTTTCCTTAATGCCTCGATTACGTGCGTGAGACACGCCGCTATTTTTTTGCTTGAACCATTTTATTTGTTTGCCGTAACTTCGTAAAACCTCATCTGAGTTGTCAGTTGACCCATCATCTATGACAATGATTTCTGTATCTCTATACGTCTGTGCCAACGCGCTATTAATTGCTTCAGCCAGGTAATGACCTTTATTATAATTTGGAATAATGACGCTGACTAAAATAGGAGAACTCATTGATAATTACGAAATAATTCTTCAAAAGAAGAACTAATTAGCTATAACGAATAGGAAAGAGTTAGTTGTTTGAAAAACTTCTAATCTGCATTTAACTCTACACTTTGCTCCTTTTTTTTAACTATGTAAATAAAAACGACATTGAATTTCTTGCGGTCGTTGATTTTTGGGATAGGTGTTCGGTTATCGGGATTGATTATTCATTTTTTTCTCAGCCAGATGCTTCCGCCAACATTCTTCATACAAAGCGGCATATCCTTGATAAATCTCTCAGGATAAGAATGCTCTAAGTACGTGTTAAAAAATACAATCTCAAACGCCTCGTTATATTGCAGAAACGCGCGGAGCAAATAAGCTTCATTCCACGCCCGGTTTTGCTCAACCCATTCGGGAATGTATTCAAACGGGTAATGAATGTCGTGAAAATGAATGAACACGCCGCTATTTAGAGCGGGCAGGATTTCAAATAATATCCGGTTGACATCGCTGGCGAGCTTACTGATGTGCGTTGAGTCCACGAAAAGAATATCGCCAGCCGCCAAGGCGGAAAACGTTTCTAAATTTACATCCTGCAATTTTGAAGGAATAATGCTCATCGCCGTTTGATCCTCTTCTTTAATAATTGAAAGTAAAAGTTCGGGATACGGTTCAATGCATGTCAATTCCATACTGCCGCTCAGAAACAATTCATTGGTATCGAGCGCGACGCAGGACGAATAGCCGGAGCCGATTTCAACAATCCTTCGCGGTTTCAAGTGCCGAATCATACCGTAATAGCAGATGGCGTCCGAATATCCATAGTTTGGTCCGTCGAAACTGTATCTAATCCCGTCCGTTTTTGTTTCGGGGAAAGGCATTTCCGCGTAAAAACTTTTTATAAAATCGTAATATCGCCATTGTTCCGGTTCGTTCAAATCAATCCCTGGGATATTTTTAGGAATGATGAAACTCGCTTGATGGGCGCTGATGTCTTCGTTTGAAGGAATCGGTGAATAAAAATGTCCGGGCGGCTGCCAAAGCAATTTTCTTTCGTTCCAAATTCGCCGAAGCGCGGGGACGATTTTGAATATTTTCATATATTTAATAAATCTTGCGGATATAATTATGTTGATATTATTCAAACAATTTATCTAACGATTTAAAAAGTTCGCAGCTAAAAAGTTTGCACATTCTAAAACATTATCGAATTTGCATTCGTTACCACTTACTATAATTCGCTTGTCCAAACTATTTCTCTTAAACAGACTTTTTGACAAATATAAAGCAAAAGGAATATTTCTTAAAAATTCTTTAGTAATAAATCTGAAACTTTTAATCTTTGAGTTCACCTGATGTTTTAATTCTTTATTTTCTTTCGACAAGACTTCGTTAAATTCACGAAGTTCCTGCGAAATATCAAGCCTCATTCTTTTTAGATACATTAGATTTTCGTAAATTGAAAAATAATACTGAACCCAATCAATTTTAGTTTCCACATTATGATTATCAAAATCGTATTTTGCCTGAAGAATAGCATTTACATCACAGTTATACGGTAAAGCAAATTTTAGCGGAGTGAACCGCAACTTTTCACCGCTTAAAAGTTTTTCGTAGTGTTCTTTAAGTTTATTACCTTTTTTATGTGGTGAAGCGGTCGCGTTATCTGCCCAATTACTCCAAACGTGCAAAGGTTCATCCAAGCAATAATACCAATCGGTAACGAAAAACACTGCTGCGGCAACATATAAATCTGCCGGAGTAGTAGCAAATAGTTTACTTCTTATCATTTTCATACGCGAAAATACCGAGTGATGATATACGGCATTAGCCAAAAACGACACGATGAAATTATCGTCTTGTTCAGCATCGTGGAGACCATGCAAACGATAAAGCAATTTGATTGCTCGCGCTGTATCAAATTTCGTTACTTTGCCTGTAAATTGAGAAATTACCAAAGTGTTCGGAACGATTTTGCGGTTAAGAGTAATATCTTCGTCGTGGTAATAACTACAAACGCGAAATGTGATGACTTCTGCTTTTTCTGCTTCGATAATTTTTTTAACCCGTTCAAGCATAACGGGAACAAAAGCATCATCGTCAGACAAAAAAGTCAGATATTCACCCATTGCGTTATTTAAAGCGTTTTGGTAATTATCCCCGATACTGAGTCTTTCTTTTGATTCGATATAACGAACGCGCTGGTCATAAAACCCGGCAACAACTTCTCTTGTGTTATCCGTCGAACCGCCGTTGCTGATTACTATTTCAAAATCTTCAAAAGTTTGCTGCAATACGCTTTTTATCGCTAAAGGCAAAAGATGCGCGCGGTTGTAAGTCGGCATTAAAACTGAGAAAAATGGTTTATTAGGTAACATACTTCGCCCTGAGATTTAGATTTGAATATTTTGCGGCAAACGAGTTTACTCTTTCATTCTAGTTGCCCAACAGGAAATAATATCGCCGTTAAGTGGTTTTAAATAGTGCTTAACTTGTGCCGCTATGCCTTGTCCTTTTACTTTTAAATAATCACCCTGTTTTACGGAAGGTCTAATTGCAAGTTTCTCGCCGCTTTTCTCTTCTTCGATATATGTATTTGCCCAAGAAAATGAATCCCACACCGTCGTTCTCATTTTCGTCAGGTTTAATTCAGCCTCGTCTAACGTCTTTTTTAGTGTCTCAGGAGTAAACATAAAAAGATGTCGGGGTGCATCCCATCCATACCAGAATTTTCCGCTCATTTGTGCGCCGATGCCTTCGGCGTTCGGAACTTCGATATAAACAATACCGTTCGGCTTAAGTAAATTCCGCACTTTTTTCATTGTTTCAAGCGGGTCGTAAAAGTGTTCAACAACATGGCTCAGATGAATATAATCAAAACTCTCATCGGGAAAAGGAGAATCTTCCAGTTGTCCGAGAAAAACATCAATATCGAAATTTTCTTTAGCCGATTTAGCAGCATGGGGACTTAAATCAACCCCAACAACCTTCCATCCGTAATACTTAAGGAAATTTAAATACTTTCCATTGCCGCATCCAACTTCAAGAGCCGTTCCGTTTGAAACATACTTAGGGAATAAATCCCCAAAGCCGTATGTTGCTTTTTTGTAAGCAAGTTTGGTAATTGGCAAACGAAAAGCTCTTTGCCAACCGGTTAATTTTCCAGTGTCATATCCTAAACCGGATATAACCGAATCTCTTACAGCATTACGCAAACTGCCAAAAGGACGATTTGTGTCCCTAACTTGCTCAATTGTAAGTAAGGGTGTTTTATATGCTCCGTAGTCGTCCGGGTAGTAAATGCCAATAGTGTTAACTGTCGGACGCGGCGAAAGCCGAATCAAACTACATTGCTCGCATTGCAATGTCCCAAACTTTCCCGGTAGGCGATACAATCGGTCGTAAGTCCAAAACAAAAACTTTTTTTTGTCACTACCGCAGAGCGGACAATTTTCGACCGCCTCTGTCGTTAACTCTAATTCAGCCATAACGATTACACCCTCTTAACCTAATAATATTTAACTCACGCTTTTTGAACAGCAAGCAACCTCTCAAAAAAATAATCTCGTTCCTATATTATCGTTGCGGAACAAATAGAGAATAAGATTTGTATGATGTCCAGACCAAATCTCGCACGGATTTAAGCGATAATGCCGTCAAAGCGTATGCGACAAAACCAGTTATGCTCAGAATAAAAAAATTCTTTAGTAATAAACCTGAAACTTCTAATTTTTGAATTCACCTGCTGTTGTAATACCGTGGGTTCTTTTGACAAAACTTCGTAAAATTCACGAAATTCTGGCGCAACATTAACTTTCATTCTTTTTAAATACGTTAAATTTTCGTATGTTTTGAAATAGTATTCAACCCAATTAACTTTAGCTTTTTCCTCGTGAGGATCGAAATCGTGCAGAACTAACCTTTGGAGAATTTGTCGAGATTCCGCTCCAAGTAATTGGCACATTCCAAAAAGTTATTGAAACCCGCCTCCGCACCTCTCACTATAATCGGTTTTTCGTTTTGCTTTAGCATAAATAGATTTCTTAACTTTTTAGCGACAAAAGGAATTCTTTTTCTAATTTCCCTTTTCATGACAGCAGTAAATCTTGAGGTTACCGCACGCACGTGAACTTGCACTTCGGTTGGTTGTGCGGCGAGTGTGTAGCTAAATTCTTGGAATTCTTCGTTCGTGTCCACTCCCGCTTCACTAAGATACATTAGCTGTTCGAAGTTGCTGATGAAATATGTCCCCCAATCAACATTCAAGTAACTCGCCGCCTCACCTAAATCCTTCTTCGCTTGCAAAAGAGCGTTATCGGTGCAATTGTTCGGCAGTGCAAACTTCATCGGAACGTATTCTAATGACTCGCCTTCTAACAGTTTTTCATAATGTTGGCGGAGGCTTTTACCTTTCATATTAAAAGGTGCCGTCGCATTTTTGCTCCACCGACTCCAAACAAGTAAAGGTTCGCTCAAATGATAATATTCTTCGGCAAGTCCTAAAATCATTGCTACCAAATATACGTCTACTGGCACAATCGGAAATAGCCGAGGCGTTTTTTGTATTATCTTATTGTAGATAGAATTGTGGCAAACTATATTTCCGATAAATGGCTGAAAATGTTTGGTATCTTTGGGAACTTTGACTAATCCAAAATTGCCGAACATTTGCGTTAAAGCGTGTTGCGACTTCACAGGTGAAGTTTTTCCCCTGTATGGTAAAAACAATAAACTATTGCTTGCAATTCGGTCGTTAAACTCTTCAAAACTCTCGGGGTAATAAAAAGCAGTATGAAAAGCTACCATTTTCGCATTTTGCTCTTTGATTACTCGCTCAACTCTTTCCAACATTGTTGGCACGAACGCATCATCATCAGAGAAAAATATGATAAATTCTCCTGCTGCGTAATCAAAAGCGCGTTGGTAATTATCACTCATACTTAATCGCGTGTCAGCTTCAACGTATTTTATTCGTTCATCGTCAAACAAAGTTACTACGTCTTTAGTGTTATCCGTAGAACCACCGTTAGAAACTATCAGCTCAAAGTCTTTAAAAGTTTGTCGTAGAACGCTTTCGATTGCTAACGGTAAAAAGGCAGCGCGGTTATATGTTGGAATGAGAATGGAGAATAAGGGTTTCCTTCTATTCATATATGGCGAACTTGTAATGCAACCTTAAAGAAGCAAGTTTTTTGCAATAAGTAATCGGACTAAATCATTTTGTAAATGGCTTAAGCTTTAATGTTGCAAAAGAAGATGTTTAAGGTTTATTGGATGCCTTGCACATTTACAAAAAGATTCCGTCCAGTTACTTAGCTGTAAATACGATATTAAATAGGCAGAATGTTTACTCCCGATAACACATTAACTTAATCCTGTCTGCTTACCCAGCAACAAATATTATATCCGCTATGTGGTTTAAACATTTGCGCGATTTTTGAAGACAGCCTCCGAAATGCATATTTTGGAATATCTTTTTTCGTGTAGTACGGTCGCGTTTCAAGCCATTCGCCAGTTTCTTCCTCGCGTTTAAACGTATTGTCCCACCAAAAAGAATTCCAATCTTGTGTCAACATCTTTTCAATCTTCAAACCGGATGATTCCACTAATCTGTGCAATGTCGCGGGCGTGAGCATAAACAAATGACGCGGTGCATCCCATCCATACCAGAAACGTCCGCTTGTTTCGCTTTCAAAACTTTCCGCATTCGGGACTTCAATATATGCAACACCATTCGGTTTGAGAATCTCACGAATTTTTTTCATGGCTCGCAGAGGGTTAGTGAAATGTTCAACAACGTGACTCATGCGAATGTAATCAAAGGATTGTTCAGCAAAAGGCGCATCTTCCAATTCGCCGACGAAAACGTCAATGTCAAAATATTTTTTTGCGGCTTCGGCGGCTTGAGGACTTAAATCAACACCGGCAACCTGCCATCCGTGATGTTTCAAAAGGCTTAAATAAGAAGCACTGCCGCAACCTATCTCCAAAGCCGTACCGTTAGGAACATAACGCGCAAATTTATCTTCATATCCGTAAGTCGCTTGCTTATAAAACAAACTGACGAACAACGGCTGTAAAAGTTTTTGCCAATTTCGAGATTCTATCGAATACCCGATTGACGACAGAACCGTATTTCTGACCGTATCACGCAAACGTGACTTTAAATTTTTAGTGGAATGATTTTCGGTAAAATATTCTGATGCTTGATAACTGTAATAATCGGTTGGATAGTAATTTACTAACTGCTCTTTCACCGGGCGAGGAGAAAGGCGAATCAATCCACAATCTTCACACTGCACCGTGCCAAACTTTCCGGCATAGTTATACAAACGGTCATAATTCCAAAACAAAAATTTTGCTTTATCACTGCCGCAGAGCGGACAGTTTTTGACAGTTTCGGTTGTTAGCTCTAGTTCAGCCATAACGATTTATCTTCTCTTATTTGTCCTTGTGGAGCAAATCGAGTATAAGATTTGTAAGATGTCCAAATTAAATCTCTCACAGATTTGAGTGATAACGCCGTCAAAGCATAGGCGGCAAAACCGGTTATGCTCAGAATAAATAAAGTCTTTAACTGTGATGCATCTGTCTCCAAAAAAAGTTTTCCGCAAAATGCTACGGCTAATGCCACTACAAAAGGTTTGATAATATCCACAAAATACCACTTCCATTGTTCGCCCTTAAGCGTATATTTATGTAATGAATAAACATTTATTATAATTGTTAAGAAGTTTACCATCAACCAACTAGCGGCTCCGGCTGTTGCACCGTAATAACTAACAGTAATAAGCATTGTCGGAGTTATGACACATATTCCAATCAATGCCGTGGTAATAATAATTCGCGTCCATCCATTTGCTAATTGTAAATAATAAGGGATATGTAAAAACCCGTTTAGCGAAGTAGCTATTGCCAAAAGCATCAATAAAAGCCAAGTGTTTTCCGCGTTAACCGGGTTTCGCGTCCATAACTTTAGAATTTCATATGGAAATACAATTAAAAGAGTCGCTACCGGCAACATTAAAGCCGCGACTATTTGGGTGCTGCGATGGTATAAATCACACAATTTAACTTGGTCATTGAGAGAGACCAGATAAGAAAAACGCGGATAAACAGCATTGGCAACTCCTCTGGCAATCAATCCTAAACTCATATTAGAAATCGTTGTAGCTAAAATGTAATAACCAAAAAACTCCAACGAAAGCATTTTACTCAAAATTACTTTATCCAGTTGAGACAAAATCAAACCAAGAATTCCCATGGTAGTTACGCTGGCTGCGAAACGCCATTTCTCTCGAAGTAAATTCCACCGAAAGCGCGACGGCGAAGAAGCGGGAGGCAAACATTTTCGGATAGCAAAAGCCATTATCACAGCTTGAACAAAACTTATAAAGGCTTGCCAGAGCAGTAAGGATTGAATTGTCGAGGAGACAAAAGCCAGTATCAAAATACCCCCAACAACGCGAAGAGTAGCGCAAACACTGTTAATTACATTAAGCAAATACTGACGTTGTAAGCCAACCAAACCGCTTGTGTAGAAATTGATTGTCCATTGTGCGACAAATCCGACACTCATTATCATCAACGCTTGGCTAACGGTTGTAACCGGTAATTTTTCGCTTTGTAACCAATACATTGCAACAATTGGCGAAAGCGCGAACAAAAAAAGTCCAATCAAAGCCGCCATTATCCATGTTGTTATCTCGGTAATGCGCGTTATATCGCGCATCTCTTGTGCATTTTCGGGATGTGCGGAAAGGCGAGCCAATTCACGGCTTATAATTATTGAAACTCCAAAATCGAGCAAAGCGGTAAAGGCTTGGATAGTATAAAAAATCCCGATTATACCGTATGCTTCAACACCCAGATAATGAAGATAGATTGGCACGGCGATAAGGTTGAGCAGTGCTGACCATCCGCTTCCAAAAAGATTTGATAAGGTATTTAACTTTAGTGAGCTATTTCCCAAATTGAGAAAATGTCTAAGTGCTTTTCCAATATTTGCCACAATAAGCCTGTCCTTGTATTCGTTGGATGCTGTAAAATTTTAACTAAATCCAAAATTATAAAAAAGCGGCTATTTCAGCACTTGCATCAGCCAGCAGTTCGCGCAACTGCGGAACGGTGATATTTTTATCTTTTGATGAATACTCGCCTTCGAGGGCGGGCGTGAAATCCGCCTCGCTACGCAGTTCGGGCAGCACAGGCAGAATTACATAATAATCGCCGCGCTCGACTGTGCGAAAACATTCTTCTTCCGAAACCATTATTTCGTGGACTTTTTCGCCCGGTCTGATTCCTGTGAAAACAATCGGTAAATCCTTATTGCCCATCAATGCTTTTGCCACATCAATTATTTTTGCCGCCGCCACTTTAGGGATAAAAGTTTCACCGCGCTCGCCGTCAGCAACTGCCGCGAAAACCGTGTCCACCGCTTTATTCAAACTAAGCAGAAAGCGTGTCATCTCTTCGAGAGTAACGGTTACCGGTTGATTTCTTCGCACCTGTTCGACGAACAGCGGAACGATTGAGCCGCGCGAGGCGATGACATTGCCATAACGCACGCACATAAAATTTGTGTTTGGGCAATCGCGGTTAGCTTCGATTAAAACTCTTTCTTGCAAAGCCTTAGTCATTCCCATGACATTTATCGGCTTGCAGGCTTTGTCGGTTGAGATTCCGACGACCGTTTCAACCGGAAGATTATTCTCACGAATTGTCCGTGCCACGTTTTGCGCTCCAAAAATGTTGGTTTGCACGGCTTCAAACGGAAAATACTCGCACGACGGAACTTGTTTGAGTGCCGCCGCGTGAAAAACCACGTCCGCGTCGCGCATCGCCGCGAGCAGTGCCGGATAATCGCGGACATCACCGATGCGGAAATTCAAAAGGTCTTGCGAATTTTGATAAATCACGTCGTCGGTCGCCGTTTTGCGGTGCAAATAATCGAGCCGCATATAATGCTGCTTGGCTTCATCACGCGAAAAAACCGTGATACGTGCGGGTTTTCCGAGTTCTCCGGCGAGCAGACGTTTAACCAGCGTTTGTCCGAGAGAACCCGTTCCGCCGGTTACTAAAATTCTTTTCCCTTCTAATGTTTTCATAAACTTCACAAACTTCAGAAGTTTGTATCTTCATCGAATGTTTTTGTTCAACCGTCTTTTTGACGTCAAACTAAATTCACAAATTTATCAAAACGGCAGAACCTGCTCTGACCCATTCGACGAACTTTCTAATACCGTCTTTGATTTTTGTTTGCGGATTATAACCGAGTAATTTTCGCGCCTTTGTAATATCGGCAAAGGTTTGCGGCACATCGCCCGGCTGCATTGGTTGACGATTGATTATTGCCTTTTTTCCGAGATTTTCTTCCAAAAGTCTAATCAATTCTTTCAATTCAACCGTTTGCGATTCGCCTAAATTAAATATTTCGTATTTGCTTTGCGTGTAATCAATAGCGGCGCGAACTCCTTGAATAATATCGTCAATATAGGTGTAATCGCGGCGCGTTGTGCCGTCGCCGAAAACCGGTATCGGCTTATCTTCCAATATCAGGCGCGAAAATTTGCGAATTGCTAAATCGGGTCGCTGCCGCGCTCCGTAGACGGTAAAAAATCGCAAACAAACCGTCCGAATTGGATATAGATGCGAATAAGTATGGCACAAAAGTTCGCCCGCCGCTTTCGTCGCCGCGTAGGGCGAAATCGGTTGGAAAATTTTGTCCTCTTCCGAAAACGGAACTTTGCAGTTTATTCCATAGACCGAACTGGACGAACCGAAAACAAATTGCTCAACGCCGTATTCTCTGGCTAATTCGAGCAGATTAAGCGTGCCGTTGATATTAGTTTGCGCGTAAAGTTCCGGCTGCAAAAGCGAAGGTCGCACGCCGGCACGCGCCGCGAGATGCACAATTGCATCGAATTTGTTTGCAGCAAAAACTTCCCGTAATTTTTCCGCATCGCAAATATCAATTTCAGACAGCGAAAAATGCGGATTGGATAGAAACGAAGAAACATTGGCGCGTTTGAATTCCGGCGAGTAAAAATCATTAAAATCATCAATGACAGTGATTTGCCAATCGCCTTCGTTAAGCAGGCGTTCAACCAAATGTGAGCCGATAAATCCCGCGCCGCCCGTCACCAAAATATGCTTTAAATATCCGCCTGTCATTTTATTTTAGAGATTGATAATCTACTTCAACCGTGCTTAATATAAGAACTTAGCCTGTATTTAATGCTTCCAAAAACCTTAAAGTTTTCCTAAGCAAAGGAAAAGTATAATCATTTTCTCAAAATTTTAAAAGTGCGGCATTATAGTAAGTTTTAAGCAAATTCAGTTGTCCGAGAGGATATTTACTTATTTGAAGCCTGAGCGCAATTCATTTTTGCTAACTAAAACACCTCGTGTCATTGAGAAGCGGTCTGTTCCCGCTGTCCACTCAAGTTTCTCCAACGGCGGGAACAGACCGCTTCTCAACGATTGAGTTTATTGATATTTAATTGCGCTCAGGCTTCATTTAATTACGCAAAGGCTTCAATTATTTACAAACCAAAAGGCGGTGATGACGGCTGTGCAATGCGCGGAAAGACCTTGTAAAATAACAAAATATAACCGTACGATTTAGTTAATTTTTCTTGAAAAATGTGTTGATTACATTTTCAAATTAAGGCTTTACCCGCACGTTAAACGCATTCTGTTTTATTGAGTCGGTTGAACCTGCTGTGTCGGTTGTGTCGGTGGCGAAACAGGTGATGTCGCAAGCGTCGGCGCAGCGGATGGCATCGCGGTTAATGTTTGTCCGACGGCTTGCTGATAAGTTACATAAATATCGGTCAGCCGTTCGGTCGAAGCCGGGTCGCGTTGAGCGAGCATCGTTATCGTGCTGTCCCGATTATCAAAAATTGTTTTCAGTTTGCCGCGCTCATCTTTCGTCAGTGCGCTATCGTCGCTTTTGTCATTTTCGGCACTTTTATCAATTTCAGCCCGCAAGCGCGTAAAGAATTCGCTCGTATCCTTCCGCGCCGGTTCATATTCGGCACGTTTTGATTCGACAATCGCAGTTGTCAGCAAACCTTTAATCTCCGCCTTGCGAAGCTGTTTCCGCGTCGTTTCAAGGTCTTGCGAAACCTGCCGCTTCTGCATCCACATCGGTATGAAACCCGCTAGAAAAACCATTAACAAAATCAAGGCGTAAATGCCCCAACGAGTTAAATTGCTCTGCGGTTTTTCCTGTATAATCGAATCATTTTCTCTCATTTTTTCTCCTCAACGACTGGCGAATTTATTATCTCTGACAAATTTTTATTTGTGTTTTGATTATACTCTATTAACCACAAAATATCATTTATCCACGCTATTACAAAACTCTTGTAAAGAAGGCTTTGCCGCTAAATCTCAATCAGTAACAAATGCAGGCATTTTGTCTTATTCTTACTTTTAAAGTTTCCTTTTATGCCTTTTATGCGGGTAATATATAGCTGAAAAGTCAAATGATAAAAGAATCAATTTCGATGTGTTTTTGGATAAAGTATCCATTTTGACTCTTCTGCCATTCTCCGTGCAAGAGATTTTCTTTTACTACCTTTAATGTCAGGGGGCGGGCAAATTACGCGATGCGAAGTGTCTTCAATTTCTGGAGTTGCTGCGATAATATGCCCAATTGAACGAGGCATACCCGCCTTGATAGATACTAAGCCCATATCAGGATATTTTTCCATCACTTTTTCTTGCGTTGTAAGTGACGCGACATTAACAGAAACTTCGTTTGTAAAATTATCAAGGAATGCAGCAGAGGACGGCTTTATTTCACCGTCCTCTAATTTTTTAATCCACTGTGGAACATCGCAGATTCTTCGCCATAGTAACTCTTCATCTGCAATACTTTTATCATCAGAGCGTGGGGACATAAACATTTAACAAGTCGTTAATGCTCGGTTTCTCACTTTTAAACCATTTAGTAAGACAGGCAACTTCAACAAAATTATTATATTGAGGTATTTTCCCCTCGTACATTTTACCTTCTTCATCAACAATTAGATATTCAATAGACTCGTCTGGTAATACTTCAATTTCCAACTCGCATTTTAAATTTTCCCATTCTAATTGAATACCTCCACCTGAAACCGGGAAGATTTGGGGTTCAGGCATATCTGTTTTTACTAAATCAGATAATAACTTTGCAGCTAATTCCCTTGCTTCCGGTTGGATAGGTCGACTACCATAACTATCCCAATCTTCCTTAAGACTGGATAATTCTTCAAGCTTTTTCCACCACCACCTTTCTTCAAAAAATGAAGACACAGAACTCCATTGTGTATCTAAATTTTCTGGAACATAACTTGGTATAGCATCTAATGGCATAATAAACCTCCTTCTATTGTTTTCGCTGCCAAACTTCGTGCATCTTGTCAGAAGTAAAATCAGTAAAACCACAAACAACCCATTCGTGAGCTAATTTAAGTGCTTCAATCATTCCATTGTTATTGTCAGATGCAATTTTTACCTTGGCAGTTATCGCTAATTGTATAACAGCTTTGAAATCAGAATGACGGACTACTGGTTGCATTGCAACGTAGAGTCGTCCACGATTTTCTGGAATTACATAAGCTGTATTAAAGCCCACAGCTTCTGGTTTGGGTAAAAAACCTTCTTTGTTAATTTCGCCCCATATAGGAAATATATCGCCTAGGTCGTCAAAATTTATATTAACTTCAATATGATTTATATAACTTACTTCACATTGAAGTAAGTGCAGTTGCCCCAGTTTTTCAGTGTTAAGAAATTCATTAAATCTATTCCATTCTCTTTCAAAACGTTCATTAAAACCCTTGTAATTAGGATAAGACGGCGAAGCCCTTTTCCAATTGCTGATAAATCGGTTATTTTGAATTTGCAAAAGCCAATTTCCGTTATCATCAAAAAACCAACATCTTGCCTCGGGGGACTTATTAAGACTAATTGTTAATGTATTTTGTTCATTACCAAATTTTTCAACTTGTCCAGGAAGGGGTGGTTGAACGGCAAATCTTTGGTAATTTGAACGAATGCGATTCCAAAACAACCCAAAGTGCGGTATCTGCCAAGATTGCAATGGTTTAAACTCTACCCCTAAAACGGTTTCTATTACGGGTGGATTATTAAATTTAGGTAGCCCTTTAGTCATCACATTCTGCTCACTGTTTTTATAAATACAATTACTTAAATTAAATGTTTGCGAATTTTATCACAAACTATTTACGAGTATAGGTTTATAAAACAGCTAGATTTGCTAAAGCCAACTTATTTAACTGCTATTGTCTTTGTTACATACATATTGACTGCATTATTTGTTGTTTAGGAAAGAAAGTCAAACAAAAGGAATGATTTAAAGTAAATATCAACCATCAGATTAATTTTAAACATTGTGGCTTTGTATTGCAATGCGTGAAAATGCGAACGCACTTAGCAACGGCATCTTTAACCAAGTTATTTCTGCTTTGTGCATCTCCACGCAGTAAGGCTCATTATCCTTTATTACAAAACTCTTACAATTACACTGCTAAAAACCTGTTACGATTGACATCTAACATACGAAAAAATGTTGGATATTAATTTTTTAGCAATCGTAAAGGGGAATTTATAAATGCAAAACGTAATCGAAATAAGAGACACAAAATCAAATAAAATGCAATGGGTAACGCTTTCGGTGGTTACAATTTTCCACGTCCTGGCGGTTGCCGCTTTATTCACATTTAGCTGGCAAAATCTAATCGCCGCCGCGATAACCTGGTGGATTGCGGGAAGTTGGGGAATCGGAATGGGTTATCATCGCCTGCTGACGCATCGCGGTTTCAAAGCGCCGAAATTTGTCGAATACTTTTTAACCTTTTGCGGAACGCTCGGTTTGCAATCGGGCGCGGTCAATTGGGTGACGACGCACCGCATTCACCACGCTTTTACCGAAACCGACAAAGACCCGCACACTCCGCGCGACGGAACTTTCTGGGCGCACGTCGGTTGGATTTTTCAAGGCACGGCGCAAAATCAAACTGAGGAAACCCAATTGCGTTACGCGCCCGATTTGGTGAAGGATAAAGTTCACGTCTTTATGTCGAACTATTATTGGGTTACGCCGATTATCGCCGCCGTGATTTTGTATGCCATCGGCGGATTTCCGATGGTTTTGTGGGGAATTTTTCTGCGTCAGGTGATTGGCTGGCATTCGACCTGGCTGGTCAATTCGGCGACGCATCTGTGGGGTTCAAGACGTTTTGAAACGCGCGACGATTCGCGCAACAACGGTTTGATTGCCGCCGTCACGTTCGGCGAAGGCTGGCACAACAATCATCACGCGCATCCGCGCTCGGCGAAACACGGTTTGACGTGGTATGAATTCGATGTCAATTGGCTGCAAATCAAGTTTTTGGAAAAATTAGGTTTGGTCAGCGATGTCTACGGCTACGAATTTGAAAAGGAAGTAGAATCCGAAGCATTACAGGAAGCAGCTTAATATAGGCGAAAGGCGAAAGGCGAAAGGCGAAAGTTTTAGAAAATAATTCTGAACTTTCGCCTTTCGCCTTTATCCTTTATCCTTTAAAGGTATGCGAGTTGCAGGTCGTCGAAAAACCGCCGTTGTTTTCCTTGTTTTGGGAATTTGCCTTGTTGCCTTAGCGGTTGCCTTGAATGTCGGCTGGGTTTTGCTCAATCTGCGCGAAGTTGCACTGCTTGTTTTCGGCGTTGTCTTTTTTGCGCTAATCATTACGGGACTGGTTCTTAACACAATTTTTCTCGTCCGGGAAATTCGCCGCAACGAACAACAGGACGCATTTTTAAATGCCGTTACGCACGAATTGAAAACACCGATTGCCTCGATTCGGCTTTATCTCCAAACCTTGAAAACGCGCGAAGTTTCGGAAGATAAACGCCGTGAATTTTATGAGATTATGCTGACCGACAGCAATCGTCTTTTAAATACGGTCGAACAGGTGCTGCAAGCCGGACGAACCCGCGAAAGCAAGTTATTGCTCAACATTTCGGAAATCAATCTCAAAAATCTTCTCAAAGAATCCATTGAAATAATCCGCAGTCGTTATAATTTAGTTGAAACCGCCATCAATCTTGTCGAAACCGAAGATAATACAAAAGTTTTTGGCGATGCGTTAGAACTTCAAACGGTTTTTACAAATCTGATTGACAATGCCGTAAAGTATTCTAAAGACGATGTGAAAGTTTTAATTCAGATGAAGAATTGGAACGAAAAAAATCTCCAAATTCGCATTAAGGATTCAGGTGTCGGAATCGCGCCAAACGAACTCAAACGAATTTTCAAGCGATTTTACCGCGTTCCGAATCTTTCGACCCAAAAAGCTAAAGGCACAGGTTTGGGGCTGTATATTGTTCGCTCGATTATCAAAAAACACAAAGGTAAAATTTGGGTGGAAAGTAAAGGCGAAGAAAAAGGAAGCACCTTTGTTGTGCAATTACCGAAAGCCGTGAATCGTAAATCGTGAATCGTAAATCGTAGTTGATTTCTATTTACGATTCACGATTTACGATTCACTATTCACGACTAACTATGAAAATTTTAATTGTCGAAGACGAACAGCACATCGCGGACGGTTTGCGTTTTAATCTCGAAGCCGAAGGTTTTGAGGTTGAAATCGCGGGCGACGGCAAACAGGCTTTGGAAATTTTATTGACCAAAAATAAACGGTTTGACGCGATTGTTTTAGACGTGATGCTGCCGGAATTGAGCGGTTTTACGGTTGCTAAAACTCTTCGTGAAGCCGAAAACTTCACGCCGATTCTAATGCTCACGGCGCGAAATCGTCCCGAAGATGTTTTGCTCGGATTTGAAGCCGGAACGGATGATTATTTGCCGAAACCTTTTGAACTTTCGATTTTTATGGCGCGTTTGAACGGGCTTTTGCGAAGACGCGAATGGATGAATCGTGAGAATAATTCTTTTCAAAGTTCGCCGATTTCAAAAGAAATTTTTGTCATTAACAACAAGACGATTGATTTTACGAATCTGGAAATAAAAACCGAAACGGAAACGATTCATCTAACTTTGATGGAAGCCAAACTTTTGCGGCATCTGATAGAAAATGCCGGACGTGCCGTTTCGCGCAAGACGATTTTAGATGAAGTTTGGGATTTGCACGTCGATACGGACACGCGGGCGATTGATAATTTTATCGTGCGGCTGCGGAGATATTTGGAAGATGAACCGAATAATCCACAGATTTTGCAAACTGTGCGCGGTGTCGGTTATCGGTTTATTATTTCGTAAATCGTAAATCGTAAATTGTGAATCGTAAATAGGTATTTGATATTAAGTTTTAAGCGTAAATTGTAGACAAGCTGTTCATAAGCTGATATTTTCGGTAAATTCTTAGAACGATTCACAATTTACGATTCACGATTTACGATTAAAAAATGGAGCCTTTAGCCAATAAAATCAGACCAAACACGCTCGACGAATTTGTCGGACAACAGCATCTTGTCGGCGCGGGAAAACCGCTTCGGCTGGCGATTGAGCAAAAACACATATTTTCATTTGTGTTGTGGGGAACGCCCGGAGTCGGCAAAACAACTCTGGCGCGAATTTATGCCAATGCTATCAACGCCGACCTTTACGAACTTTCGGCAGTTTCCGCCGGGAAGGACGACATTCGCAAAATTATTAAAACCCCGAGCGGCGAAAATCGTCCGCGAGTTCTTTTTCTTGACGAAATTCATAGGTTTAATAAAGCACAGCAGGATTTTTTGCTGCCGTTTGTCGAAAACGGCGAACTGGTTTTAATCGGCGCAACGACGGAAAATCCGAGTTTTGAAATAATTCCCGCGCTGCTTTCGCGTCTGCGCGTGTTTGTTTTGGAAGAATTGTCGGCGGAAGAAATGGCTCAAATTATTGAGCGAACCGGTTTCGAGTTAGACGAAGAAGCGAAAAATTGGCTGATTGCGATGGCGAACGGCGATGCGCGGCAGGCAATTACGATGATTGAAAATACGGCGCAGCTTTACTCGAAAATAAACGTCGAAACGCTGAAAAATACATTGCAGTCAAAATTTTTGCGCTACGACAAGCAAGGCGACGAACATTACAACGTCATCAGCGCGTTTATCAAAAGTATGCGAGCCAGCCAACCTGACGCCGCGCTTTATTATCTGGCGCGAATGGTTGCATCCGGCGAAGACCCGAAATTTATTGCGCGACGAATGGTAATTTTTGCGTCCGAAGACATTGGTCTTGCTCAACCGACCGCGCTCGTCGTGGCAAACGCGGTTTTTCGTGCAGTGGAAATAATCGGCTTGCCCGAATGCGGTATCAATCTCGCGCACGGCGTTGCTTATTTATCAAGCTGTAAAAAAGATAAAAGCGCGTATGAGGCATACAAAGCGGCACTCGAAGATGTGAAAAAACTTGGAAATTTGCCCGTTCCGCTTAATCTTCGCAACGCGCCGACCGGTTTGATGAAAGAACTCGGCTACGGCGCGGGCTATGAGAAATATACGACAGACGATTTGCTGCCGAAAAGGCTGAAAGGCAAAAAATATCTGCTTAAAAATAAACAAGATTGATTAGGCGTAAATTTAACACTTTAAAATTTGACCGCGAGTTGGGTATTGATAAGTAAAGAAAATTTAGCTTAGGTTTTATGTTAAACTGACAGAATGAAAAGCGAAAAAATAAGCAAACCGAAAAGACGTTCGCCGCCCTGGATTCTCGGCGGTTTGGTCTTGATTTTGCTGACGTTTTTAGTGCTTTTGCAATCATCCAATCTTTGGAAAACCCTTTCCGTTGAATCTGCTAACGATACGGTTCTGCTTTACGCGCTTTCTTCGCTTAATTTTTTGGCGTTTATTATTTTCGGTTTTATTTTTATCCGCAGTCTGGTGAAACTTCGGCGCGAAAGACGCGCTTTGCAGCTCGGCTCGGAAATAAAAAAGCGGCTTTTACTGTATTTTTTCGCCATCAGTCTTTTGCCGATTATTGCTATGGCGGTTTTTTCATATTTGTTTATGAATCGCGCGCTCGACCGATGGTTCACGGATATTCCCGAAAACGTCATTCGTGAAGCCAAACAGGTGCAAAATCAATCAATCGAAAACCAAACCGTAAAACTTCAGGAAACAGTTAATCTATTGGCAAATGTTTTGGAAAAGCGCGATATAAATAGTCAGAATTTGCAGGAATTGGCTGAGGCGGGAAATTTAACACGGCTTGAAATTATTTCCAAAGACGGGAAAATTTTAGCCGAAAGTGAAAAAAAATTAACTGACGACCAAAAAGCCGAACTCAATAAAATGCTTGAATTCGCCCGTCGCGGAAATCTTGACGAACAAATTTTGTCGGACGGAAAAGGCTTCGATTTAGCGGCGGCGAGATTTTCAGACGGCAGAATGCTGGTTATTGTGCCTGATTTTCGTCCCGCCGAAAATGTCAGTCAGATTGTCGAAAATTCGCTGATTGAATTTGAAAAGCTAAAGCAAAAGCAAGTAATGATTCGGCAGCTCGGGCTTTTGACGCTTGGCGTTTTGACCTTTATGCTGATTTTTGCTTCAAGCTGGACGGCGTTTTATATCGCTCGCGGGTTGACCGTTCCGATTAGAGCTTTGGCGGAAGGCGCAGATGAAATTGCACGCGGAAATCTGGCGCATCGCGTTGACGTTCCGGCGGAAGACGAACTTGCGCTGCTCGTTTCGATTTTTAATCAAATGTCGAACAAATTGGAGGAAAATTCCCTGGAACTTTCTGAACGGCGCAAATATATCGAAACCGTTTTGCAATCGCTTTCAACCGGCGTAATTTCGTTTGACGGCAAAAATCGGGTAACGACGATTAACAAAGCGGCGATACAAATCTTAAAACTTGAAACGGCGGATTTCGCGGAATTTGACTTAAAGCAGCTTGTCAACGAAGAAAACCGCAGCATTTTGGAAAGACTTTTAAATCGCGCTAAACGAATCGGACAAGCGAGCGAGCAAACCGTTTTGCAGCGCGAACACGCCGATGAAAACATATCAACGAACGAAAATTTACCTGTTGCACTGACCGCAACTGCTCTGCCGCGAAATCTCGGCGAAACAGGCGGAGTTGTTTTGGTGATTGAAGATTTAAGCGAACTTATCGCCGCCCAACGCGCTTCGGCGTGGCAGGAAGTCGCGCGTCGAATGGCGCACGAAATAAAAAATCCGCTGACACCGATTCAGCTTTCGGCGGAACGAATCGCCAAACGATTCGCGTCAGTTCAAAGTCCAAAGTCCAAAGTTTGTTGGAAGTTTTCACCGCTAGAAGTGAAAACCAAAAACCGAAGAGCGAAGACCAAACCGCAAAAGTTATCAAAGACGGAACGGAAACGATTTTGCGCGAAGTCAACTCCTTAAAATCAATGGTTGACGAGTTTTCACGTTACGCGCGCCTGCCAAACGCGAAATTAGAAAGCGGCGACTTGAACGCGATTATCAAACAAGCGGCTGCACTTTATGACGACCGTTTTTCCGATGTGCAAATCGAACTTAGTCTTGCTGAAAATCTGCCGACGGCAATGATTGACGACGAGCAATTGCGCCGTGTGTTTGTCAATTTAATCGAAAATTCGATTGAAGCATTTAACGAACCGCAAGCCGACAAACAAATTTCTATCAAAACCTTTCACGACGCGGCGCGGGATTTAATCGTCGCGGAAGTCGCCGACAACGGCAACGGAATTTCGCCGTCGGATTTTCAGAAACTTTTTCAGCCGTATTTTTCCACCAAAGGACGCGGCACGGGTTTGGGTTTAGCAATCGTGCAAAGAATCGTTTCCGAACATCGCGGCAAAATCCGCGCGGTTAATAATTCTTCCAAAGGCGCGAAGTTTATTGTAGAATTGCCGATAGCTTGGTTTTATCTCAAAATAATTCTCGAAGGAGCAAATCTGTAATGAAAAATAATTTAAGTGTCGCAGAAATAGCCGATGAAATTTTGCAGTCAATTCTCGCCACGTCAAAAAAGCAAAGGCGATTGAAAAGTTCTACATTTTGGCGAAAGTTTGGGGTCGAAAGACGCTCAAAAGAGAGAATCGAGGAAATTAAACACTCTTTACAGTCCAAAGGTATTTTTACTGAAACTGAATTTGATTTTGGATTTGAGCCTAAATTTGAATGGCTGACTTTTTCAGTAATAGAACCTCAAGCGGCAAAAATTATCATTGAAGAAAACAGAACGATTGAAATTTATAAACCTTCTCAACAGTGGTTTGAAAAAATAGAAAAAAGAAAGTTTGAGAGCGAGAGAGAAGTTGAACACTTCTTTATTATGCCGTTGCTGAAAGAATTGGGTTATGCTGAAGAAGATTGTGCCATTGGTCATCGAGTAACTATGGCTCACGGCTCAAAGAAGACTAACAAAGAAGCCGATTTTGTGATTTTCGATGGTGAAAAGCGTGATAGTGCAAATGCTTTGATGATAATTGAGGCAAAGAAAGGCGAAAAAGCATTAGACGACGCGGCTTTGCAAGCCAGAAGTTATGCTTTATGGCTATTTCCACCTTATTATATTGTAACGAATGGTGAGAAAATCAGAGTTTTTCATTTTAGAGACGCAAAACAATCCGATGTTAAGTTAATGGATTTTTCTCGAAATGATTTGCGAGAAAAATGGAATGAGTTATATCGTTATTTAGGAAAATTAAATGTCATTAATTTGAAGAAACATATTAGTTGAGTAACAAATGCCTAAATGAATTAATCGTTGACGACGAGCGCGATTCTATTTCTTCAAGGAGTATAAAATGAGCCAAACAATCTCCGCCGTTTATGAAAACGGAACTTTAATTTTAGACAAACCTTTAGCCGTTTCCGAAGGCGTAAAAGTTCAAGTAATTATTCTTACTCCGCAGGATGAAGAGCAGGATAAAACACCTGCCGAAATTTTGGCGGAATTGGCGGCGTTGCCGATTGAAGGCAAAACCGATAAATTTTCGGGGCGCGACCACGATAAAGTTCTTTACGGGGAAAACGGTGCGCGATGATTTTTGTAGATACGGGCGGCTGGTTCGGCAGTATAGTGCCGACCGATGAAAATCACGAAAAAGCCAGAAATTGGTTTCTGCAAAATCGTGAACCTTTGATTACGTCAAATTATGTGGTGGACGAAACCTTAACGCTTTTTAAGGTGCGTGGCGAATATAAACGCGCTTTGCAAATCGGAGAGCAATTTTTCAACGGTTCTCTGACGGGCGTTTACGATTTGAGCAGCGAGGACATTATCGAAAGTTGGAAAGTATTTAAGAAATATGCCGATAAAGAGTGGAGTTTTACTGATTGTTCGAGCAAAGTCGTAATGAAAAAACTCGGAATAAACCGTGCCTTCGCCTTTGATATTCATTTCAGACAGTTCGGCAACATCGTTGTCCTGCCATAAAATCTAAGAATGCTCAATTCCATTTTAATCGTTGACGACGAACGCGGCATCCGCGAAACTCTGCGCGGAGTTCTGGAAGACGAAGGATTTGATGTGGAAACCGTCGAGTCAGGTGAAGCATGTCTAAAATTGGTTGAAACAAATAATTTTGCATGTGTTTTGCTTGATGTTTGGCTGCCGAATATTGATGGTTTGGAAACTTTAAAAAAATTGCGTGAACAGGGAAATGATTCCGCCGTTGTAATGATTTCGGGACACGGAAATATCGAAACCGCTGTCAATGCAACGAAACTCGGTGCGTTTGATTTTATCGAAAAACCGCTTTCAATCGAAAAAACCGTTCTTACCGTCAGAAATGCCATCAAGCAGAGAGAATTAGAACGCGCCAATCAAAATTTAACCGAACAACTCAATCAGGAATATGAAATGATTGGCGATTCGATTGCGATGCGGGCGTTGCGAAAACAAATTGCCATCGTTGCGCCGACCGACGGAAGAGTTTTGATTTCGGGCGAATCGGGAACGGGAAAAGAATTGGTGGCAAGAGCGATTCATGCGCAATCGAAACGGAAAAATGCGCCGTTTGTCGAGATAAATTCCGCCGCGATTCCCGAAGATTTAGTCGAATCGGAACTTTTCGGACACGCGAAAGGCGCGTTTTCGGGCGCGTTGACGGCGAAAAAAGGGAAGTTTGAAATTGCCGACGGCGCGACGCTTTTTCTTGATGAAATTGGCGATATGTCGCCGCGCGTGCAGGCGAAAATGCTGCGCGTTTTGGAAGAGCAAAGATTTGAACCGGTCGGAAGCAACACGGCGGTAAAAGTTGATGTTCGAGTAATTTCCGCGACAAACAAAAGGCTGGATAATTTAATCGAAGACGGCGATTTCCGCGCCGATTTGTTTTATCGCCTCAATGTAATTCCGTTTCAGATTCCGCCGCTTCGGGAACGATTGGAAGATGTGCCTCTTTTAGTCGAACATTTCAACCGTAAATTTTCTTTTGATTACGGGAAAAAGCCGAAAGATTTTACGACCGAAGCGATTGAAGTTTTGCAAAATTACGTTTGGCTCGGCAACGTGCGCGAACTCCGCAATACGATTGAGCGCGTCGTCATTATGCACGGCAAACAAAAAGTTTCGGCTAGTGATTTGCCCGAACTTAACGCAACCAATGAATCGCCCGCAGCGAGTTTTCGCTTTCCGTCTTTTAAGGAAGCAACCGACGCTTACCAACGCGAATTTATTATTCACAAACTCGCCGAAGCCGACGGCAATATCACCCGCGCCGCCGAATTGATGGGCGTTGACCGCAGCCATCTGCATCGGAGAATGAAAAATTTGGGGATTAATGTTGAAAGAGGAAAAATGGATGTCTGATGCTTTATGTTTCGCTTTCAAAAAAATTTAATTCCGGCGGCAAAATTTTCTTTTTCATCTGACATTCCCAAATGCGTAAAACTTTCCAGCCTTTTTCCGCTAAAGTTTTAGAAACAGTTTCGTCGCGCTTTTTATTTCTTTCAATTTTCTGTCGCCAATAATCTGCATTATCGGCAGGTTTAGTGTTTCGGCAATCATGACCGTGCCAAAAGCAACCGTCCACAAATACGACAAGACGTTGTTTGGGAAAAACAAAATCCGGCTTGCCGAATAGCTTATAATTTCTTCGCCAACCGGTAATTCTAGAATTCTTGAAAATTTCGATTAACTTTAATTCGGTAGATTTATTACCGCGAGATTTGACAGCTCGCATTACTTCCGACCTTTTGCTTTTGGAGAAAACGTCAGCCATTCGTTTGGGATAGTTGATTTTGAGCGCGTTTTACTTTATCTTTCCAGCTAACTTAAATTTTTATAAAAAATTATACGAACTTCAAGCTCGTTTCATCAAATCTATGAGCAAAGATTTAACCTCGCTGCTTTCGGAAACGATTTTTATTCCTCTGTCCGTTCGAGAATGGACGACGGCGGATTTGCCCGTGTCGGTTCGGTTATGGAATGTTCTTCAAAAACTCGGCTACCGCACATTGGATGATTTGCACGGAGAATTCTACAAGGAAATTTATCTTGCTAAAAATTGCGGACGCGGAACAATACTCGAATTAAAAGATTTTATCGCTAACCATCTATCGGACGACGATTCTCAAGAATTAGCAGATTTTATAGAAACGAAGAAGACGGCGGAAATGAAACAACAAGCCGAAACGCTTTATGTTCCGCAAGAAGTTCGCGGTTTGCCGCTCGCTGCCTTCCCGATGCCGAAGCGATTAGCCAATGTTCTATGCGATTTAAATTTTCGTCTTGTCGGCGATTTGCATGGTTTTTCCGTGAACAATCTGAAAGGCATTCGCAATTGTGATTCGCACACCGTTTCTGATTTGAAAACTTTCATCGAGAAAGTCCAGCAAGGCGAGTTCAAAATTGAATCATCCGCGCCGCAAATTGCTTTAACGCCGCAGGAATTAAATTTGGCGCAGTTCGTCAAATTTATTGACGGGTTTTTGAACGAATTGCCGCCGCGAGACAAAGATATTTTAGGCTTGCGATTTGGCGCGACGGGAGAAGAACCTTTAACGCTTGAAGAAGTCGGCGGGAAGTACGGCGTAACAAGAGAGCGGATTAGACAAATACAAAGCGAAAATTTAAAACGATTAAAACTTCGTCTCGGACGAGCGGGCGAAAAATTATTTGAGCAAGTCAGCCGCGATTGTCTTGCCGTCGTTTGTCCGCTAACGCCTCGATTGTTAGTTCATTGGACGCAAAAAGATTTAACGGATTTTAGTTTTTCACCTTCGTTCTACGTCAGACTGTTGGCTGAATTCGCGCCCGAAATTCCGATTCTTGCCGAAGGTCAAATTATTCAAGGAAAGCCGCAAACGGAACTCGCTTCCAAAATTTGCCTAACGGTAAAAAGCATTTTAAGTCGGCGTTATGAAGCTGTTCCGCTTAAAGAAATGTTCGAGCAGTTGAAAAATTCGATTAACGATTTGAGGGAAAAAGAATTTTTAGACGCGCTCGAAGTTAGCAACTATCTCGCTTTGACTTTCGACGCGCCGGACAAGCCCTTGGTAAAACTGACCGCGAAACGCAAAGCCCGCCAAATAGCCTTTCAAATTCTATCCGCGTCCGAGCGTCCACTCGTGCCTGAAGAAGTTATCGAAAGAGCCAAAGAATTATTCGGCGTGGACGCGGTTGCTTTTTCGCCTTTTACTCTAATGAATATCGCTTTATACGACAAGGATTATTATCTTTTGGATAGAAGAGCCATCGGTCTGCGAAAGCATTTTCGGCTGCCGCCGGAAAGATGGAATGAAATGCGAAACGATTTTTATAATTTGCTAAAAGAACGAAAGCGTTCATTCTCGACGACCGACGTTATCGCTAATAAATTTTTTGACTGGACCGACCAAACCACTGCCAGCGAAGCAGCGCAAATTTTGCGCGAGGACAAGCGTTTTACAGATTTGCGCCGGTTTCATTTTGCGCTCGCCGAATGGCAAATGGAAGAACGCGGTTATCTGCGAGATTTAGTCGTCGAGGTTTTGAAAGAAGCCGACCGTCCTTTGACGGCGACCGAGTTACTCGACCGGATACAAAAATTTCGTTCGCTTGCCGCGACTTCGTTGCCGACGATTTTGAGCCAAACCGAAGAACTGAAAAATTTCGGATTCGGTTTTTACGGTTTGAAAATTTGGGGAAACGAATCGCGCGAGTTTTTAATATCGAGCCGCCAGTTTGTCAATCGCACCGTCGTTCGTTCCGAGCCGCCTTTGACTTTCGGCGATTTGTGTCGGAAATTGGAAATCGCCGAAACGGGAAATTTAGCTGATAAACTTTGGCGAGCCTTACGAGCGTTGCCGAAACTGCGCTTCAAACCGAATAGTCAATCGCCGGACACGACGCTCGTTCATACGAATTGGCGATTCGAGCGAGCGATTCAAAAGGTTTTGGCGCAAGCCGAGCGTCCGTTGTCGGCTTATGAAATTCAATGGGAATTAAACAAAACTTTCGGAAAGACTTTTGACGATAAAAAATTGGACGCGATAAAAGACTGTCTGCAAAACGACGAATTGTTCGTTCGTAATCCGCAAGGCGCGTTTTTATTGAATGAGCAGATTGACCAAGACGACCTTGACGCAGACTCGTTACGAGAAGCGTGTTTTGAAATTTTGAAGGAAGAAAACGCAGTATTAAGCGCGGATGATTTGCTTGAAAAATTGGAAGCCGAAGATTTTGCGAACGAAAAACTTTCGGCGGAAATGCTGGCGGTGCTGTTGCGCGGCGACGCGAACTTTGAAGAAATTGGAATGAATTTATTTAGAGCGGCAAAATGA
>JBPCPU010000170.1:0-14787 GCA_050998795.1 Pyrinomonadaceae bacterium
GCAGTTTCTCGAAAAAACTTCTACTATCTTTTTGACAAGGTTGCATAATTAGCTATTTTTCTAAGTCCGAAAACTATAAAAATAACTGTTTGCTGCCTTGTTTTCAATTTTTATGAGAAAGCCCTAAAATTTCTTTAGATTTTAGGAGTAAATCCGTGATTTCTCGAACTGCGCCTAATCCGCCTTTCGCTTCGGTTATAAAAACTACATTCGGAAAAACTTCCGTAGCCGCATCGGCAACCGCAATCGGCAATCCAACCTTTTTAAATAAAATAATGTCTTGAACATCATCGCCGACAAACGCAACTTCTTCCATCGAAACTTTCGCCTTGACTAAAATTTCCTCAAAACAAATTGCCTTATCTTTTGAGCCTTGTTTGATGAAATGAATTCCGAGTTCGGCTGCCCGTTTTTCTACAATTTTAGAATCTCTTCCCGAAATAATCCCTGAGCGAAACCCAGCCTTGTGCCACATCACCAAACCTTGACCGTCGCGGACGTGAAAGACTTTCATTTTTTCTCCGTTTTCCGTAAAGTAAAGCCGTCCGTCCGTCAAAACTCCGTCGCAATCCATCAAAAGTAGTTTGATTTTCTTAGCACGAATTTTGATTTCCTTTGCCGAAATGTGTTTGCTCATTATTTTAAAATTTAAAAAGACACGAAATTTTTATCGTGCCTTTATATTATAATGTAGCTTATCGAACTTCAAAAATCTCCACGCCGCTTAGTTTCCAATTGTTTCCGACTCTCGCCAAACGAAACACAGCCGTTCCGCTTTCAGCATTTTTATTGAGCAGTTTGATATTTAATCCAACTTCAACCAAAGCATTACTCGCGTCAATTTTATCAACTTGTAAAACTTTCGTTTGCCATTCCTGCGCTCCCGCGATTCCGCCCGCAAATTTTGGAATTTCGCCCGCCACAATCAGCGCGTCCACATCGGCTTTGCGACCGGAAATTGCCGCTTTATCAAATTGCGCGAAAAACGCTCTAATGCTTTCGTCAATCGTCGTCGAGCCGTTTGCTTTAATTCTGCCCGCACGCGCCGCCAGAGTCGCGCCGTATTCGGCATCGGCTTTGATAGCTTCTGCAAAAAATTTCGCCGCTTGCGCGTTCTGCCCGGTTTTCAAGGTAACTTCGCCAAGTCCTTCATTTGCCCAAGCCAGACTTCTCGCCGTCGGCAATTTTTCATCTAAAACAGCGCGAAATTCTCTCTCGGCATCCGCATTTTTTCCCTGCGCTAAAAGCGCGCGAGCCAGTAAAATCCTGACATCATCAAAACGCGGCGTTGTTTGTAATACTATTCGCGCATTCTTTTCGGCGTTGGCAAAATCCTGTTTATCAAAAGCGCGTTTAACGGCTAAAAGCGAATCGCTGTCATCAAATTCACGCGGCGCAATGTCATCGGAATAATCGGTTTGCGGATAGAGTTTTTCGCTGTCAATTTCCGTTCGCACTATTTTATTCGGAGTTTTGAAACTCACTTCACCAAAACTTTTCGCCGGAATCGTCGCTTGCGTCGGCAATTTTTCACCGTTTGCCGTCGTCGCCACAACATTCACCGCTGCCTCAATCGAACCTGTGTTTCGCAATGCAACTTTTGTTTCCGCGCCGCTTGTCTGCGGTAAACCGACCAGCAAATTCGTGTCGGTAACCTGGTCAAACGCATAATCAAGAAATTCTTTCTGCGACGAAAAAGCGGAGCGCAGTTCGCTCAACTGCAAATTTCCATCTTTCATATTCGCCCGCAAAACATTAAAAAACTCGTCTTGCCCGACTTTTTTCGCCAGCAATCGCCAAATCATCGCGCCTTTGTTCGTAACTTCGGTGTAATAATAATCGTCAAGCGGCGACACGATATTCAACGGCGCATCACGTTTAGAAATTGCCGAGTATGCCGTACGTTGACGCAAACGCTCGATGTTGGCAACATCTTTTCCGTATTTCGATTCCAAAAACTGCGTGGCGATATAGCGCGATAAACCTTCACGAATCACACCGTGAGCATCGCCGTCAACACTAACCGCATTTCCGAGCCAAACTTTCGCAACTGCATCGGCAATCGTCATCGCGGTTTGCGAATCAATTTTCTGCCGTCGAAATAGGCTGTCATCAACAAAAACAGTTCCGCCGCCCGAAAAACCCGCGCCGCGTTTGACCGCGACAATCCGA
The DNA here is from genome assembly GCA_050998795.1 of Pyrinomonadaceae bacterium. Lineage (GTDB taxonomy): Bacteria > Acidobacteriota > Blastocatellia > Pyrinomonadales > Pyrinomonadaceae. Next base: position 2,173 of record JBPCPU010000170.1, read on the forward strand.
ATCGGCACATCAGGCGCAACTCCTAAAAGATTTGCCATAAAAGTTTTTGCTTCGGCAGCCAAACTTGCCAACTCATTGGCGCGTTTTTGCGCTTCTGCGTCCAAACCTTTTGGAATAAGTAAGGAAACACTATTTGATTCAACTTTGTCCCAATTGCCGGTTACAAAAAACGGTTGACCGTTTAATTTTTGCTCAAACACATTTGCATTTTCCGTCCCCGACGAAATAGCCGTCAAGCCGTTTCCCGAATTTATATTTACACGAAACGGCGCATAATCCGCGCCACGCGCAAAATACCAACTGTTCGGAGTCGGATACCAAAAAGAAAGCGGCAGAAACTGCGAACCGGCAGGCGAAAGCGCGTTTAAGCCCGAATTTTCATCAACCTTCAATTTGTAATTGACTTCAACGGAAATCGTTCCGTTCGGCGCAATCGAAGGCAGACGGACAATCGCTCTCTGTAAATTGCGGCTTGCATCAATTCTTTCCACACCTTTGCTGAAATCTCCCGTCGCTCCGTTGACTTTGACATCAGAAATTTCCGCCTTTTCCGAAATCCGCAAAGTCAGCCGCGCTGCCGCGCTGCTTGAAACATTTTTCAGATTCAAAATGGCTTTAACATTTAAATTTCTGTCCGTTTCCGTCTGCGGTAAAGTCGCTGTAATATCATATTTCTGCATCTGCCAGGTAATCGAAGCGCGGCTTTCGTCTTGAGCAAATACGGAAAAGTTAAAAAAGGCAAAAGTAAAAAGTAAAAAGGTAAAAGTTATATTAAAGAATTTTTTCATCTCACCGTTTCCGCGTCTGCGCGGTTTAATTTTCTCTGATTAGTTCGTGAATCGCCTTCAATTTAAAAAGCAATTTTTCCAATCTATCTAAAGGTAATTGATTCGGACCATCGCTCGGCGCGTTTTTCGGATTATCGTGAACTTCCATAAAAACCGCGTCCACGCCGCAAGCGACACCGGCACGAGCAAAATGTTCGATGTATTCGGCTTGCCCGCCCGTTGCCTTGCCGAGTCCGCCCGGAAGTTGGAGCGAATGCGTTACGTCAAAAACGACCGGAACGCCAAATGAACGCATTACCGGAAAACTTCTCAAATCAACGACTAAATTGTTATACCCAAAACTTGCGCCGCGTTCTGTCAATAGAATTTTTTCACTTCCTGCTTCCCGCAGTTTTTCGACGATATTTTTTGCGTCCCACGGCGAAAGAAACTGTCCTTTTTTGACATTGACGGCTTTTCCCGAACGCGCCGATTCAACTAACAAATCAGTTTGACGGCAAAGAAATGCCGGAATTTGAATCATATCCGCGACTTCGGCGACCTTTTCAACTTGCCAGGTTTCGTGAACATCGGTAATTACCGGAACGCCGATTTCTGCTTTGACCTGCGCTAAAACCTCCAAACCGAATTCCATTCCGCCGCCGCGAAAACTCTCAATCGAGCTGCGATTCGCTTTATCAAACGAAGATTTATAAACAAAACTCACGCCGACGTGCCTGCAAATATCTTTAATTTCCTGTGCCATAAAAAGCGCGTGTTGTTCACTTTCGACAACACACGGACCTAAAATAAACGCCAAACGTTTGTCGCCGAAAGTTATATTTTCAACTTGAAAAGGTTTAATTTCCATTTTTCTCAAAACACTTTTTCATCACGAATGTTCCTTTGAATTCATCTTTCATCAATTCAAAATCCAACAACTTATGACAAAAAATTGTAAAACCGACTCTTTCATACGCTCTAATAGGTTTATCGGCGGTGTCCATTGCCACCAACCAAACACAATCACAGTTTATTTCTTTAGCGCGTTCAAAAGCAAAATTCATTAATTCGCGCCCGACACCTTTGCCCGTCCATTCTTTAATGAAATAAAGTTTTTCGAGATAGAGAGCATTTTCAATATCGGAATCGGGCAAAGGTTTTTGCAGAACGAGTTTCAGAATGCCGATATTTTGTTCTGCGGAAGAGATAATATAGTATTCAACATTTGCGTCAACGAGTTCATTCTGGAGAAATTCGTCGCCGAAACATCGGTTCAAATACCAATTTAAACCGTCCGGTTTCCACATTTGCGCGTAATGCGGCACATATGATTTGATGCCGATGTCGCGCAATTCCTGCAAATCGGACAGCCCGACTTTTCTCACCTTCATATTTATTCTTCGCCGACGACGGCGCGTTCCGGCATTTCGATTTGCTTGTCGCTCGAAACGTCTTCCTTTAAATTTTCGCTGTTCAGACGATTTTCGTGCGCGGCTTTGACGAAAGAAACGAAAAGCGGATGCGCGTCCAGAGGTTTAGATTTGTATTCAGGATGAAATTGACAGGCGACAAAAAACGGATGTGTTTTCTTCGGCAGTTCAATCATCTCGACAAACTTTCCGTCGGGCGAAATTCCGCTGATAACTAAGCCTTCTTTTTCTAAAACTCCGCGAAATTCAGGATTGAATTCATAGCGGTGTCTGTGTCTTTCGGAAATTTCCGAAGCATTGTGATAAATTTCCCGCGCCAAACTTCCCTCTTTCATTTCGCATTGCCACGCGCCGAGCCGCATCGTGCCGCCGAGTTTTTCGACATCAACCAAATCGCGTAACTTAAAAATAATCGGAAAAGGCGTTTCAGCGTTAAATTCCGTCGAATCGGCATCGCGCAAACCGCAGACGTTTCGCGCAAACTCGATGCAAGCCGTCTGCATTCCCAGACAAATCCCGAAATACGGCGTTCCTGATTTGCGGGCATATTTAATAGCGCGAAGCATTCCCGAAATGCCGCGTTTTCCAAAACCCCCGGGAACTAAAACCGCGTCGTAGTCCTGTAACTCGGCTTCATAGCCGTCTTTCATCAAGTTTTCCGATTCAATCCAGACAACTTTAACCCGCAAATCATTGGCGACGCCGGCGTGTGTCAACGCTTCACGCAAAGATTTGTATGCGTCTTCGAGTTCGACGTATTTTCCGACAATCGCAATTTTTACCGAACCTTCGCTCGGCTCTTTAATGGTCGAAACGAGTTCGCGCCAATTCTTTAAATCGGCGTTCGGGAATTGCCCGGTCAAATGTAAAGATTCGACAATCAGCGAATCTAAACCCTGCTCGTGAAACGCCAGCGGAACTTCATAAATCGTGCCGACATCCAAAGCGGAAATAACCGCAGTTTCCTGAACATTACAGAAAAGCGCGATTTTGCGTCGCAAATCCAGCGACAAAGGGCGGTCGGAACGGCACAGCAAAACATCCGGCGCGATACCGATTTGGCGCAGTTCTTTGACCGAATGCTGTGTCGGTTTGGTTTTCAATTCTCCTGCCGCCGCGATATACGGAACAAGCGTAACGTGAACAAAAATCGCATTATTCCTGCCTTCTTCGTTACCGATTTGACGAATCGCTTCCATAAACGGCAAACTCTCGATGTCGCCGACCGTGCCGCCGATTTCAACAATCAAAACATCAGGATTTTCCGAATCGGCAACTTTGCGGATAGCCATTTTTATTTCATCCGTGATGTGCGGAATGACCTGAATCGTCTTGCCGAGATAATCGCCGCGTCGTTCTTTTTCAATAACGGAAAGATAAATTCGCCCGCTTGTCCAATTATTCGCCTGCGTCAATTTCGCGTGCGTAAATCGTTCATAATGTCCCAAATCGAGGTCGGTTTCCGCCCCGTCGTCGGTGACGAAAACTTCGCCGTGTTGAAACGGCGACATCGTTCCCGGGTCAACATTTATATACGGGTCGAGTTTCATCATCTGCACTTTCATTCCGCGCGTTTCCAAAAGACAGCCAATCGAACTCGCCGCCAAACCTTTCCCTAAACTTGAAACCACGCCGCCGGTTACGAAAATATATTTTGTCATCTCTTTTTCCTCAAAAATGAAAAGCTAATTGTTGTGTCTTAATAATTTTGTTTTCTTTCAAATCTGCTTGATATTCGTTGATGCAATTTGCAACAAATTCCGCAAGTTTGACGGGAACTGCATTCCCAATCATTTGTTCCATATCCGATTTATTGCCGAAAAATTTAAAGTCCTTTGGAAAAGTCTGCAAATAACTTCTTTCAATCGTCGTTAATGGTCTGACTTTTCCGTCGGGAGCGCATCCGTCTTTCGGATGTTTGATATAAGTTTTCGGAATCGGGCGATTTACGCCTCTGACCGTCGGGCTTGGTTCGTGAATGCTATAAATTCCGCGTCTTTTATAACTTCGCGGATGCCGATAGTAATACTCAATTTCTAAACTTTCGCCCAAATAGTCCGAAACGCTCATCGGCTTCGGACTTCGCTGTTTATCCAAATAACCGTTCAAAAAATTATCGTCCGAAGAAAGATGACCAATCAGAAAAAACCGCTTTCTTGATTGCGGCACACCATAAAAACTTGCATTCAAAATTTTCGCCGTCAATCCGTAACCGACGGATTTGTAAATTTCAATTGCTTCCTGCAAAATTTTGCTCCTGGTAATTCGCTCGACGTTTTCCATCACAAACCATTCGGGTCGCATCTGCCTGACAATTTCGGCAAAAGATAAAGTCAAATCCGCCCGTCCTAAGTTTTCGTCACGCTTTCCCGCGCTCGAAAAATCTTGGCACGGAGGTCCGCCAATTATCATTTGCGGGGAAAAGTGGCGTAAAACTTCGATTTCTTCAGATATATTTACGTTAAAAATTTTATGAGTAAAATTCGCCCGATAAACATCAATCGCCGGTTGCCAATTATCAAACGCGGCTTTGATTGAAAAACCGGCGTTTTGGAAACCGAGCGACAAACCGCCGCATCCGGCAAATAAATCAATGACATTCATAAGATTTAAACGAACAAATCAGGTGAATTAAAAATTATCGCGTCAAAACGCCTTTCGGGACTCAAAAGATTTTGCCCGCCGCCTAAAATTATATTCTTAATTTCATCTTTCGTAATGCGCGGCTTTTGCATAATTTCGCCTTTCATAAATTGATGCGTAACTCTTCCGCTTAAAGCAAAAGCCTTATCATTTTTTGTATTATAAGAAAGCGAATCAATTATTCGAGCGTGATTTACTTGTCCATCCCGGCTGAAATCGAAAAGCATTTTGAACAGCCAAACCAAAGTTCTCAATTGTCGTGTGATTCTTTGTTCTCTCACTTCTGATTTGGCAACTTTAGTAAATAATCTGATAAAAGCAAGATTGCTCCAAACAAAAACGTCCAAACAATTTTCGGCAAGTTTCGGATTTTTACCTTGCGTTTTCCAAATTGGCTGCATTACTAACGGCGTTTGGAAATCAATCGAGGCAAGCGAAACTTCGTCAATTACGCGAATCATATTTTTGAGATACGGAATAACGATATTCGGTTCAGTCCAATCGCTTATCTCATCGAAATCATTTCCGATTATATTTTGCAATTCGGATTGCCGATTTTCAAAAAATTCAAACAAACTGCAAGCCAAATAAACAATTGTGTCGGGACGAACAACAATTTCAGAACCGTAATTTTCTTCCGCTAAATTACAAGTCGAATTATCGGGCAAAGCAGTTAATTTTACTTCAAGACCTTTTAGAATAAAACCATTAGTCAAATTTTGCGTTACCAAATCCGTTCGCGGGATATTTCCAATTAAAAATTTTTGATATAGAAGAAATTGCGATTCAAACGAATAAAAAAGATTTTCCGAATCGGGCGGCAAACCATATAAAACATTAGTGCTGATTTTGTCGTGATATGTTTCAAGGTTCTCGTTGAGTTTTATGAAAATATTTTCATAACCTTTATATGAAAGATATGCTGACAAGGCTGAAGGAAAAGAAGAATTAAACTGATTCTTTCCCCAGGAATCTTTATCAGAAAAATCTCTGTTTGAATGTTTTACGCCAAAAAGTGACGGCTTTTCAATTTCAATCATTAATTTATTTACTTAAATCTCTCCAGCCGTAAATAACTGTTTCATATTCGACAAGTGCAAGAAAATAATTTCCTTTTCCGACAAGTTTCCCGCCCATTTTCTCATAAAAAGATTTATACGGGCTAATTCTCAAAGCCATCAGATACATCGAATTTACTTCGTCGGCAATCATTTCCTTTTGACAAAGTTTGAAAAGATTTTCGCCGATTCCTTTTCCCTGAAACTCGCGCAAAAGATAAATTGCGTAAAGTTCCGCTTCATATGCAAAATCTTTTTCTCTCGATTTGCCGAAATCCGCAAACCCGACAATTCCATCTTTCGCGGTTTCGGCGACAAACATTTTATAATTTTCTTCGCCGAATCTTTGCCGAAATGCCTGCTCGCGTTTTGCAACCGATAAATTATCAAGAAATTCTTGCGGCACAATTCCCGCAAAAGATTTGTGCCAGGATTCGACGTGAACTTTTGCAACAGCGAGCGCGTCTTTGACATCTGCTCTCCGATAAATGATATTCTCCGTTTCAATAATTTGCCTGACTTTCTCAAAATCTTCCTTTGTATCAACGCCAATCGAATTTTCAGAAACCTCGACAACTTTTATTCGTGCGCCGTTTTCAAGTGCGCGAAGCTGCTCGAGCATTTCTATTTTTTCTAAATTTGTTTGCGGCAGTTTTGTATATTTCAACAAAAATTCGCGCCGATAAACATAAAGTCCGGTGTGTTTGCGAAAGATTGAAATCAAATCCGGTTCGTTTTGCAAAGAAATTTCCAAACTTCCGTATTTTTTGACCAAATCACGCGGAAAAGGAATCGGCGAACGTGAAAAATAAAGCGCGAAACTATTTCCGTCGGTAACGACTTTGACAACATCAGCACTCAGAACATCTTTTATATCGTGAATCGGCTCGCAAGTTGTTGCAATATCAACTGCTTCATCTTTCAAAATCGCGTCAACCGCTTTTTCAATCGTATTTGGTGAAATCAAAGGCTCGTCGCCCTGCACATTAACGATTATCGAATTTTCGGGCAGATTTTCGGCAACTTCCGCGATTCTATCACTTCCCGATGGATGTTTTTCGGAGGTCAAAACCGCTTCGTTTCCGCTTCTCTGCACAACGCACAAAATTTCTTTGCTGTCGGTTGCGACAATTACACGGGAAATGTTTTTTGCTTTTTTTGCTTGCTCCAGGGTCCAGAGAATTAACGGTTTTTCGGCAATCGGTAAGAGTAACTTATTCGGCAGGCGAGTCGAGAAAAGACGTGCCGGAATAATTGCAATAACATTTTGTCGGGGATTTTTTTCCGCGTTGCTCACGGGATTTTACGTTATCTCTATTTGGTTCAAAGTTCAAGGTTCAAAATTAAAAATTATGAACTTAGGCGTTTGCCGACAAAATTAGCTTTCGGCGAAAAAGAATTTACCGAAAAATAGTTTAGAGTGCAAAGTTTAGAATTAATAGTTTTGCTCGTCTAACTTTAGACTCGACACTCTAAATTATAAACTATTTTTCAATAAAAAATTGTCGGCAGCGGTTGGATTTCGGTTTCAGATACGTAAGTTCTGCGATTATATGAAAATCACAAAATGCAGACTTTTCTCAGCGCAAATGTTTTTCAATTTTGAACCTTGAACTTTTTTTCGCTAAACTCTTTTTCGTGGAAAATACAAATCAAGAACCCATCGCAAATTTTTCCGAAGTCAATCCGCAACCGGTTTTTACCAACGAGAATCCGACACCGAACAATCCGCCGTGGAACAGTTGGATGGCTTTTTTCGTGTGGTTTGCCAGCATTGCTTTTATCGTTTTAATTCCAACTCTTTTCGTCTTACCTTATCTTGCCAGACAAGGCAAAAATTTTTCTGACCAAACAAGTCTGACGGAATTTTTACAAACAGACCCGACAGCCGTTCTGCTAAGTGTTCTTGCGATAATTCCCGCCCATATTTTGACTCTCGTTTTGGCTTGGGCGGTTGTTACGAGGTTAAATAAATTTTCTTTTCGGGAAACTTTGGGTTGGCGTTGGGGCGGATTTAATATCTGGAATTGTTTGCTGATTTTAGTCGGTATTTTCGCGGCGGCGGCGATTACAAGTTACTATTTCCCCGAACAAGATAACGATTTGTTAAAGATTTTACGAAGTTCCCGAACGGCGGTTTATGTTGTTGCGTTTATTGCCACTTTTACCGCGCCTTTGGTGGAAGAAGTTGTTTATCGCGGAGTTTTATACTCGGCTCTGCAAAAAAGTTTCGGCGTTCCGATTGGAGTTTTTCTGGTTACGATTTTATTTGCCGCCGTTCACGTTTATCAATATTACCCGAGCTATTCGACAATTTTCTTAATTTGTCTGCTTAGTTTGATTTTGACTCTGGTGCGTGTCGGCACAAAAAATTTGCTTCCGTGTGTAGTTTTGCATACGCTTTTCAACGGTATTCAATCACTTCTTTTGATTTTACAGCCATACCTTAATTTAGATACGACACGAGAACCGGCAGTTTCCTTTATTCATTTTTTCAAATAAAAAAGCGAGAGAAAAAATCTCTCGCTTTGAAAGATAATTCAGTGAAAACCTTTAGTTGTCGCCTTTTCTAACCGGTGCAGTCGTCGGCGAATTCAAAACCGGCGACGACTGTTGCTGCATCGGTGCGGAAGTTGGAAAACGCGGAGAATCTCTATAAATATTTGGCGTGTCTTGCTGCTCTGTCGGAAATCGTCCAATATCACGTTGAACTTTCTCAAACGGTGGAATCATCGGTTCACCATTTGTTGAATTGTTATTTCTTAATCTACCGGTAACTCCTGAATTAAGGACTCCCGTTTGCGTCTGTTGATACGACGGCGGCGGTTGATTATAAATAACTCGCGGAAGTCTCAGATACCAAATATCGCGCCCGAAACCATAACCATACGGTGAATTCCAACCATATCCAAACGGCAGGAAGCAGTAACTTCCGCTAAAACCGTCTAAAACCCAAAGACCGTATGAATCATATAAACTCCAGCCTCTCCGGTTAAAAGAATTGACCAATGTATTTCTCAAATCATTTCTTACCAACCGCGAATTTACTTTCGCCAACTCTTTAGCGCGTGTTTTACTCCAGGTTTCGAGAGCGTCTTTTTTGTCGCGGTCAAATTTCTCAACTGCAACCTGACTACCGTTGACGGTTGCGGCGCGTCCGCCTTTTATTACCGTCGCATTCGTATCGCCAACCTGCGCCTTACCTCTCCAAACAGCAATTTTTCCGCTTCCGTCGCCCAAAACGTCAACTCGATAAACACCGGATTGAATGATATAAAAACGTCCTTTCGGCGTATTGACGGCAAAGGTAAAATCGTTATCCGTGATGACTTCAAACATTGCGCTTCCGCGATTTAGCTTTAATTGCAAATCGTCCAAAGAAGTTGTTGCGAACTCAAAACTAGAATTTTCGGATAACCTGAGATAAGAACCCGGATTCAATAAAATTTCCGCCTTTCCGTCCGCGCCCGTAATAACCTTTTCTCCAATTTCCAATCTGTCGCCTTTGAGTAAATAACCGTTCCTGCCGTTGTTTTGCGTCACGGAAACTTTACCCTCGACATAATTTACGCCACCCGCATTTGCCGAAATCACATATAAATTCCCGACGGTGGAAACCGACCGATTATCTTGCGCGAAAGCAAGTGCCGACAACATAAATACAACAATGCTAAGTGCGAAAACATTCAAAAAATTCTTTTTCATTTTTACTCCTTATTGGAACGGATATTTGTTGATAACATTAACAAAGTTTTATTCATAACACAACCATTTTTCAACTCTCAGTTTAGAAAGTTATTTGAATAGTTGTTCAAAAATTAGGAACAACCTTTACGAGTCAGGCGTAATCAAAGAAATTGCCCGACACAAATTTTGTCCGGCAGATTTTATAAGGCAATTATTATGGCTACTTTTCACGACCCGGTTAGTTGTTTTGCTCCACTGGAAATAATTGAAAGACTACTCGAAATCCGCGCCGAACTTGGATTTGCAGAAATTCTTTATGTAGATAATTCAGTTGATTTAGTAGAATTTTTAGATGCTTACGGGTTTGACGTTTATGCTTTTTCAAATAAAAACGAGAAAATAAATTACGGCGATTATCGTGCGCCGATTGTGCCGGGCGGCGATGTTGTTCATTGTTCGCTGACAGCGCATTAAGTTTTTTTACAAGTCCCCAACAACTGAAGGAACGCGGAAGGTGATTCTTAATTGAAAAGCCTTCCGCTTTTTTTTACTTTTTTACTTTTTTACTTTTTCACCTTTTCACTTTACACCGCTTTGACAATAAAAAGCGTTCCGTCGTCGCTCAAGAACTTCTGTCCGGTAAAATCGGCGACACCTTTGCGGACAAAATCAATTAATTCTTTGGCGGGCAAATCTATTCCCTCTAAAACTCTTTTGGCAAAACGCTCCTGTCCGTATTCTTCACCTTTATCGTTGGCACTTTCGGTTATTCCGTCGGTATAAAGAATCAGCACTTGATTTTGTTCAAACTTTATAAAATGTTGATGATACCGTGTATCCCGGAACATTCCCAAGGGTAAATCGCCGTATTCGACATATCTGTATTCGCCGTTCGGTTTTATCAGAAGCGGCGGGTTATGCCCGGCATTGGAAAAAACGAATGTGCGGTTGGTAGCATCTAAAATACCGTAAATTGCCGTGATAAATTGGTGGTCTTCGACCGAATCCCAGAGCAGATTTCCGACTTTTGCCAGAGCAATATGCGGCGCGTAGCCGATTTGTGCGCCCGAACGCAGAGCCGCACGCAAAAACGACATCAAAAGCGCGGCGGGAATTCCTTTGCCAACCGCGTCGGCAACCACAATCCCGATTTGGTCGTCGAACATTTCCACCCAATCATAATAATCACCGGAAACTTCTTCAGCCGGAAAAATATACGCGCTAATGTCAAAGCCTGCGAGTTGCGGATCGGCTTCGGGAAGCAATTCAAGCTGGACTTGACGTGCAATTTCAAGCTGCGCCTGCAAGCGTTTTTTTTCGACAAGTTGTTCGTGGAGTTCAACCTTTTCGATGATAATTGCCACTTGCGACGCAAGCAGTTGTAAAACCGATAAATCGTCTTCGTTATATGAGTTTAAGTTGTCGCTTTCAAGGTCGAAAACTCCAATAACTTCGTCGTTGGAAATGATTGGCGCAACCATTTCGGATTTGGTGCGTCGTCTGGCGGGAAAATATCTTTCATCCCGACTTACATCCGGTGAAATCAGCGGTTTGCCGGTTTGCGCGACATAACCGATAAATCCTTCGCCAAGTTTCAAGCGCGGTTCAACCAGTTCAAAACTTATTCGATAACCGCGCACAACCTTTGATTTGAAAATATACGGGCTTTCGCCTTTTCCGTCTTTTTCAATCAAGTAAATTCCTGCCGCGTCATAAGGAATCAGCGAACCGAGCGTGTCCATCACCAATGTCAGAACCTCGTCGGAATCCAGCGAACGGCTGATTGTTTTTGTGATGTCGAGCAATAAACGCAGTTTATCAACTACCGAAAGCTGCGGGTCCGGCGCAGATGTTTGCTGTATTTCCTGGATTTGTTCGGGCATATTGATAGTGGTAAGCGGTTAATGGTAAGTGGTAAATTGCAGAATTTTCATATTTACCACTTACCATTAACCGCTTACCACTTTGATTTTATAAGTTTCCCAAAGGCGTGAAACTTTCATCCGATATTCGACGAGTTCGCGGCTGACGTTGAAATGCCGCGCAATCTCTCTTGAAGTTTTACCTTCATTTATCATTCGACGCAACCCCGAATACGGCACGAGTGCCGCCGCGCCGACCGAATATGCCGCTTCTTCATCGTTCTCGCGGTAATCGCGGGCAATCGGTTTGCCGTGTTTATTGACGTTTTCGATTGCCAGACGGCTTGGTTTATGTCCCAGAAAAACGTGGCAGACTTCTTCCATCAGCGTCGCGTTTTGCCGATTTTTGCCGTGTGTCGGATTGAGTATAATCAGTTTCCTGCCGTCGTATAAAGTTTGTGAACACGCGCCGCCCGACCATTTATCTTTGCCCGTTCCGAGCAAATGAGATTTGGTTTCTTCCGATAAAAATGGTTCGATTTGTTCAAACGAAGCGACTAGAAGTTTGGCATATTGCGCCAGTTCAAACGGATTCAACCGCTCATCGTCGCGCCGCAAACCCGCAAATTCGCGCAAACCGATAGCGCAAATTTCATATTCTCTGCCTTTTCTTGTCGGTGGCAAATTTTCGGTGTCCACAAATTTAATTATACCAATTCAAGAAGCATTGTGCGTATCAATGGCGGAAGCTGAGGGCGTGAGCGCGGGCTTTTCTCAATCCATTGTGGCTCTGTTCGCAACCCTCCTTGACAGCCTCGGCTTCCACCCCTTTTACGCACATTTCAATTTAAAAAAACTGCGGAATACTTTAAAGTTCAACACTTAAATTTATTTTTGTGCGGACAAATTTAACGGTTCAGGATGTTTAAAATTTCGTCGCCGTATTTATCGGTGCGCTTTTCACCGAAACCTTTAATTTGTAAAATTTCTTCTTTTGTTCCGACCTGTAATTTCGCTATCTGCATAAGCGAATCGTTCTGCGCTATCAGATAAGGCGGAACTCCGTCATGGCTCGCCCGCTCGTTTCGCCATTCGCGCAAAGCGTTGTAAGTTATTTCTTCTTCAGGAGATAAAACAATCGGTTCGAGCGGCGGAGTTTCCGCTT
>JBPCPU010000174.1:0-11824 GCA_050998795.1 Pyrinomonadaceae bacterium
CACAGATAGCGTTGTTTGCCGTTGTTGGTTTTGCCGTTACGGACAAGATTTTCGCTTTGACAATGATAACATTTTAATTTGATCATAAAAGAGAGTATATCTTTTCTCTCTTTCTTGAACCACTACCGAAACAACGAACCTCTGCTTTATAAGGAATGGCGTTTTAAAGGGAACGTGCAAATCGGAAACGGATTTTTCCAAACCTCTATTGTCCAACCGACAACTTATTTTCTTGTTCTCCAGGGTCGTGGTAACGGCTGCGACAACCCGGAAGATTTTACGCACTGGCGGCTTGAGATTGCGGGCAAGAAAGCGAGTTACGCATTTTTCGGTGAACTGAAATCCTCATCCTAAAATATTTTTGATTTATGCGAGCGAAACAAGAAAATTAAAAATTTGACTATGCCGGGCAAAAGGTTTAACTTTTTAATATGATTGCTGTTGAAGAAACAATCGAAGAAATTATCAACGAAACACCGACTTTGAATCATAGCTACATTTGTTCTCAAATTATGCGGCAACTTCTGCCGAACGAAGATTTGGAAGTTCTGCCGGAATTGACTCTGGCAATCGGCAACGGCTTAACGCCGGACGTTTCCGTTTATCCTAAAGAACAAATCAAACCTAACTTTTGGAAAGATATTACCCTTTTCGAGCAACCGCCTTTAGTCGCCGTCGAAGTTGTTTCGCCAAGTCAAAACATTCAAGACTTGCTGGAAAAAGCGCAACTTCTTGTTCAATCAGGAGTCAAAACGGTTTGGACGGTCGAGCCGTTTAGTCGCTCTATCTGGGTAACAAACGACCGTGGAACGCAGCTTTTTCACGACACAATCGTCGAAAGCGAAGGCGTCAAGGTTGATTTTCAGAAGATTTTCGCATCGGACATTTCTTTATCGGCTTGACACATTTAATCTAAAATCGCATTATCTCTTTTATAGTTCGTGGTGAGTTACAGCAACTTGCGACCACGTTAAATAATCCGCTAAACAGCAAACCAAAGATTTTAAGAAATTCTCGTGCTGTTTGGCAGACGAGAATTTTTATTTTGTCCTTCGTCATTTGTCCTTCGTCATTTGCTTTCTTGATTTTCAAGGGGCAATTGCAACCGACAAATGACGAAGGACAAATGACAAAGAACAATGAAAAACTTCAAGGAACTCCTGAATTCCAACGCCGTTTTTGTTTTCGACGGCGCAATCGGCACACGCTTTTACGATAAAGGAATTTTTATTAATCGCAGCTACGACGAATTAAATCTGACTATGCCCGATTTAGTCAGCGAAGTTCATAAAGAATACGTTAAAGTCGGCGCGGATATTATCGAAACGAATACTTTCGGAGCGACGCGGCATAAACTTCAACAATATGGTCTTGAAAATAAACTGCGCGAAATCAATGTTGCGGGCGTGGAACTCGCACGCAAAGCGGCAGGCGAAGATGTTTTTGTTGCAGGCGCAATCGGTCCGCTCGATTTGCGGATTGAGCCTTACGGTCCGACATCTTTCGATGAAGCAAAAGAAATGTTTGCCGAACAAGTTTCCGCGCTTCTCGAAGGCGGCGTTGATTTATTCATTCTCGAAACTTTCTCGGATTTGTCCGAAATTCACCAGGCAATTAAAGCGGTCAAAGAACTTTGCGATTTACCGATTGTCGCGCAGATGACGATTCAAACGGACGGCAAAACCATTTTCGGCGCAGACGCAGAAGTTGTCGCGCAGCGTCTCGACCAATACGGCGCGGACGTTATCGGCTTAAATTGCGGTGTTGGTCCGACGCATATTTTAACCGCGCTCGAAAAAATGCGTTCCGTGACGACGAAGAAACTCGCCGCGCAACCGAACGCCGGACTTCCGCGCGATGTGCAGGGGCGACAATTTTATATGTCTTCGCCCGAATATATGTCGAAATTTGCCAAGCGTTTTATCAAAGCGGGCGCGAGTTTTGTCGGCGGCTGCTGCGGAACAACGCCGCAGCATATTAAGTTAATCGCCGATTCCGTCCGCGCCGTTTCGCCGAGACAAACGAAAAATAACGCAAAAATTATCGGAAGCGCGAAAGTCATCGAACTAACTCCGCACGATGTGCAGGTCGTTCCCGCCGAGAAACGCTCAAAATGGTCGGCAAAAATTGCCCGCGGCGAATTTGTAACATCGGTTGAAGTTCTGCCGCCGAAAGGCTGTGATGCTCAGAAAACGCTTGATTCGATTCGGCTTTTGGTTGACGCGGGAGTTGATGCCGTCAATATTCCCGACGGACCAAGAGCGCAGACCAGAATGTCGGCGCAAGCAACGGCGATTCTTGTCGAACGCGAAGTCGGCATCGAAGCCGTTCTGCATTATTGCTGCCGCGATAGAAATCTTCTCGGAATGATGTCGGATTTGCTTGGCGCGTCCGCGCTCGGCGTTCATAATCTATTGATTATCACGGGCGATCCGCCGAAAATGGGATCGTTTCCAGACGCAACCGCCGTTTTCGATATTGATTCAATCGGTCTGACGAATATGGTCAACAAGCTCAATCACGGACTCGATTTGGGCAATAATCCGATTGGTCGTCCGACGCAGTTTTCCATCGGCGTCGGTGTCAATCCGGGCGCGATTAATCTTGAAGAAGAAATCAAACGCTTTGAATGGAAGGTCGAAGCCGGAGCAGAATATGCCATCACGCAACCTGTTTATGACACAAAACAACTGCGCGATTTTTTGAAACGCATCGAACATTGTCGCATTCCAATTGTCGCCGGAATTTTTCCGTTCGTCAGCAGCCGCAACGCCGAATTTATGCACAACGAAGTTCCGGGCGTGGTCGTTACGCCGGAAATTTTGGACAGAATGCGTCAGGCTTCGGACATTTCCAAAGAAGCTGCGCGGGAAGAAGGTCTACGGATTGCGCGTGAATCGCTTTTGGAAGTCAGAGATTTAATTCAAGGCGTGCAGGTTTCCGCGCCGTTCGGCAATGTCAAATACGCGCTTCAGGTTTTTGATGTTTCGGGTGAGTTTAAGACAAAAACACAATTGTTGGAAAATGTGCAAAAACAGAGATGAACATAACGAATTCAATTTTATATTCGTAAGTAATTCACGTTTGTTTCAAAGTTTTTATAGCCCATTAAACTGAATGTTTCAGCGCGTTTGATGAATTTTAAAACGGTTGCTTCAAGGTCGCCAAAGTAAGGTTTGACAAGATAATCCGCTGCACCCGCCGCCAAGCCTTTTTCTTTATCGGCTGGATAAGCATCGGCGGAATAGAAAATAATTGGTTTGTGCGGAGCGAATTTGTGTATCCGGCGGCATAATTCAAAGCCGTTGCCGTCAACGAATCGCGTCTCTAATAAATACAAATCGAAATGTTCGGTTTGCGCCCGCCGCAATGCTTCGGCAAAAGTATAAGCTGACGTAACTTCAATACCCGAACTTTCGAGTATCGCGCTTAACAACTCACAAGTGTCGTCGTTATCTGCACAGAGGACACGCAATTGGTTTTTCATAGTTTTATCCTTGATAATTTTGTAATGACAGCCAATTCGATTCGCTCGAATTGGCTGTCCTCCCGACTGCCGCCTTGTTCGTGTTTTCCCTTGCTCGTTCGGAGTATCTATGACTGCCATAGATTTTTGTTTGGCTTAGTGTAGGTATTTCATCAATCGCCGACGCGCAATCAGCGCAATCAAAACGCTTTCGGCAGACGGCGGTTTGTCAGCGCGTTCCGCGTATTGCCAAATATCGGTAAAAATTTCCTGCGCCGCCGCTTCCGCTTCTTCCGTCGAAACGGTGAACTTTCTTGCCAATGCCCAGATGAAATTTCCGTAAGCATCAATGCAATCGGCAACAGCGGTTTGGTCTTTATTTGCAATCCTCTGAAGGATGGTCAAAGATTTCGTTTTTTGAATTGTTCCAGTTGCTAAAGCGGTCATTGTTTTTACTATTAATCGTTTAATCAAATCCGAATACGTTTTATAAATCTTTATAATCCTTATGCCGCCAACGCCATCTCAAGCCCAAAGGATATGCCGTTTCGTGAACGCCGAGCGACACGCCGACCAGTAATTTGCAATAGCTTTGTAAAAATAAAATCATCTTCATTATCGAACCTCTTGAAATCAACGAATGCGCCGGGCTTGATTTTTGTGCAGCCAAAAACGCCACCGCCAATTTATGTCCAACGGATGAGAAGTATGGTAAAAGCCGAACATCACGCTCAAATGCAATTTGCAGTAATACAGCGAAAATAAAATCACCTTCATACAAAACCCTCTTCATTCCCAAACTCTAAAATCAAACGGCAAGTTGAAAAAACGGAGGACGGCTGACTTAAACCCGAAAGCCGTCCTTCAACATAGCGTTGGCTATCATTAAGAAGCGACAGTTGTCAAAAAAGCCTTTGCCATTAGAATTTGGTTAACACAGGAGCGTTATCTGAATGCGAGTTTGGAAAGACACTCAATTTTCATTCAATTGACTCAGGCTTATATTTAATTTACCTGATTCAAAAGCGGTTGTCGGTTCGTTGACACACTTATAAAAATAAAATTTTAACATTGGTTTTGGATGAAGGTAAAGAGTGCTTGAAACTCTGACGGCAACGCGAAAAAGATGTGAAGCGATTGTTTTTATT
Source organism: Pyrinomonadaceae bacterium (assembly GCA_050998795.1). Lineage (GTDB taxonomy): Bacteria > Acidobacteriota > Blastocatellia > Pyrinomonadales > Pyrinomonadaceae. The sequence continues at coordinate 4,615 of JBPCPU010000174.1, forward strand.
GTTGACTTCGTGTTTTGCGCGTAGTAAAATTCAGACTAATTTCTTAGCTCCGACTGACTTTTTTGATATTTTTGCTTTTGTGCGTCAGCGCACAGACTAATTTCTTTTTCCGTTATAATGTTTTATATTAGTCTTTTACCACTTGATACAGTCTTTATTATTTTTTTAGAAACAGAAGGAACAAAAGGAGAAAAATGTCTGCCCCGATTAGTCCGAATATCACGCTGAAAAATTATCTGCTCGCCGCTCTGCCTGCCGGTGAGTTTCTGCACTTTGAGCCAAAGTTGGAGTCGGTTGCTTTTAAGCTCGGCGATGTTCTCTACGAATCCGGCGATAAAATGGATTACGTTTATTTTCCGACGACGGCAATTGTTTCGATGCTGTATGTGATGGAAAACGGCGCGACCGCCGAGATTGGTGTCGTCGGCAACGACGGAATAATCGGAATTTCGCTGTTTATGGGCGGCGACACGACGACGAGCCGGGCGATAATCCAAAGCGCGGGCGCGGCTCTCAGAATGAAGGCAAAGGATTTGAAAGCCGAATTTGCGCGGGGCGGCGTGTTTCAGAAATTACTGCTGCGTTACACACAGGCGTTGATGACGCAGATTTCACAAACCGCCGTTTGCAATCGTCTGCATTCAATTGACCAGCAGCTCTGCCGTTGGCTGCTGCTCAGCCACGACCGTCTGGACTCGGACAAATTGGTAATGACGCACGACCTTATCTCCAATATGCTCGGCGTGCGCCGCGAAGGTATAACGCTGGCTGCCCAAAAACTTGCCAAAAGAAAATTGATTACAAATATTCGCGGAACGATGACGGTCATTGACCGGCAAGGATTGGAACTCGCCGTCTGCGAGTGTTACAAAGTCGTCAACGACGAATACAACCGTCTCCTCGGCAGAGGCATTTCCAGAACTTTCGGGTAATACGTCGGGCGAGGCGTGCCTTTTGTCTGTTACAGTTGCACTGTTAATTATCCTAATTGTTCTTTTTCAGTTTCATCATTCGACATCGGAATTGGTTTAGCTAACTTCTTTTTATGCCGTTTTTTGTCTTTGCACAACATATCCAAAAGAGAGTTCTCAATGTCCGAAAATACCATTCAAAATATACCGATTGCTAATAAGTTACTTGCTGCGCTGCCGGCAAAAGAATATCAGCGGTTGCTCCCCCGATTAGAACCCTTCGACCTGAATTTCGGTGAAACGCTTTACCAACCGAATCACATTATCAACGATGTCTATTTTCCCGACAGCGGAGTTGTTTCGTTGCTCTCGACGGCTGAAGGACGCACTATGATGGGATTCGGAATAATTGGAAATGAAGGATTGCTTGGGCTTCCTGTTTTTCTCGGAGCGTCTAAATCACGTAATCTGGCGGTTGTCCACGGAGCAGGCAGGGCTTTGAAAATGAAGTCGGTTGACTTGCTCAATATCTGTGAATTGGGCGGTATTCTGCCGCGTCTTCTGCAACGCTATTTACATCTATTTATAACTCAGCTTTCTCAAATCCTAATTTGTACTCGTTTTCACCGAATTGAATCGCAGTTTGTCTGTCGGCTGTTGATGACGCAGGACAGAATGGAAACCAACGAACTGCCGATTACGCACGCGGTTTTATCGAATTTGCTCGGCGTGCGGCGTGAAGCGGTCACGAAAACTGCCGGCAATCTTCAGCAACAGCAACTAATTACCTACAATCGCGGTAATCTCACAATTCTCAATCGAGCGGGGCTGGAAGCCGCCGCCTGTCAGTGCTACGGAATTATCAAAAAAGAATATGATAATTATCTCAGGTGAGAGATATGGGAAGAGATGAAGGATGAGAGATGAAACTAAAAAAGGGATGAATAAAAAATTATTCATCCCTCATCCTTCATCCCGCATCCCTTACTTACCCGCGTTTGCCGTCTGCGATTTTTTGAAATTTTTCTTTTCTTCTTCCATTTGCTTGCCGAGTTCCTGCAAAGTCGCTTCGTCAAAGATTTTTTCGACTTTCGGAAACATTATGCCTTCTTCTTCCTGAACGTGATGCGTAATGTCTTCCATCAGAACTTTCAGTTTCGGTTCAAACTTCTCGCTGTCTTCCGTCAGATTTGAGATTTCGCGTAAGAACATTTTTGCCTGATGATGTTCCTCAAAGCCTTCCAGCGTAATATCTTCCAATTCTTTGTGTTCCTTCAGCTTCGGATAAAAAATGGTTTCTTCGATATGCGTATGCACGTCGAGTTCTTCCTTAATTTTCTCAAAAAGTTCCTGGTGTTCGCCTTCTTTAGTCGCCTTCACCTTTTGAAAAAGCCGCGAAACTTTATCGTGGTCTTCTTTTAATAATTCTATTGCGTTCATAAGTTCTCCCTTGTTCGGTTGATTTCAAATAAAAATAATCAAAATAATACATTTGATTATTTTAATCCCGGTTGTGCAATCAGTATGCCGTTTTAAGATGTGTGGATTTATTGCAGTGGTTTTCAGAACAAATAAAAATTAAACTTCCAGGATAACCTTGCCAAACGCTTTCGTTTCCATAACTTCGTGATGTGCTTTGGCGGCTTCGGAAAGCGGAAAAGTCTTGCCGACAATCGGATTTAAGTAACCTTCCGATAAACCTTTGTAAATCGCTTCGTGGATTTCTCGAAAATCTTCGGGTGAAGCATTAAAAAGCGACATTCCGAAAACGCCCGCGTCTTTCCCCATTACAAGACGAGGATTAAATTCAATTGAGCCGCGATTGCCGATAATTACGATTCGTCCGAACATTGCCAAAACGTCAAAATCTTTTGTGAGATTTTTGTTGGCAAGCATTTCCAAAATAATATCTACGCCTTTGTCGCCGGTCGCGTTTTTGATTTCATCAAGATAAGATTTTGCACCCTTGCTGACGCGCGGGTTTCTGCCTTCTTCATTTGAATGGTCGAAAACGAAGTCCGCGCCTTGTTCTTTGACGAGTTTTTCCCCTTCGTCCGAACCCGCCGTTCCGATAATTTTCAACCCCGCATTTTTCGCCCATTGAATCGCCGCCGTGCCGACTCCGCCCGACGCGCCGTGTATCAAAACCGTTTCACCTTTTTGTGCTTTCGCTTTTTGAAAAAGTGCGCGGTAAGCAGTTGCAAAGGGAACAAAAACGCCTGCGCCTTGTTCAAACGAAACATTTTCGGGCAGTTTGATAAGATGTTTTTCTTCGCACAGACAAAATTCAGCGTAAGTTCCCGACACGGAATCAGCCGTCAAAACGCGGTCGCCGACTTTGAACTTCGTAACATTCGCGCCAATTTCTTCGATAATACCTGCCGCGTCTTTGCCCGGCGTGAACGGCAATTCCGGTTTGTTGGCATAAACGCCCGAACGAACATAAGTATCAACCGGATTTACGCCCGCCGCTTTGACGCGCACGAGAACTTGATTTTCGTTCGGTTGTAAATCGGCGGTTTCCGTAAATTTCATTACGTCGGGCGCACCGAATTCTTTGACGACTATTGCTTTCATTTTAAAATAAATCTGCCGCGAACAATCACAAAAGACACGAAAAATTATTTGATTTATTTCGTATACTTTCGTGATTGTTCGCGGCTAAAAATTAAATATATTTGTCAATCACTTTTGAAATTGCCTCGCGCGAAACCGCGCCGACGATGCGTTCCTGTTCCTGACCGCCTTTAAAGACAATCAAAGTCGGAATACCGCGAATACCGAAACGCTGCGGCACATTCATATTTTCATCAACATTCATTTTATAAACGCCCGCTTTATCGCCGTATTCCTCGGCAATCGCTTCGACTGAAGGCGCAATCATCCGACACGGTCCGCACCATTCCGCCCAAAAATCAACGAGGACGGGTTTCTCCGAACCCAATACATCCGTTTCAAAATTTGAATCGGTCGCTTGTTTTGCAAAATTTCCCATTATATTTCTCCTTGTTACAGATATTTTTATAATTATAACTTAGCCGTAAAATAATTCGCAAAGTTAAAAATTTTCACGAATTTAAATTTCCGTCTGAATTTTATCTAATTGTAACAAAGTTTGTTACAATTATCAAATATATTACCTGAGTGTCGCCTTCAAACTAATCTCCGCGCCGCTCAAAACCTGCGAAACGGGACAAGTCTTTTTCGTTTCTTCGGCAATCTTTTGAAATTCTTCGTCTTCGATGCCGTCAACTTCGGCTTCGGTTATCAAATCAATGTTCGGTATAACAAAACCATCGCCCTGTTTTTCGATTTTGACGTTCGCCGTTGTGTGAATGTTTTTCGGTTCAAAACCGGCTTTCCCAAGATTTCCCGACAAAGCCATCGTGTAGCAGCCCGCGTGTGCGGCGGCGATTAATTCTTCGGGATTTGTCGCCTTCTGTTCTTCGTCTTCGCTGAAACGCGATTTGAACGAATACGCACCTTCAAACGCACCGCTTCCAAGTTTCACAGTTCCCTTTCCGTTCATAATTCCGCCGTTCCATTCGGCTTCCGCTTTTCTTGTAAATTTCATAGTTTTATTTCCCTTATTTCGTTTTTATTTATATTATTTAACCCAGGTTGCCAGTTATTAAATTTTAAGATTTTTGCCCGCGAAAATCGCTAAAATTAAAACAACTACCAGAAAATTTGGTATTTTCTGCTTCTTTTTTTCGTGTCTTTCGCGTATTTCGCGGGCAAACTTTCTTAACTGGCAACTTGGATTATTTAGCCTTTTCGCTAACCATTTTTGTTAGCGTCAAATTTTATTACGATTTGTCCGTGTCCGTTGGTGTCTGCCATTGGACGAAACTTATTCTATTTGGTTTCCAAAACCGCTTTCCGCATTTTTCGCAAAGAATGAAGCCAGCGGTCGTAATTTTCCGCTTTGTTGACAATATATTGCGCGACTTCCGCGTGCGGCAAAATCAAAAATTTCTCGCTTTCCAGACCTTTCATCACCGCGTCGGCGCATTCTTCAACCGTAATCGCTTCCGCCATCAAAAAGTTTTCCGGCATTCCTTCTTCAGTCGCAATAAGGCGCGTTTTCACGCCTTGCGGACAAAGACACGACACGCGAATTCCTTTATCGTGATAAGCAATCGAAAGATATTCGCCGAGTGCCATCGCCGCGTGTTTTGAAACAGCATACGGCGCGGCTTCAAAATGCGTCAGCAGTCCCGCCGCTGAAACCGTCATCAAAAAATAGCCCGTCCCGCGCGAAATCATCGAAGGAAATACGGCGCGGCTTAAATATAAATGCGACAGAACATTGACTTCGTAGATGTTTTGCCAAACATCGTTTGAAACATCCAGACAACCTTCCGCGCCGCCGATTCCGGCGTTTGAGCAAACAAGGTCAATTTGCCCGAATTCGCTTAAAACCTTTTCGACAACGTCTGTGACCTGCGCTTCGCTGCTCACATCTAATTCAAACGCCAAACCGTCAACACTTTCGGCGACACTTTTCGCATTTTCAAAATCCAAATCAGCGACAATAATTTTCTTCGCGCCTTCACCGGCAAATCTTTCACACAACGCTTTACCGATGCCGTTTGCGCCGCCCGTTATGAGAATAATTTTATCTTTAATATACATTTTTATTCGTCGGTTACTAAAACCTGCTGTCCTTTCGCCAATAATTTTTCGGCAACCACCGAACCGACATAACCCGTCGCGCCCGTCAAAAGCACCTTTATATTTCCCCTATTCAACTGTCAAAACAACTTTGCCCATCGTTTTTCTGCCTTCGAGAGCCTGATGCGCTTCTTTGGCTTGAGCAAGCGGAAATTCGCTGACCATCACCTGCAAGCGATTTTCGGCGATGTGCGCCATCAATTCTTTGGTAAAAGCCGCCATATTTTCGCGCGTTTCAAAATTCAAATTATAACCTTTGACCGTCTGCATTTTGAACAACAAACCAAGCGCGGAGATTTGAAAATCCTCACCGCTTGCCGCGCCATAAACCGTCATCGTGCCGCCCGTCGCCAGACATTTGAAATTTTGTTTTCCAATTTCGCCGCCGACCATTTCGATTATCAAATCCGCGCCTTTGCCGTCGGTTGCCGCCAAAACTTCGTCCGTCCAATCGCTTTCGCTGTAATTGATGCCGACATCCGCGCCCAAACTGGCGACTTTTTCGAGTTTTTCCGCCGTCGAAGCCGTCCCTAAAACTTTCGCGCCTTTATTTTTTGCCAATTGAACTAACAATGAGCCGACGCCGCCCGCCGCCGCGTGAATTAAAATCGTTTGCCCGCTTTTTAAATCCGCCAGTAGTCCCAAAGCAGTTAAACCTTGCACGAGTAAAGCCGTCGCTTTGCCGAAATCCAAACCGTCGGGAATCGGAACAACCGTCCGCCAATCGGCAACGGCATATTCGGCATAACCGCCGCCGCGCATCGTCGCCAAAACTCTCTGTCCGACGCTGAAATGTTTGACGTTCGCCCCCGTTGCCTCAATCGTTCCCGCAACTTCAAAGCCCAACACAAAAGGCAGTTCGGGCGAAAACATATATTTGTTTTGCCGCAGCATCGTGTCGGCAAAGTTGATTCCCGCCGCCGCCGTTTTAATTAAAACTTCGTCCGCACCCGCGGTTGGTTTTTCAATTTCATCAATTATTAGTTTTTCCGTTCCGCCAAATTCGTGAATTCTGATTGCTTTCATAGTTTTTATAAAGGGTAAAAGTGAAAAAGGGTAAAAGTGAAAAAGTCTTCGATAATTTCTCGACGTGAAACTTTCCACTTTTTTACTCTTTAAGTTTTTACATAAAAATTTACGCCGCTAACTTCACAACTTTTTTTGCCAAATATCAGCGACAATTTCATACGAGCGCAGACGCGCAGTTCATAGTTCCTCTCAAAATCAAAACAAATTAACCACAGATTGACACAGATAACCACAGATTATTTCCATTGTTTTGTGTCAGAATCATAAACAACGGATTCGCCTAATTCTTTTCCGAACCACAAAATATATTTCGATTCACTCTTTTTATCGTAATAAATCGGTCCGCTTTCCATTTCCGCAATTCCAACTTCGGTTAAAGAATTCGGTAATCTACCTTTTTCACTTCTAAAATTTTCGATTTTAACGGCAACTTCATTACCTTCTTTAATTTTTGCGTCAGAGGCGCAAGCCGAAACAGAAAGCCAAATCAGCGTTGTTAGTAAAACCGTCGGAAATAACTTAGATTTCATAATCAAACTTCAAAATCCTTTTCTTATACCAAGTTGCGCGAAAAATTAAGGTTCGTTGAGAGG
>JBPCPU010000175.1:0-44834 GCA_050998795.1 Pyrinomonadaceae bacterium
AAAAGGGTGGTGTTTGCGGGTGGGGGGTGGGGGGGGGGAGAGGAAACCCCCCAAAAAAAAAAGAAAAAAACCACGCCAAGAAGAGATGCGATAATGATTTAATTTGTTAGTATATCGAGGGTCTAAAGTCCAAAGTAAAAATCCATAAAATCATCTGTGGTTAATTTTTGTGTTTTTCTGCTATTCTGGATTTGTGAGCATTAAAATCTGCCAAAAATGCAAGCGTCCGTTTATGGCAAACAACGAATTTTGCCCGCATTGTCCGCCGCTTTACGACGGTAACAGTTGGGCAAATCTCGGATGCATTGTGCTGACGATTCTGCCGTTGATTTTGATGATTTTGTTTTGGTTTTTTTTCTTTTTAGGATTTTTTATTCGTTAAGATAGCTGATTTTATTTGATTAAATTATCCGTCTTTATCCGCTTAATCAGCGTTATCCGCGGTCTATTTTCCCGTTTTTGAGAAAGTCCTATTATCTTTAAGACGTCTGTTATAATTATTTTTTATCCTGTTCATTTTTACCGTTCTCAACCAAACTCGTCGCAATCACATCAACGATTCTCGAACTGTCGGATTTGCGCGTTACATTATTGCTGATAATGGCAAAAGCGTAAATTTCGTCGTCAGACGTTTGCGCGTAACCAGCCAATGAATTTACAAAAGTTACCGAACCCGTCTTTGCCAGAATTTTTCCTTTGGCTTTTCCCAAACGCCCGCCCAAAGTTCCGTCGGTTGCCGCAATCGGCAAAGAATCTCTAAAGACATCGGCAAATTTCGACTGCGCGGCAAAAACAAGAGCGCGTCCAAACGCTTCGGGCGTAACAAAATCGAGGCGCGAAAGTCCCGAACCGTCGTGAATTTGTATTTCGTCGGTTGCGACATTATTTTCTTTGAGAAATTTCTTGATAACGGAAGTTCCTGCAGAATCGTCGCCGCGAACTTCCGTTATTTGTCTGCTTTCATCAGGCGCGGTGTCGCCGAAGTTTTTTCCAAGCGTTCGCAAAAGCAGTTCGGCATAGACATTGACCGAACGCTTATTTATTTTTTGGACGATTTCGGCTAATGTTTTGCTTTCGACGGCGGCGAGTTCGACGGCGTTTTCGACATTCAGACGGTTTTGTGATTTCCAATCCACCGATTTTGCTTCGCCGTCAATCGTAATTCCCTTTTTTTCGAGCGATTCTTTCAGAGTTTTCGCCGCCCATAATGCAGAATTGTGAACAGCAATTCGTCCTGAAGCCTTATCGCCGTTTCCCCAAATATAAATCTGATTATCCGTCAGACCGCGCTTGATGCCGAAGGCTTCGGTTTTGCCTTCCTGTTTCGGCTGGAGTTCGCTTCGGATTTGCAAATAATCGGTCGAAGAAACCGGCTTGCCGTCCTGCATATAAATGTCTGCCTGATTTTCCTTGAAAGTCAGCGCACCGGCTTCCGCGCCGTAATGCCATTGCAGTTCATTCCACGTCCAGCCGTCGCCGATGTCGTCGCCTTTGAAATAGCTTTCGTCGCCGACGATGCCGCCTTTGATATGCGTCAAACCTTTCGCTTGCAGTTGACTTACCAGATTTTCCAAACCGTCGTTATCAAAATCCGGCGCACCGCGTCCGTAAAGGGTTAAATCTCCGTCTAAAACTCCGTTTTCAATTTCTCTTGAACCATAAACGGAAGTTTTCCAGCGATAATCCGCGCCGAGTTTGTCGAGTGCAACTATTGACGTAAGAATTTTTTGAATCGAAGCCGGATTAAAAAGTTTCTGTGCGTCTTTGGCGACAATCACGCGCCCGTCTTTTAAACTAACAACAAAAACTCCCCAACGCGCATTGGCAAATTCGCTCTGTTCGATTGTTTCGTCAATCTTTTTCGCCAAAGCAACATCTTCGGGCTTTTGAGAAATTTCAAGCGGTTTAGCAAGATTGATGTTTGAAGTGGGAACTTCAAAACTTTCTGCACCTTCGGTTGGAACATCTTCAGTCTTGTCGGCTTGCGCGGCGGAACGGCACGCCGAAAAAACCGCAATGAATGACAAAATTGTGATAAGAAAAAATCTCTGAGTGTTTGATTTACGGTTGATTGACATTTTAAGTTACCAAAAAATTCTGCGCCGCCTGAAAAACTTCCTCGACGCTGATTTCGTCCAGCGTTCCGATGCTGACAACACAAAGTTTTTCCGTCAGCGGCAAATAAGTCGTCGGCGCACGTTTGTCTAAAAGCAGAACTATCGGCGTTCCGACGAGTGCGCCGACGTGCATTGCGCCCGTGTCGTTGCTGATTAAAACCCGAAGACGCGACATCGCCGCCGCCAGTTGCGGAATTGTTAATTTATCAATGATAAAAGTTTCGTCAGGAAACTTTTCTTCGACTTCATCGCGCAAATTCCTTTCTTCGGGACCGAGAAAAACTATCGTTTGCAGTTTTTCATTCTGCTTTAATTGTTCCGCAAGTTTAGCAAAATTCTCCAAACTCCAACGCCTGCTTGGATGTCCCGCGCCGGGAAAAAGTCCGACGAGTTTTTTTTCGGCAAAATTTTTCGTGCGCCAAAGATTTTCAATCGTTTCAAGGTCGGAGCTTTGCGGATAAATCTGCACGAACCGTTTAGCGTTCTCGATTCCGATTGGTTTCAGCACATCTAAATAACGGTCGGTCGCATGTTTTGTTTTATCTTCAAGCGGCGGCATCGGCTTAAAATTTCCCAAAAAATCAAGCGAGCGGTTTTCCCGATTGATATAAAGCCGATGCTTTGCGCCGGAAAGGAATCCGAGCAGATTCGTTTCCGAAAGGCTGTGCAAATCAATAATAAAATCGAAATTTTGGCGGCGAATCTCTCCGGCAAGTTTGAAAATTTGCCCGATTGACCAAATTTTTCCGCTGTCACGAAGTTTCACGCGGTCAACAATAACTTTTTCATCAACAAAATCTGTCAGTTCAATTATTTCCGCGCTCGCTTTGCCAATTAGCGCGGTGATTTTCGCGGTCGGAAATTTATCTCTAATGGCAAATAAAGCAGGCAAACTTAAAATGACATCGCCGAGCTGCCCAAAATTGATGATTAAAATATTTTGCGGATTAAAATTCACCGTTTCCAACTTCGCACCTCATTTGCTAAAGTTCCAAATCCGCATGGAAACGCTTTTTCAAGTTCTCCAAGCAATCCGTTTTCAATTATCCTTTTTGACTCTTTCACAGCGTGTTCGGTTTCCAAATCTTTCGAAGGGCGGCTCGTTTCATACACCTCTTCTTTTAATTTTATTCTGTCATAACTAACTTTTTCGCCTTGTTGTTTGCGAATCCAAGTCGCCTCAAAAACGCTCGGATTTTTTCCAAGAAGATACCAAGCCTCGATTGCCGGAACAGGAATGCCAATCGCAATTTTGATAATTTCCTTTCCCGTAACTTTCCGAAGTTTTGAAATCTTCTCGTCAACTGCTTTACGAAGCTGACACAACCGACATTTTTCGTTTGCGGTTTTTTCGTGCTGTTTTGTATGAACGGGAGTATCGTCGGAATCGGAAACGACAATCAAAGCCTCTGCGTCGGTGGTGTAATGAACGCCGGTAATTACTGCGGGCAAATCTTTGTCGAGATGCGAAGAACTTCGATATTCCAACGTGTTTGGCAAATTCGTTTTTTCAATTTCTTCGCCTAAAATTCCTGCAACCAAAATTTTGAGAGCCGCTTCGTCGGCTTCAGATTCGCTGAAAAAGGCGATTTTCATAGTTGGGAAGGAACTCCGCCGAGAACTCCGCTATACCAAACGTCGCCCAAAGGCGCGTCCTGCAAAATTTCTTCGATATGCGGCTTGTCCGAAAGCCGCTCGAAATGAACGCCGTTTTCGTCTTTGCTCGCAATAACGATTTCTTCGGGATGTTCTTTGTAAAGGTCAAGCAGATACGGCGAATGCGTCGTAGCAATCACCTGCACCGGCTCGCGCTTTTCGCCGAAATTTTCAGGATAGGCAAGCCGATACATCGCATCTTGAATTCTTCGCAAAAGTCGCGGGTGAACGCCGTGTTCGGGTTCTTCAAAAGCGACGATTTTCGGCGGATTCGGCAAATAAGCAATTGTTAGATAAGCTAAGGCAAGCCGAGTTCCGTCCGAAAGGTCTTTGGCTTTTATTTTGTGTTTACCAAATTTAGTTCTAAAAAGAAAAGCTACTTTTCCATCTTCAGGTATCTCGAATATAACTCTGTCAAATTCTGGAAACCATCTTTGAAGTTCATTATTTAACTCATCAAATATTTCCGGTTCTGAACTTTGTATTTGCCACAAAACTCCAGCCAAGTTTCCACCGTCAGATTCAATTTCAATATTCGATTTTAGAATAGTGGCATCAGCAATTTTTTCCGCATCAAAAGCAAAAACCTTGAATCTTCTAAGAGCGTCGGCTTCTTGCTTATGTCCATAAGTCCAATCAAGAGAATTTATAAATGAACCGCTACTTCCTCCTAATATATTTTGACTTTTATCAAGGTAATGAATTATTGGAGGCTTTTTATCCGGTGAAACTGTTTTTCTTCCACTAAAATTGTTCCAGAATACTTGTATTTCAATTTGGTCACTTTCCTCATTTAAACCCTTAGTAAAATTACTTATAACATTTGTATTATCTATTTTTTCAATACAATTTATTGCCTGTAATGCCGTTGTTTTCCCTGTTCCATTCGCACCGACAATCAGCGTAAAACGTCCGAGCGGCAAGGTTGCATCGCGTAATGCCTTGAAATTTTTGTAGCGAATTTCAGTAATCATTTTTTAAATCTCCCGTAAATCATTACCGGTCATTTCTTCGGGTTTTTGAATGCCGAGAATGCCGAGAAGCGTCGGCGCAACGTCTTCGAGTGCGCCGCCTTCGCGCAGTTTCAGACCGTTTGCGCGTTCGTCAACAAAATGAAACGGGACGGGATTTGCGGTATGCGCGTTGTTCGGTTCGCCGGTCAGCAAATCAGCCATTTCTTCACAGTTTCCGTGGTCGGAAGTGATAATCGCAACACCGCCGACTTCGCGGATTTTCTCCAAAATTCCGCCCAAACAAGTGTCAATAAACTGCACGGCTTCGATGGTTTTTTCCAAATTTCCCGTATGCGCGACTATATCGGGCGCGGCGAGATTGACAATAAAAACATCGTTTTCGCCCGCTTCAAGCCCGCGCAGAAGTTTATCGGTAACTTTGAAACAAGCCATTTCGGGCGAAGTTTCCACCGCCGTCATTTTTGGCGAAGGAACGAGAACGCGCTGTTCACACGGATGCTCGAGTTCAACGCCGCCGTTGAAAAAATATGTCAAATGCGCGTATTTTTCGGTTTCCGTAACGCGGCAATTCAGAATACCGTTTTCGGCAAAAACTTTTGCCAGAACATTTTCTTCGTTTTCCTGCCGGAAGGCGATGGGCAAATCAAATGTGCGGTCATATTCGGTCAGGCAAACCGCGTGAATTTTCGGTTTGCCGAAAGTTGTAAATTCGGTTGTGTCGGAAACGGCGAGGGCTTTAACGAGTTGGCGCATCCGGTCTGAACGATGATTGAAAAAGATGACGACGTCATTATTTTTAATGGAAGCAATTTGCTCTCCGGGTTTTTCTTCCAAAACGACGGGCTGAATAAATTCGTCGGAAATGCCGCGCAGAAACGAGCCGCGAACCGCCGAAACCGCGTCAACGGCGCGTTCGCCTTCCGAATGAACAAGCATCGTATAAGCGCGAGCCGTGCGCTCCCAATTTTTGTCTTTGTCCATCGCATAATAGCGTCCGCAAAGCGTAGCGATGCGCCCGATGCCGATGTCCGCCATTTTTATTTCCAGAGCCTCGACATAAATATCCGCCGTGCGCGGCGAAACATCGCGCCCGTCCAAAATCGGATGAACAAAGACTTGTTTTAAGCCTTCGCTTTTCGCCATTCTCAGCAGTGAAAAAAGATTTTCCGGCGAAGAATGAACATTTCCGTCGGAAAACAGACCAATCAGATGCACCGCAGAATTATCGGCTTTCGCTTTTGTAAAGGCTTCTTTCAAGACTTTATTTTCAAAAAACCTGCCTGTTTTGAGGGCGTTTGTGATTCTGGAAATGTCTGTTTGCACGATGCGACCTGCGCCGATATTTAAATGTCCGACTTCGGAACTGCCGGGCGTATCGGGCGTTAAACCGACACGCAAACCCGCCGCCGCGAGCAGCGTTTTCGGATATTTCGCACAAATCTCGTCGTAATAAGGCGTGTGCGCCAGAGCAATGGCGTTGCCTTCCCGTTTGGACGAATGTCCCCAGCCGTCAATGATAATCAGCGCGAGCGGTCGGCGTTTATTATTCATATTCTTTCCGAATTTTAATTTGGATGGTTGAAAATTTTCAATACGCATTCGGTGCAGTCTTCTCCATCCAGCGTTCGGGAAATTTTAATGCCGTAAAATTGAATTTTTCGTAAAGCGCGTGCGCGTCTTTCGTTGCTAAAATCCAACGCCGGAATCCCTGCAAATCAGGATGATTTATTATGACTTGCATCAACCATTTACTCAAACCCTGTCCGCGAAACTCATTCAAAATAAAAACGTCGCCGAGATAGGCAAACGTCGCGTAATCGGTAACGACACGCGCAAATCCGATTAGATTTTCGCCTTGATAAACGCCAAAAGGTAAGGAATTTTTTATTGCGATGATTGTTTGTTCTTTGGAACGCTCTTTTGCCCAGTAAGATTCTTCGGATAAAAACTTGTGAATCGCATCAATTTGCAGACGGTTTCGGTCTGTGCTGATAGAGAATTCGCCGTTTTGCCATTTCATAAAAATTATTCAGTTTGAAACCGTGCTTTGCAGTTCGGGCATTCAATCATTTTTTTCTTGCCGCTAATCGGAATCGTCGGAATGACGAAAAACAACGTGATAAAACGCATTCCCGTTTTTTCGACAAATTGTGCGAGCGTCCCGCAATTGCTGCACCGAATGGTTTCAGCCGTTTTTGCCGAACCCCAGGTGATAAATTTTGTGCCGATGATTAAAAACATAAATTCTAAAAATTATCGTTTGAAAACCCAAATTTTTCAATTATTTCTTGCGCTGTTTCAGCAGCAGACAAATTCGTGTTGTTGATTTTCAGATAATTTTCCTTATAGAAAAAACTGCCGTCCGTGTTCAGTTTATGTTTTTCTTCCTGTTCTAAAAGATTTGCTCTCGATTTTTCGATGTTTCGTTTTGGCGGTTTCTGCGAAAGTCTGAACCCGGTTTCGTTGCGCTTTAATCTTTCTGCCAAATCCGCTTCGAGTTCGACAAAATAAATATCCGCGCCTTTTTCACGAAAAACATCACAGCTTTTGTCAATAAAGTTCTTGTCGGATTCCAAATCGAATGCCCAGACGAAGGTAAAAATTAAACCTGCCAAATCACTTTCGGCAACTTCTTCAAAAATGCGTCGTCTGAATTCGCCGACCAAACGGTGAAACTGCGGTTCGCCGAACTCGAAAAAATTCAAAACCAAATCAATCGTCAAATGGTTGTGAAAGAGTTTGAAGCCCGTTAATTTTGCCAACTCGAACCCAACGGTCATTTTACCAACCGCAGACGGACCAAATATCACAATAAATTTCATAACGGATTTACCGAAATAAAGAGAACCTTATTTTATTGGTAATTGATTAACAAAAAATTTTCGATTTCCTTTTCCGATTTAAGGCGAATTATCGTTTTTCCATTTTCAAAGCGTTTCAGCAATTCTTCGACCTTCGGTTTTGAACGCTTTGGATAACGCCAAGTCCATTTTATAAATTCCCAATCGAATTTTTCGTCGCAACCTTCCGCCATATCGGGACGACTTCCTTTTTTATAAAGCGCAACTCTTTTCAAAATTCGATAAACGCAGACAGTTCGCGGCACATCGAGCAAAATCACCGTATCGCAAGCAGCAATTCTCATTTCCATTGTGCTTGAGTAATTGCCGTCAATTATCCATTTTTCACCCTTTAAAACTTCCGCCAGAGTTTTCCGCCATTCGTTTTTATCGGTCGTTTCAACCCAATTCGGTTTCCAATAAAGTTTGTCGAGATGGACGAGTTCAAGACCTGTCGCTTTGTGCAAACGCCTTGCAAAAGTGGATTTCCCTGCTCCGCTTGAACCGATTATCAGGATTCTTTTCATTCGGTTTAATACGGAAAATATTCATTATTGTTTGTGCCATTTGCGAAGCAATTCTTTTTCTCGCTCGGCATCAATTCCCGCTTTCATCGCGTCGCTTTTCGTTTCGCGCCACGCGATTGTTTCCCGAATCGTGTCGCTCAAAAATCGAAATTTCAAACTTTTCGTCAACGCTTTATCAATATTTGCCGACAAAAAACCGTTTGCTTCTTTGACGGATTCCGCCAGATAAAGCGGCATTTCGCTCCATTCTTCGACGTTTTCCCGTTTGAGAAAATCTTCGTTCACCCAAGTAAATCGGGCATCGCTTCCGCTCACATTTTTGATTTCTTCGAGCATCTTTTCCATCGTCAAATCAAATGCCAAACCGCTCGCGTGATAAATTCCCGTTTCGTTGTCTTCGACCATTTTAATCAGCCATTCAGCCAAATCGCGCCCGTCAATCATTTGCACAAAACGATTCGGCTTGCCGGGCGCAAGAACTTCGCCGCCTTTGGCGACGCGCATCGCCCAATAAGTAAATCTATCCGTCGGGTCAAACGCGCCGACAATCAAGCCGGAACGAACGATTAAAGTTTTGCCGGGCATCGCTTTTTCGGCTTCTTCTTCGCACAAAACTTTCAACGCGCCATACATTTCGCCGAGAACAACGGCTGTTATTTCGCCTTTCGGGTCAATCTTTTTAAATTCTATCTCTTGCTCTTCGGTAAGTTTTGCCGTTTCTTTTGTTTCATCAAAATTCGGTTCGCTGAAATCCGCGTAAGCCGAAATACTAGAAATAAAAACGTATTGATTGACCGCATCTTTCAACGTTTCCGCCGACGCTTTGACCGTTTGCGGCAGATAACCGCAAGTGTCAATACAAGCATCCCAACGGCGATTTGCGAGTTTGTCCAAATCGCCGTTTCTGTCGCCGTGAATCTGCTCGACATTTTCGATTTCTTCGTCCGAGTATTTTTTCCCGCGATTGAAAAGCGTAACTTCGTGATTATTTTGCAAAGCCGCATTGATTAAATGACGACCTAAGAATTTTGTTCCGCCGATGATTAAAATTTTCATTTTCAGATGGTTGGTTTTAGGTATTTTAAACCCTTAATAAATTTGAAATCATCAATGTTGTAAGTTACCAAAGTCAAATCATTTTCAAGTGCGGTTGCCGCAATCAAAGCGTCGGCAAGCATTAAACCGTGCGAGTTTGAATAGGAATTTATTAATTCGATAGCACGTCGTGAAATGTCGGGCGTTATCAATAAAAGCGGGAAATTATCAATCAACTTCTTAATCGTATTTTTCTGCGAGTTGGAAATCGAACCTTGTAACGCTTCGATATAAACGATTGCACAAATCGCAAAATCGAGATTAAGAACGAAATTAGTAACCGTTTGATTGCCCTTCAAAATCTGCGAAATCACATTGTTGTCGAGCAGATGTTCAATCATATTTTACCGTTGTTGCGGTCACGAATCTTTCGGGAAATCTCTTCGGCACTTTCCGGTCGGTCTTTCCAGATGCCGAAAGCCGCGTCCAAATCTTCCTTCAAATTATTACGGCGCGGCGGAACGATTGCCGCCGATTTTTCAACCTTCGCTTTTTTCTCAAAATCTTCTAAATTTTGTAAAAGTTGTTCGCCAAATTCGGAATCATTGACCTGAAAGAAGCGATTGACGTTTTGCGGTATTTCGATTGTTACTTGTCCCATAAAAACTCCTTTGATGAACAACATTTTAGCACAAAATTATCCTTTGATTTGATAAAATGCCCTGCGTCCCAAATACCGCGCCGAAGTGTCCAAATCTTCTTCGATTCGCAATAATTGGTTGTATTTAGCGATACGGTCTGAACGCGAAAGCGAACCGGTTTTGATTTGTCCGGCGTTGGTCGCCACCGCCAAATCAGCGATAAACGTATCTTCCGTTTCGCCTGAACGATGCGAAATTATCACCGTCATTCCGTTGGTTTTGGCAAGTTCGATGGCATCGAGAGTTTCGGTCAGAGTTCCGATTTGATTAACTTTAATCAAAATCGAATTTGCCGCGCCGAGGTCAATTCCTTTTTGCAAAAATTTCGTATTCGTAACAAACAAGTCATCGCCGACCAGTTGAATTTTTTTGCCGATTTGTCCGGTGATTTTTTGCCAGCCGTCCCAATCGCTTTCCGCCAAACCGTCTTCGATGGAAATAATCGGATATTTTTCCGTCCAATTTTTCCAATATGCAATCATTTCATCGCTCGATAAAACGCGCTTGTCCGATTTTTTGAAAACGTAGTTTCCGTCCTGATAAAATTCGCTCGCCGCCGGGTCTAAAGCAATCATCACGTTTTCGCCGGCTTTGTATCCGGCTTTTTCAATCGCTTCGAGAATCGTTTCAATCGCTTCTTCATTCGATTTCAAGTTCGGCGCAAAACCGCCTTCGTCGCCGACGCTCGTTGCATAACCGCGCGATTTCAAAACCGATTTGAGATTGTGGAAAATCTCCGCGCCCGTGCGAAGTGCTTCCGAAAACCTTTCCGCGCCGACCGGCACCACCATAAATTCCTGAAAATCCACGTTATTGTCGGCGTGTGCGCCGCCGTTGATAATGTTCATCATCGGAACGGGCAGCGTTTTCGCGTTCGTGCCGCCGATATAGCGATACAGAGGTATTTCCTGAAAAGCCGCCGCCGCCCGCGCTGTCGCCATCGAAACAGCGAGCAAAGCATTTGCTCCCAGGTTTGACTTATTTTCCGTGCCGTCGAGTTCGATTAGTGTCTGGTCAATCAAAGTTTGGTCGAGCGCGTCCAAACCTTCGAGTTCATACGCGATTTTTTCATTAACATTTTCGACCGCCTTCAAAACGCCTTTGCCCAAATATCTGCCCTTGTCGCCGTCGCGCAGTTCGACGGCTTCGTTTTCGCCGGTTGACGCGCCCGAAGGCACGGCGGCGCGTCCCGTAATTCCCGATTCTAAAATAACTTCCGCTTCCACAGTCGGATTTCCGCGTGAATCCAAAATCTCACGCGCCCGCACTTCTTCGATTAAACTCATTAAATAATTGCTCCTGAAATAGATTTGTATAAAAAACTTCTAATCAAATTTAGCTTGAAATGAAGCGAAAGACAAAAGAACACTAAAACTTAAATGATTTACTATCAATGATTGATTACAATGTCGAAGTTTCAAATGTTACAATTTATGAAATCAAAAAAGTTGATTCGGATTATTTTATTGAGGATTGAGTTATGCAGGATATACCTGAAATTCGTTTAGACAAAACAAAACTCGAAATTCGTTCGGATTTTGATAATTCTGATGAAAAAGAATACTGGCTGTCGCGTACGCCGCAAGAGCGTTTAGCGTATATGGAAATGCTGCGAAGAATAAATTATGGAGCTAGAGCTGGCGAAAGACTTCAAAGAGTTATTGAAGTTGTTAAATGCGAATGGCGTTAGATATTTATTGATTGGCGGATACGCAGTCGGTTTTCACGGTTATCCGCGAGCCACTAATGATATAGATATTTTTGTTGCCAAAGATGAGGAAAATGCCCGGCGGCTTATAAAAATTCTGACTGAATTCGGATTTGGTTCGGATGAATTATCAACAAAAATTTTTACGCAGGAAAAGAGCATTATCAGAATGGGCGTTGAGCCGGTAAAAATTGAAATTGCAAACTTTATCTCGGGTGTAGAATTTGAAGAAGCGTTTAAAGACAAAATTATTGGCGTGATTGATAAAATTGAAGTTAGCTTGATAAGTCTGGAACACCTGAAAATCAACAAAAAAGCCAGCGGCAGATATAAAGATTTAAATGATTTGGAAAATCTGCCGTAGCCTGAAGAGTTGCTTTCTCCAGGTAATGTATTGTAAATTCAGCTATGGAAAAGTTGAAATTTTTACTCGTCGTTCTGCTTCTTTTAATTCTCCCGCAATCAATTTTTGCTCAAAGAAAAACGGTTGATTTAATCGTTTCCGGCGGAACCGTCGTCACGATGGACGGCGAAAAGCGTCTTATTTTGAACGGCGCAATCGCCGTTAAAGCCGATAAAATCATTGCAGTTGATACTGCAAGCAAAATTGCGCGGCAATTTTCTTCAAAACAAACCATCAACGCTAACGGCAAAGTCGTTATTCCCGGACTTATCAACACGCACACGCATATTCCGATGACGCTTTTTCGCGGTATTGCCGACGATTTGGATTTGCAGCAATGGCTGACGAAATACATTTTTCCCGCTGAGGCGAAAAATGTAACGGAAGATTTTGTGCGCGTCGGAACTCGTTTGGGTTTGGCGGAAATGATTCGCGGCGGCACGACGACTTACTGCGATATGTATTATTTTGAAGATGCCGTCGCAGACGAAACCGCCAAAGCCGGAGTGCGCGGCGTATTGGGCGAAACGATTATTGATTTTCCCGTTCCCGACAACAAAACGCACGAAGAAGCGATGCGTTACAGCGAAAGATTCGTCAATAAATGGAAAAATCACCCGCTGATTGTTCCCGCGCTTGCGCCGCACGCGCCCTACACGGTTTCAACCGAACATCTCAATGCGATTCGCAAACTTTCCGATAAATTAAATGCAGCCGTTGTCATCCACGTCGCCGAAACAAAAAAAGAAGTTGACGATTCGCTTGCCGCCAAAAAACTCAGACCGGTTGAATATCTCGAAAGCATCGGATTTTTGAACAATCGCGTGATTGCCGCGCACGCGGTTCACATCTCGGAGGCGGAAATCGGTATTTTGAAAAATCGCGGCGTCGGCGCGGCGCATAATCCGCAGTCGAATATGAAACTCGCGTCGGGCGTTGCGCCGATTCCGCAGATGCTTTTGAAGGATTTGTCCGTCGGTTTGGGAACGGACGGCGCGGCGTCGAATAACGATTTAAATTTGTGGGAAGAAATGGATACGGCGGCAAAACTGCACAAAACTTTTGCCAACGACCCGAAAGTTTTAACCGCCGGGCAAGCCTTTGAGATGGCGACGATTCGCGCCGCCCGCGCTTTGCATCTGGAAAATTTGATTGGTTCAATCGAAACAGGAAAACGCGCCGATATTGTGATTGCCGATTTTGATTCGCTTCATCAAACGCCTTCTTACAATGTTTATTCGACGTTGGTTTATGCAACAAAAGCGAGCGACGTGCGCCACGTTATTATCAACGGAAAAGTTATAATGCTTGACCGCCGCTTGCTAACTTTGAATGAAAGTATTATAAAGAAAAGTGCAAACGCATATCGCACAAAAATCATCACAAGTTTATCGAATTAAAAAGCAGGTTTTATAAAAACTTGCTGAAAGGCGTTTCAGGACGCATAATAAACGGATTATTTGTTCAGGTCGCAAGAAGCGAAACTTTTGTTTGCTCGCTTTGACCTTTGCGGAAAATTTAAGTCCGAAAGCATTTAAGGAGACTCGAAAATGCCGCTCAATGTCAGAAGTTTTTGCACTTCGGTTTTATTAGTTGTTATCAGTTTTTTTGTAATCAACGCGCAGACATCCGCCGATGTGATGCGCGAGCGCGTGGCGAAAGCGAAAGCATATATTGCGGTCAGAAATTATAACGCCGCGATTTACGAACTCGAAAATATTCGGCGCGAAACAAGCGACCCGACTGTCAACGGCGTTATCAATGTTTTGCTGATGAATTCTTATCTTGAACAGGGCGATTACGCCCGCGCTCAGGAATTTTTGAAAGAGTTATCCAACTCGCAAAAAATCAATAAACAAGGCGGTTCGGCAAATTATTTTACCGTTGCCGGACAAGTTGTGAAAGGTGCGCGTAACCAACTTGAACGCTATCGTGCGCTTGGCTTGAGCGTGTCCGACCGCACTTTGCCGATTGAAGCGACGGTTGATATACAGAAAATGCGCGAAACACTGGAAATAGTCGTCGAGCAATCGAAAACTTTGGGCAAGGACAAAGATAAAACTTCCAATGCGATGGCGTTGCTCGATGAAGCAACCAATGTCAGAAGCACTTTGGCGAAAGATGATTACGACGCGAACCGTTGGAAAAATGAATCCGCCGACGCGCGTGAAACGCTGGCAAGTTCGAGAAGCGTCGTCGTCAACGCGGTCAATGAGCCGCCGACCACCGAAGCAGGCAAAACCGAACAAAATAGGGTTGCTTTGAATTCGCCGACCAATCAAAATACGACTGTTGGAACGAAACCGAATCTGCCCGTTCTGCCCGTTCCGAATTTTTCCGCCGATAAATTAGCTGTCAATCCGGCACAAACCGATAAATCTAAACCTTCCGCCGAAACGATAGCGAAAACCGAAAATCCAGGCGTTGCCGAAAAAACGAAAGAAGAAACAAGAAAAACGGAAGAAGTAAAAAAACCGGCAGATGAAGAAAAGAATCCTGTTCCGGCGGCAACAGAGCGGCGCGTTGAAAATTCGGATGCGGAAAAAACTCCCAACCAAACTAAAACCGAAACCGTCGCCGACAATGCAGACACGCCGAAAAATAATTCACCGATAGCGGTTGGTTCGCTGATTGATTTTGCGACTCAAAAACCCAGTCCGGTTTATCCGGCGACGGCGAAAAGTATCCGAATGACGGGCGTTGTTAAAGTTGAAGTGGTGGTTGACGAGAAAGGACAAGTTGCCGAGGTGCAAAAATCGAGCGGACCTTCACTACTTCGCGGAGCGGCAACGGATGCGGTCAGAAAATGGAAATTCAAACCATTTACCCGCGACGGCGAACCGGTCAAAGCAACGGGTTTCGTTAGTTTTAATTTCACTTTGTAAATGGCGGATAAATTTATTTTGCTTGCGGGCAGTGGTTGAAAATAACTACTGCTTTTTGTTTGACCTGGATTATGGAAAAGATTGTCCGCTGTTTCGCTGAGAATTATTTCGCTGTCCTCCCGAATTTACAGAGTTAGGGCTTCCGGGTCTGACTGCACTAACACCTGTGCTGCGGAAAAGCGGCGTAAAAATCCATTTGCTGTGGTTTTCGATGCCGTAATAAGCAATGACGGATGAACTGCGACTTTGGCTGGCAACGCCGATGAAAGGTGTTTTATCGGTTGCAACTTCAATTTCTCCTTCATCGGCTTCCTTTACATCGCTGTCGCTTTGACTATTGATAATGTTGACTAGCGGAAGCGCGTAACGGTCGAATATCTGACCCGGACTCGAAGGCAAAACCCCGTTATTATAAATCTGCACACGCTTTCCGAAATTAAGAAAGGCGGTATCGGTCGGTTTTATCAATCGCCATTTACCGTCTGCCGAAAGCGGGTCAATCGCCGCCGAAGGTCGCAAAATCTGGCGTTTTTTCGTGCCTTGCGGAAGTCCTTCAAGCAAGTCATCTATCGAATCGGGAAGTTTTCCGTTGTAAAATATAACGTATTGCTTAATTGCGTCGGCGACCTCTTCGCCGCGTCTAATCTGTTCCAATTCCTTTTCGCGCTGAACGCCTTGCTGCACGGTCGGCGCAACCGCGAGAAGAGCAATCGCAAAAAGCGTCATCACCGCCATTACCGCGATTAAGGACATTCCTTTTTGTCCTTTGTCCTTTGTCCTTTGTCCTTTGTTTGCTTTTCTCCAACTGACAACTGACCACTGACCACTGACCACTTTTTTAATTATCTCCATCGTCGTCATCATCGAGGTCGTTCGTTCTTTGCTGTGGCGATTGTTGCTTTTGCGGCGTTGGATTATAACGCGGGATATTATTCGGAATGCCCGGAATTTCGCCCTGCGGAGGAACATATGTCGGAACATTCGGAGTGTTGTTATATTGATTATTATATTGATTTCTATCAATTCTTATCGGTATTCCGGTCGGTGAAATCAAATCGGGCGTATTCGGATTACCCGCATTTGAACCTTTTTCGGGTTCAGGACGATAAAGGGCGAGTCGGTGCTTAAATCCTAAGTTCACATCTTCAAATATCGTTTCTTCCGGCGATATACTAACCAGCCGAAAACGTCCGCTGACAATATCGTTCAAGCGTCCGCTGATTGGCGTTTGTTTGCCTTCCTCTTGAAAATACGCCGTGTCGTTGTTGTAACGCTTCCGCGCAATCATCCCGATATATTGAAACGCCGGTATCGGCGGTGCCTGCACATTGAGCGAAACCTGATTTGAATACAGTCCGCCCGGTGTGCGAACCATTATGAATAGCGAACCCGCGCCGCTAATCAAATTCGACGGAACATCCGCCACGAGTTTTTGCGGACTGATATAAGTTGTCGGAAGTTCGCTTCCGTTAAATAAAATGCGCGAATCAGGCGTAAATTTATCACCGTTGACTTCCAAACGAAAAGTTTTTGAACCGGAATAAACGCTCTGCGGCGTAACAAAACCGACCAGAAGCGGCGGTGTCGGGGTTGGATCCGGAGGCGGCACAGGCGTCGGTGTTTTGAAAGCTACAAGGGGCGTAACATACGGAGTCGGCGGCGGCGGCTCGTAAAATGCAAAAATGTTTCTGCCCGCGTCCGGCGCGTAGAATTTATCGGGATTATAAACGACCGGCGTAGTCGTGTATTGAAAATCTACTTCTTCCCGGCTTGGAAGCGAAGAGTTTTGCGTGTCGCCGCTTTTCACTAAAGCCTTTGGTGTCGGTGTCGGCGAAACGGTAATGGCGACGGTAGTTTTCTTGGAACTAACAAACATCCCGCCGAAAGTATATGTCAGCGCAATCACAGCCATCACGCCAAGCACGATTGCCGCAATGAGTTTGTTTCTTTCCGTCGGACTTTTTCCTTCAAAAATTTTCATCTCTCAACTGGGAGCGCGGGCATCTTGCCCGCAATACGCCGCCGAAGC
Organism: Pyrinomonadaceae bacterium; assembly: GCA_050998795.1. Taxonomy (GTDB): domain Bacteria; phylum Acidobacteriota; class Blastocatellia; order Pyrinomonadales; family Pyrinomonadaceae. Next base: position 16,876 of record JBPCPU010000175.1, read on the forward strand.
GACGTAAATTATTATAACAAAACTTAATACTGAATTTACACGAAATATGGTGAACGCTTCCGCGTTCACCAACGGGCAAGATGCCCGCGCTCCGACTTATTGACTATCCACTTCCATCGGCTGAAAATTCGGACGGCGGAAATAAGCCGCCATTTCCAATCTCAAAGTAACCGTTTCGCCGCGCGTTTTGCCGCGAACCTTCGGTTGCTGCGGTTGCACAACGGTTTGCTGCAAGGTCGGATTTTGTGCAACGCCGAACTCATTGGTCGGATTTACCTGCACGTTGTTTATAGACGCTTGCGTCGGCGTATTCGGGTCGTTTTTATCTTCGTTTTCCGCCGGCTGCAGTTCAACCGCGCTAATGACGACAAACTGGTCGCTGGTTTCGATTTCTCTGATAAAGCGTCGTAGATTTTGATACGAACCTTCGACCGTCGTCGTTACATAAACGCCCGGAAAAAGACTCTGAAATTTTGCTCTGCCGCGTTCCGCTTCATTTTGATTAGCATTGCGGGTGTCGGAAATTTCCAAAGGCACATAGTCGGGTCCGCTTGTGTTGACCAGACCATACGCGCTTATCAAGCCGTTAATACGCTGATAAAGGGCGGTTCTTCCGGTTGCCGACGTTCGTAAAAACCGCGATTCAAAATCGTCGGCACTATTGAGAAGTTCCGCAACCCGCGCTTCGGTTGAAGTAATCGCGCCGTATTTGCTCCGCGTCGAAATCCATTCGGTTTCCAGTTGGTCGCGTTTCGTTTTATTTGCTTCGAGTTCTTTCTGCGCCGGCATAACAACTAAAACAACTAAAATTATCACCGCCAAAATCGCCAACATTCCCAAACCGACGGTGGCAATCTCCAAAGGTCCCCACATTCCCGCATAAACCTTACGCGGACGATTTTTCGGCACGACGTCAATGTGCGGCTCTTTTTTAATAATGATTGTTTCGACTTCGGTGAGCAAAACGGTGCGGTCTTCTTCTTCGATAACAACCGCGCCATCTCTTGTTGCGCCGTAATCGTTGACAATCATTTCCGGCTCATTTTTTATTTTCGCCGCTTCATTCGGCTCGAGGTTTTCACTCATTTATTGATTACCTCCATTTGTCTGCGCGACATCGCTCTGCGTCGGCGAATAGCTGTAACGCGGCGTATAAATAAGGCGCAAAGTATATTCCGTATAAGTCAGACGCTCGGTTTTCTGTAAATCCTGCCCGCGCAGTTCGGCTTGAAAAATGCCGGAACTATTCATATTGTCAATCATCGTCATCACGCTTTGATAATCGCGGCTGAGAACACCGAATTCCAAATCGGCTTTGGTTTTATCGCCGTCTTTGTAAATTTCCTGCACGCTGATACGCGAAACACTGACACCGCCGGGCAAAAGAGATTCCAAATCGGCAAACAGACGCGACCAACCGAAGGATTTATTTGCCACGAGTTTGTGTGAGGCAACAAGCAAATCGCGCTGTTCCGGCGTTAGCTGTTGCTGAACCTTTTCGCCTTTACCTTTTAACGCTTGAACTTCCGTCTGCATTTGCTCGATGTCGGATTTGGCGAGTTCATTTCGCTTGTTAATATCGCTTAATTTAGCAAAAGAAAGCACCGCGCCCGCCACGGCAAACGCCAACAGAAGCAGAGAAATCATATACGGCAGCGTTCGGTTGCGAAAAGGTTTGCTAGCAAGATTGAGTTTTGTAATCACGGTTAAAAAATATATCGAAACGCTTCACGGAAACGTCTGTTTTATAAAATACGAACTTGCTATTTTAGCACTAAAAAAAAGTTTTGTCCCTTGTTTTTTGTCAGTTGTCTTTGTTTTATTTCCACCCTTAAACGCATATATGCCAAATGAACAAAAATTTTACGGCATAATAAAAAGTATAAAATCTAATCAAACCTTAAAATATCAATAGATGAATCCGTTCTTAACTTTTTACTTTTTACTTTGCACACATCGCTTGTCTTTCACGTTAAATTGAAAACAAAAGTTGCAAAAAATTATTCACCGCGCGGCGGCAAAGATTTATTTTCCTCTTCGGTGTTTATATCCTGATACGCGCAGACACGGTTTCTGCCTTCGCGTTTGGCGCGATAAAGCGCGGAATCAGCCATTTCGATAAGTTCAATCGGGTCGCTCGAATCATTCGGAAAATGAGCAACGCCGAGGCTGATGGTAACGTGATGAGTTTTTGACACTTTACCTTGCCGGATAATGCTGAATTCATAGTTTTCAATTTCCGAGCGGATTCTTTCCGCCGCAACCAGTCCTTGAGCAAGGTCGGCGTTAAGCAAAAACGCGGCAAATTCTTCACCGCCGAAACGCGCCGCAACATCGCCGACGCGCAAATTCTGGGTAATGGTCAAACCGATTTCTTCCAAAGTTTTACTGCCCGTCAAATGACCGTAAGTGTCGTTGACATCCTTAAAATAGTCAATATCCATCATCAAAACACAAAACGGGTTGTTTTCCTGTTGGGCGCGAGCCGATTCGCGGCGGAGTTCCGAGAAAAAAGAACGACTGGAAAGAAGTCCGGTCAAATCGTCGTGTGAAATCAGTCGGCGGATTTGGCGTTGGTATTCGCGGTCAATCTCGTCAAGCAGTTCAAAGCGCAGAATATGTTCACCGATGGCAATTTTATCGCCGTTCTGCAAAACTTCCTGCACGATTTTCCGCCCGTTTAAAAGTGTGCCGTTTCTTGAAATCAAATCGCTTAAAACATAAGTTGTTTTCTTTGTTTCGGCGTTAAAAACAGTTGTGATTTGGGCATGTTGGCGCGAAATCTTCGTATCGTTGATACGCACATCGGCTTCCAGAGCGCGTCCTAAAATAACTTCTTCGCGCTCAAGCGGAATCGGCACGGCAAGCAAATCGCCGGTGAGAAAAACCAACGCCGGGCGCAGATCTCGTTTGGGATGGATTGGTTCTTTCATAAAGTAAATCAAGACTTCGCTTCAAGCCCTAATTTACAGAATAAAACATTTTAGATAAAACTTGCCAGAATTTTATTGAAAAATTATTTTCTAAAATAAAAATAAAGATTTCCGCTCGGGCATTTCAAAATTTTCCGCTGAGGATTTACTATAAGCAAGCGATGAAAATTCTCATTGTCAAACTCAGCAGTATCGGCGACGTGGTGCATACTCTGCCCGCGCTCGCCGCGATTCGTCGTGCTTTGCCGGATGCGGAAATATCCTGGGCAGTTGAAAATGGTGCGGCGGAAATTCTCCGAAATAATCAGTTTTTAAATTATCTCATCGAAGTTGACACAAAGGCATTGAGGCGTGAAAAAAAGATTGGAGAGATAATGTTGACAGCGCGAGAACAATTGCGCGGACTTCGTGCTTCAACTTTCGACATAACGCTTGATTTTCAAGGTTTGCTAAAATCTTCCGCCATCGCCAAACTCGCCAAATCTAAAAAAATTTACGGATTTTCCAAGCAAAACCTACGCGAGCCGGCGAGCCGTTTTCTTTTGACCGATAAAATCAAAGTCGCGCAGCAATCGCACGTCATTGTCAAAAATTTAAAACTTGCGGAACAAGCTTTAAGCATTTCCGTTCCCGCCAACAATTTTGAATTTCCTATTTTTACCGATGAAAAACACAAGTCGGAAGCTGAAAAAATCATTGCCCGAACGGGCGGAAATTTTGCAATTCTAAATCCGGCAGGCGGTTGGGTAACAAAACTCTGGCACGCGGAGAAATTCGGCGCGTTGGCGGATAGACTTTGGGAAGAAAACGGTTTAACTTCGGTTATTACAACTGCGCCGAACGAAATAAATTTAGCGGAAAAAGTTTTGCAAAACAGCAAATCCGGTAAAGTTCTAATTGCTCAGCCAAGTTTAAAAGGCTTTTACGAATTAGCCAAAAAAACTAAAATCTACATCGGCGGCGACACCGCGCCGACACATCTGGCAGTTGCGGCAAATGCACCGATTGTCGGCATTTTCGGTCCAACCGAATGGTGGCGCAACGGAAGCCCGAACAAAGACGATATTTGCGTCGAAAGAACCGACATCGGTTGCCGCGCGGACTGCCACCGACGGAATTGTGACAATTGGATTTGTATGAATATTGAGGTTGGAACGGTTTTGCAGGCGGTACAAAAAAGGCTAGAATTATCAAGCAATGATTAATTGGCGAAAACATATTTATTCCGACGAAAAGATTTTGGTGGGAAAGCCCGTCATCAAAGGCACAAGAATATCGGTTGAACTGATTTTAGAACTGCTTTCAAACGGTTGGACGGAAGAAATGATTTTGGAAAGTTATCCGAAATTATCCGCTGAAGACATCAAAGCGGTGTTTGCGTATTTGCGAGATTGTGTTCAACAAGAGTTATATTTCCCTTTAGCGCAAACAACCTGATGAAATTTTTAGCCAACGAAAATTTTCCATTCCCAAGCATAAAATTTTTACGAGAAAATGGTTATGAGATTATCAGCATTTCCGAAGAATCGAGTGGAATTGCCGATTCGGAAGTTTTGCGAAAAGCCTCCGCTGAAAACCTGATAATTCTAACTTTTGACAGAGATTACGGCGAGCTGATTTTTAAATATCAAAAAAATAATCCGCCAGCCGTCGTCTATTTCAGAACAAAAGGTCAAATGCCGAATGAAGCAGGAAAACTTCTTTTGGAAAAGATTGAGGTCGAGAAAATCACTCTCGAAAATAATTTTACCGTTATTGAGGCAAGTGGCGTTAGACAACGAAGATTGACAAAAATCTAAAATGAAAACAGGTTTGGCTTTAAAAATTCCCGAAACCGAAGGCATAAAGTATGCAGGTTCAAAGCTAAAACTTGCGATGCGTTGGACAAATGATTGGATTAGAGAAAGTGAAAAGCCGAATCAAGAATATCTGTTTTTGATAGAAAAATGAGTTGGAAAAATAAAAGATTACTTCAACGAATGCGTGTGCCGCTCGGCTTTTTGTTCGGCATCGTTTTTCTGGTTTTTGCGCGTCCTGAATCAATAAGTTTGGGAATCGGCGGCGTGATTGCGGTTATCGGCATTCTGATTCGCGCCTGGGCATCGGGTCATATTCGCAAAAATCAAAATTTGGCGGTTTCCGGTCCTTACGCTTATACGCGCAATCCGCTTTACCTGGGAAGTTTTATTTTGGGTTTGGGTTTTACGATTGCCTCCGGCGTGTGGTGGCTCGGTTTTATCTTTATCGCCTTATTTTTAGGCATCTATTTGCCGGTGATGCGCGTCGAAGCGGAAGATTTGACCAAACTTTTCAGCGCGGATTATGAGGAATATGCGGGCAAAGTTCCACTCTTTTTTCCGCGCATTACGGCTTACAAAGCGTCCGATGCCAGATTTGATATGAATTTGTATCTGCGTTATCGTGAATATCGCGCCGCTTTGGGCTTGATTTTTGCCTGGTTTGTGTTGCTGGTCAAAGCGATTTTTCTAAGATAAAATGGGTCAACAGTTATCAGTCAACAGTTATCAGTTATCAGTTTTTGTTGACTGTTGACTGATAACTGTTGACTGATAAAATTATGACAATGAAAAAGTTGATTTACTCTCTTTTAATAATTTTCAGCGTTGCGTGTGTTTCGGTTTCCGCGCAAATTTCCGGCAAAGTCGAATCTTACAAAGCCGGTGAAACTCTGAATTACGAAGGCAAATTCAGCAAACTGCTTCTTCGCGGTGTTTCAGTCGCCGACCTTAATTTTACGGTTGAAAACATTCCGAACAGTCAAAATTTTCTCGTCAAATCCGAAGCCAAATCAAAAGGCACACTCATCAAACTTTTTGGTTTTAAGTTTAATCAAGATATTCAGTCAACCGTGAACGGCGAAAATTTTTCCATTCTGAAAACCATCAAACGCGACGAGCAAGGCGACCGTGTGCGCGAAAGCGGAGCTATTTTCGATTATACGGAAAAAAAGGTAATCTACGTTGAAACCGACCCGAATGATTTGGCGCGTCCACCGCGCCGCGTTGCTTCGCCGATTGAAAAAGACACGCAGGATTTAATCACGGGCATTTATATGATACGGCGTTTGCCGCTCGCCGTCGGCAAAACTTTTGAATTATCAATCAGCGATTCGGGTTTGGTTTATAAAATTCCCGTCCGCGTAACCGCCCGCCAGCAGCAAAAAAGCATCCTGGGGAAAACCTGGTGTTTTCGCGTCGAGCCGGAAGTTTTCGGTGAAAACCGTTTGATTGAAAAAGACGGCAGTATGATTTTGTGGATTACGGACGATTCGCGCCGTCTGCCTGTCCGCGCTCAAATTGATATTGACTTTGGAAAAGTCGAAGTAAAACTTAAACAAATCAACTACAAACCGCCAGTTATCGTGAAAACAAAATAAGATTTTTTAACGCAAAGTCGCCAAGCCGCAAAGGACGCAAAGTTTTTAAAGTTGACAGGTTAAAATCGGCATTTGGCTTGAACAATCAAAATATTTCTTCCTTCGCGCCTTTGCAACTTTGCGCCTTTGCGTTATTTTTTCTTACTCTGTGTGAAAGTCTTTAAATGTTAAATTGTCCTCGCGCTTGTTTCTTTCCGTAAAAGTCCGCATAATCATTCACATTATTTAACTTTTTGTAAAATTTTATGAATGACTTGGATACGAAAAAAGAATTATCGGAAACCGAATATTTAGAAAAAGACACAAATGTTAGAGAATTTGTGCTTGACGATTTTAGAGATAACCTGATTTCATCGGCGGAAATGATGAAGAAAAGCCCGGGGATTGACGAAGATAACGATGATATTCCCGCGTTGGAAGCCGCGCCGACATATTTAGTTGATGAGGAATTAACCGAATCTAAAGACGAATTGCCTGAAGTTGAAAATCCGATTTTCAAAGAATTGTCCGAACCGAAACTACCGGAATTGCCGAAAGAAAACCGCGCTCGTTTGCAGATGCAATCACCGACGCGGCTCAATTTTTACTGGTCGGTCAAAACTAACCCTTTTAAAACTCTGAATCTTGCTTTTGGCGGAAAAACGGGAAGCTACACTTTGGTTGCGAAACTTGTTAATCAAACCAAAGACCGCGAAGAACTTATTGCCGTCGAAGCGGAAGGCTCAAAGTGGTTTAATGTTGACGCAGATTCAACTTATCGCGCCGAAATCGGATTTTACGCGCCGAATCGCGCATTTGTCCGCGTGATGTTTTCCAACACTGTCGAAACACCGCGCAAAAATCCAAGCCCGCACCGCGCCGAATCAAAAAGCTGGGAAGTTTCGGCAAATCAGTTTGTCCAGGTTCTGGACGTTTCAGGTTTTTCGCAAGATGCTTTTGAAGTTGCTTTAGCCGGAGATAATTTCGAGCATTCGGAAACCGCGACAAACAACGCTTTTTCGCAGTTTATCGGCAAACAGGAAATAAGTTTTCCGGCGGACGAAATTCGGTTCGCGCTGCTTGCGCTGGCTTCGGGTTACACACTGGAAAATCTGCGAGAACAAATCGGCGCGAGTCTTTTTGCAGTTTTACAGGAAAACACCGAAAAATTAAGCGCGGAAAACGCTCTTGCTTCCTTGCAGGAAAATTTCGGCGTGTTTTCTGACGAAATCGAAGAAGAATTTTTGTCGCCGACGGTTTTCGGCGCGAGTTTGATAAACTTTCCGCGAACTTCAAAGAGAAAAATGTTTTTGCCGAAATTTGCGCCGATTAGTTCTCTGCGTATTGTTGTTAAGTAATCGAGCAAATTAAAGTAATTTTATTTTCAATGCTTGACCATTCGAAATAGCTGAGAGATGACAGATGATAACTGATAGATTTTATCTCTCATCTATTATCTATCATCTTGAATCTATTCCGAATCTGATTTCTTAAAATTCTAATTTGCACAGGCTTCATTTAATTGTGAACGACTACTTAGAATAAATCATAAATCGAAAACATGATGATGGAAAATCCAAAATCCAAAATCTAAAATCCAAAATCGAACTATGCCCGTCGGTTATTTCAGCCTAATTCTCCACGCGTATCTGCCTTTTGTGCGGCATCCCGAATATCCCGAATTTTTGGAAGAAGATTGGCTTTATGAAGCCATCACGGAAGTTTATCTGCCGTTGATTTTTATCTTTCAGAATCTGCATAAAAACGGGATGAAACCTCGTTTGGCGATGAATGTTTCGCCGCCGCTGTGCGAGATGTTGGCGGACAAACTGCTTGAAACCCGCTACACGCGGCATCTTGAAAATCTACTCGAACTTGCCAAAAAAGAAGCCGCCAGAACACAAAAAGACGCGCCTGAATTTTATGATGCGGCGCAAATGTATGTCAGAAGTCTGAGCGCGTCGCTTGATTTGTGGAATAACAAATATCAGCGAAATTTGATAAATGCTTTTCGCATGCTGCAGGAAGAAGGCGTTTTGGAAATCATCACTTGCGGCGCAACACACGGTTTTCTTCCCTTGATTTCAACGCCGGAAGCACGACGCGCTCAAATTCAAATCGCCGTTAATAATTATAAAAAACATTTCGGCAGAAATCCGCGCGGCATCTGGTTGCCCGAATGCGCTTATGAACCGGGGCTGGAAGACCTTTTGAAAGATGCGGGAATCGAGTATTTTATCGGCGATTCGCACGCGCTTCTCTACGGCGAACCGCGCCCGCGTTTTGGTGTTCACGCGCCAACAAAATGTCCAAACGGCGTGGCGGTTTTCGCCCGTGACGTCGAAACTTCCGAGCAGGTTTGGAGCGCGGAAGTCGGCTATCCGGGCAATCCGGTCTATCGGGAATTTTACCGCGACATCGGTTGGGATTTGCCGCTCGATTATCTAAAACCGCATCTTCATAAAGACGCGACGCGGCGGCATTTGGGCTTAAAATATCACCGAATCTCAGGGCGCGATGTGTCGAGTGATAAAAAACTGCCATATATTCCGAATCTGGCGCGGGCAAAAGCCGCCGAAGACGCTTCGGATTTTATCGGCAAACGCGTCGAACAAGCGTATCGTCTGCGCGAAACTTTTGAAGGACATCCGCCGCTGGTTACCGCGCCTTACGATGCCGAACTTTACGGGCATTGGTGGTTTGAAGGTCCGCAATTTCTGAATTTTCTGTTCCGCGAACTGCATTATAAAAGAGATGAAGTTCGCGCCGTTACGCCCGGCGACTTTCTTGATTCGGGTTTTCCCGTCCAAATTCAACAGCCTTCCGCGTCTTCGTGGGGCGAAAACGGTTATTACAAAGTCTGGCTCAACGAGGAAAATTCGTGGATGTATCCGTATCAGCATGACGCGGAAAAGAAAATGACCGAACTGGCGAATAAATTCGATGAACCGAATGAAATTGAACGGCGGGTTTTAAACCAACTTGCCCGCGAACTTCTGCTCGCGCAATCGAGCGATTGGGCGTTCCAGATTTATCAAGGCACGACCGTTCAGTATTCTTCAAACCGCTTCAAATCGCACATTCACCGCTTTAATCTGCTTGCAGAGCAAATTGAAAAAGGCGAAATCAACGAAGAACTTCTCGCCGAAATCGAAAACCGCGACAATATCTTTCAAGAAATTGATTATCGAATTTACAGAACCTAAAAACAATTACTTTCACATTTGCGGGAAAAAAAACTTTGAACTAAACTATAAAACTTACGCCCTTGTAGCTCAACGGTAGAGCGCGCGGCTCATAATCGCTCGGTTGCAGGTTCGAGTCCTGCCGAGGGCATTTCAAGTTTTATAAAAAGGGAGTCTTTTTCGGACTGTCTTTTTTGATTTTATTCCTATCATTTGTCGCATTTTTACCGCCAATTGAAGTTCCGTTAAAACCAAGACCGGTGTGAATATACAAATTGGTTTGCGGAAAAGGAATTTCAACATCATTTTGTCGAAATGCGTCCAGAATCGCAAAACTTAAATTACTATTTCGCAGGTTTTTGTAAATAACCTAAAATAAAAAGGCAAATTTTATAATCAAGTTTCGTCAAGTTCACGCAAAATCAATTTTTTATTTATGAAAACAGGTGATTGGGTAACAGGACAAGTAAAACTATTGGTCAACGGCACACCTCTTGAAATGCAGTTGACCGTTCAAGCAAACCCTGTAAAACCGCAGAGAATGTTGCCGATTTTTCAACAGGTGACAGATTTATTTGTCGACATTGGAGTTGCGGCGGCTAAAAAGAAAGGTAAAAAAATCTCTTGCAAAAAAGGGTGCGGTGCTTGCTGTCGGCAACCCGTTCCGCTCGCGGAATTTGAGGCATACAATATAGCCGAAATTGTAGAGGAAATGCCCGAACCGCGCCGCAGCGAAGTGAAAGAGCGATTTAACAAAGCACTTACGCATTTTGCCGAAATCGGATGGATTGAAAGATTTGAAAATTGCGCCGATTATTCAGAGAAAGAACGTCTGGAAGTATTTTTAGATTATTTTAAGGAAGGCATTCCCTGTCCTTTTTTAGTTGATGAATCTTGTTCGATTCATCAGGACCGACCGCTCGTGTGCCGCGAATATCTAGTAACCAATCCGGTGAATAATTGTTCAAACCCGACGGAACAAACCATTAACTCGGTCAAACTTCCGATCGCTCCCTCAAAAAATCTTTTCAAATTCGGGCAAAAAAAAACATTAGGCGGGCTGAATGTTATTCCTTTAATTATGTCGCTTAAATGGGTTGAAATGAATCCAGACAATTTCCCCGAAAAGACAGGCGGAGAATGGATGGCGGATTTTTTTCAAAGTATAACCAAAAGCGAAATTCCGAAAGAGCCTGAGAAGCCGTCTGAAAACTCACAAACCGACCGGCTCAAGCAAAGATTCTGCCCACGAAACACACGAATGACACGAAAAAAGAAAACAAAAAACAAAAAAAGGTAACTCTGTTTCGTCTGTATCGTGTGTTTCGTGGGCAAAAAGTTACTTTTCAAACAGTTTCTAAGACAGATTGAATTATCGATGCGACCGAAAATTTATCGTATAAAAGATACAAAATGTATTTTTATGATTATGTATTGGGTCTGCTATTTACTATTTACTAATTACGATTTACTATTTACCTCTACCAAATTATGAGCAAGTATCGCAAAATTGTCTGGAATGAAGGGATGCTCTTGACTCCGCATCATTTTCAGCAATGGGATAACTATTTTGAAGAACTTTTGACTTCGCGGCTGCGGGCGGTGATGCCGTTTGAGTACGGCGTGTTGGATTTACAAATAAACCGCGAAGCAATTGCCAACGGAAATTTTCAGATTACAAACTGTTATGCCGTTTTACCTGACGGTTTGCTGATAAATGTTCCCGACACGGAAGCCGTTCCTGATTTGCGTCCGGTCGGCAATCATTTTCATCCGGAACAGGAAAAACTCGGTGTTCATTTGGCAATTCCGGCGAAAAAAACCGGCGAGGCGAATTATCAGGCAAATGGCGCGAAAGCCAATATGAACTTGCGATTTTTGCAGGAAGGCGCACTTGTCAAAGACGAAACCAGCGGCACGAATGAACAGCCGCTGGCACTTGCAAAGAGCAATCTGCGGATAATTTTTGACGATGAGTTGCGCGACGGTTTTACGGCAATCAAAATCGCCGAACTTGAACGCACGCCGACCGGACAACTGAAGATTTCCGAAGAATATATTCCGCCGATTTTGAAAGTTTCCGCTTCAGTTTGGTTGGTAAATATGCTTCGGCAGTTAGTTGAAATCCTGATAACGAAAAGCGGTTCGCTCGGCGAACAGCGGCGGCAGAGAAACGCTTCTCTGGCAGATTTTACAACATCTGAAGTGGCAATTTTCTGGTTGCTGCACACTATTAATAATTCGATTCCGGCAATGGCTCATTATTTTCGCTCGCCGCTGCTTCATCCCGAACCGCTGTATCTGGAAATGGCGCGGCTGGTCGGACAATTAATGACATTTGCAACCGAATTTCATCCGAAGGATATTGTGAAATACGAACATAATGATTTATATTTTACATTCAGCAATCTTTCGGCACTATTAAAGGAACTACTCGAAACGGTTATTCCGAGCCGATGTGTTCCGATTCCGCTTGAAAAAACCCGTGAAACGCTGTATGTCGGTCGCGTTGAAGACGCGCGGCTGCTCAAGGAAGCAGGATTTTATCTCGCGGTTCGCGCACAGATGCCCGAATCGAAATTGATAGAAGGCGTTCCGCGCGTTATCAAAATTGCGTCGCGTGATGTGATTGATTCGGTTATCGGTTCGGCGCTTCCCGGCGTGGTTTTGACACACGCCAATCCGCCGCCCGCACCGATTCCGGCTCGTGTCGGTTTTCGTTATTTTATGCTCGATACGATTGGACCTTATTGGAATGGTATTAAAGGCTCGAAGGTCATCGCCGTTTATGTACCGGACGAGATTCCCGACGAAAAATTGGAGATGTATGCTGTGAAACCCTAAGACAGTCCAAAGTCCAATGTCCAATGTCCAATGTCATAAGACAGCCGACTTTGAACATTGAACATTGGACTTTGGACATTGGACTTTGGATTTTGGACTTGAGATATGAGCGAAAAAACAAATAAAAACGATTTAGTCGCATTTGCCGGACCGGTTTTCGATTTGATTTTGCGTTTGAAAGCCGGAATTGTCGCACCTTCAAATGAACTGCGTCCACAAATCGCTGCGATGCTGATGGATTTTGAAAAACGTGCCGAGCGTTATCGCTTCAATCATAAAATTGTTCAGGTTTCAAAATTCGCGCTTGCTTCGTTTGTTGACGAAACCGTTCTCACCAACAACTTTCCGCTCAGGGACGAATGGGAAAAAAATCCTTTGCAGCTCGAATACTTCGGCGAACAACTGGCGGGCAACAAGTTTTTTGACAAACTTAATGCGATGATTAAACAAATTGAGCAAACGGCGGATGCTGTGGAAATATATTACGTTTGTATGCTGCTCGGTTTTAAGGGCAGATACGGCGTTTATGAACAGGAAAAATTGCTGGCGATAATGCAAAATACGGCAAACTCACTGGTCAAAGCCGGCAAAATCAAGCCTGTCGAACTCTCGCCGAACTGGCTTGCCAACGACCAGCCGAAACCGCCCGAAAAGCGCGGAATGCCGGTTTGGGCAAAAATCAGCGCATTTAGCGGTCTGGGTTTGGCTCTGATTATTTATTTAACTATGTTTTTAATGTCGTCAAAATTTTTGGGCGATGCTTTGCAGAAATTACAACTCTAGCGGTTGTGGTCGGTGGTCGGTAAATACCTTTACGAACCACTCGCCGTTTGCCGCTCATCATCGAAATTATGGCTTCGTGGCATTGGGATCAACTTAGATTTGCGTTCGGCATCAGCGGCATTATGTCGTTTTACGGAATTGTTTCGCTGATTGTCTGGCTTGTCGGCGATAAATACGGCTACGGCTTGACATCAAAAATTGTCATTATCGCCCTCATTATGCTGACGCTGCCGGTTGCCCTCGTTGCCGGTTACGCAGCAAAGCGGCGAAAAAAGAAACAGGAAGCGATAGAAGCCGAGGCGAAAGTTGAGGAAAAAGCCCCTGATGAAAAGGCACAAAAACTCATCACGCCGACGGGAAATTATGATGATTTATCAAAAAATTCGGAAGAAGTAATTCAATTTCTTAAAAATTCAAATCTAAACGAGAACGGTAAAGAAGCGGTCTATTCGCTGCCGTGGTATGTCATTGCGGGAGTGCCGAAAAGCGGCAAATCTTCGCTGGTCTTAGGCTCGAATCTGGATTTTCAAAACTTACCCAGCCAGCGCGAATCCGAACAAAAATTTATCCGCTCAACGCGAAGTATAGATTGGCGCGTAACCAGCGATGCCGTTTTTGTTGACACGGCAGGACGCTATCAAACCGAAGGCGTTGACCAGGACGAATGGGCTGCCCTGCTCGAAACTATCAAAAAGTGTCGTCCGAAACGTCCGATTGACGGATTTTTGCTGGTTATCAGCGCGGACAAAATCTTAAATTCAAACGAACCGGAAATCGAACAAACGGCAAAAGTCTTACGGGCGCGACTCGACGAAGCGATGCAAAGAATAAAAATTCGCTTTCCCGTCTATTTGGTTTTCACGAACGTTGATTCAATCGAAGGTTTCCGCGATTCTTTCTCGACTTCCAAAAATGAAGGAAAAAATCTTGTTTGGGGTGCGACGATTCCGCTCGAAAAAAGCGACAACGCGCAGACATTGTTCGACGGCGAATATGAAATTTTGCATAATTCGCTGATGAAACGCCGACTGATGAGGCTTTCCGCACCGTTCACGCCGGTTCGCCAACTTCGTATTTTTAACTTTCCGCTTCATTTCGGTTCGGCGCGGCGCAAAATCGGCACTTTTGTTTCGACGCTGTTTCGCCCTAATCCGTTTAGTGAAAGCCCGTTTCTGAGAGGTTTTTATTTCACGGCGGCTCCGGCTAATCGTCCGCAGGTAAAAGCGGGTCAAACACTGGCAAATATGCCGCAAGCCATCGGAAATACTTATTTTACCGAGAGATTTTTCCGTGATGTCCTGCTGCGTGATAAAGATTTAGTCCGCACTTTTCAAGAGCAGAAGCAAAAACCGCCGATTTTGGGTTGGGCTTTGACATTGCTCGGGGCATTTTTTGTTCTCGGATTGCTGACGCTGGCAGGTGTTTCGCTTTATAAAAACAAGCAATTGCTGAATGAAGCGGAAGATAAAGGCGAAACGGTTTTGACCATCGTTAAATCCGACGCGGGGAAAAATCCGCTTGGAAAGCAAAAAGAAGAAGCCGTTCGGGAAATAAACGCGACCAATGATTTGCGCGAGGTAATGGTGGAACTCGACGATTATGAACACAACAACCCACCGCTTTATATGCGTTTCGGGCTGTATTCGGGAAGCCGCGTCTACAATGAAGGACTTTTACCCATTTACTTCAGCGTTATCGAGCAGCGATACAGAAATCCGACGGTTGAGCGATTGAGAAGTGAATTAGGAAAGTTTGCCGCCAGTCAGCAAAATGTAAATCCCGCCCAATTAAGTCCGCAGGAAAAGGAAAATCTGGGCAAAAATTATGATTTATTAAAGGCTTATTTGATGCTCACGAGCGAATATAAGGATAAAGCCGAGCCTTCGCATATTTCCAACACGCTCAAGGATTATTGGGTCAGCGAAGCAAAAGTTCCTCCGGGAATGGAGCTTGCAGCACAACAACAACTGGATTTTTGGGCGAAACAAGTTCCGCGTCAGGGCGCAATGGGAAATTTAACCAGCATTCAGTTAGATAAACCTTTAGTTGAATCAGTTCGCAAAAAACTTCAGGCATTTCCGCCGGTTTTCCGCTATTACAAAGAAAAGGTTACGGAAATTTCCAAACAGGTTGATGAAAATGTCGGACCAACGACAGTAGCGGGAATTTTGACACGAAATAGAGGCGACACAAGTTACATTGAGGGAACTTACATTATACCGAGTGCTTATACGCTGGAAGGTTATAAGCTGATGAAAGTGGCGATTAGCGAAGCCGATACTAAATTAAGCGCGGAAAATTGGGTGATGGGTGAGCAAAGTAAAAATTCCATTACGCAAAACACTGATGCAGGAACGCTTGAACAACTTTATCTCCGCGATTACTCCGACAATTGGCGCAAATTTGTTCAAGGCATCAACGTCAAATATAACAAAGAAAATGCGACAGAGGCATTGCAGGCATTTTCTTCCGCCAATTCGCCGATGAAAATTCTGGTAACGCAGATTGCCCGCAACACGAATTTCTCCGCCAAACCGCAGACAGCAAGTTGGTGGGAGTGGATAAAGAGTTTTTTCACCCCGACTAACAGCACGGAAACAGGCGGCAACACGCAGGTCGAAAAAGATTTTCTGCCGCTTTTCACCTTTGTCGGAAACGAGCAGAAAGCCGCGCCGATTGAACAATATCAGAGTGCAATAGGTGAAGTTTCCAATAAATACAGCGGTTTTTCAGTTACTGAAATAAATCAACTGTCGCAGGATTTGGCGAAGGACGATGATAAAAAATTTCCGCAATTAAAATCAGCGACCGGAAAAATCAACGGTTTGATGGGCGGTTTTAGTTCGACATCGGCAGGACAGGAATTGGCGAGTCTTTTGAAAGAACCGATTGAAAATTTGAATTCTTTGCTCGGCGGGGCTGTCAAAGACCAAATTGATAAAACCTGGAGAGAACAGCTTTTGCCGCAAGGGAAAGAAGCCGAAAAAGGTTTCCCGTTCGAAGATACTGATACGGAAACTGATTTAACAAAGTTGACTGCTTATCTAAACCCGGTTGACGGTAAATTGTCGAAGTTTTATGACGACCGTTTGAAGAAATATTTTGACGGAAATCCGGGAAGTTTGAAACTTAAAGAATCCAGTGAAGTGAAATTTAGCGATGAATTTGTCAACTATTTGAACAAAGCATTCCAGTTGCGCGAAGTGTTGTACGGTAAGAATGCAGCTCCGAATTTCAGTTATCAGTTCACCTTAAAACCGGTTGATAAAGGAGTGATTGAAGGAACAATTGACGGGCAATCAATCACATCGCAAGGAACGGAAGCAAGCAAACTTCTTAAATTCCCTGCCGACACCAATTCAAGCGGTATCGGTATTTATATGAAATTAGTTGCGGAAGGTGAAACAAGTTCGACTTCGGGAAATTCTATGGCAAATACTTCCAAGCCAAACGTCAACTCTTCAAGCAACACGAATTCCGCGCCGCCGAATAAGTATTTACAAAGCACCGGCAGCAGTTCTTCAAGCCCGGAACTTAAAAACACGGGAACTTGGGGTTTATTTAAGTTTTTCTATTCTGCTGCGTCAACCAAAGAGCCGAGCGGTGAATATACGGTGAACTTCAAAATCGGGGGCAAAACCGCCACAGCGATTATTAAACCCGGCGGCGGCGATTTATTTAATAAAGATTTGTTTAGGTCGGTGCGTGCGCCGGAGAAATTATTAAAATAATTCAAAATTCAAGATTCAAAATTGGGAACACCAATCTTAAATCTTAAATCTTAAATCTTGAATCTTGAATCTTGAATCCATTATGAACGAAGCAAAAACACAACTCGATGCGGGAAATTTAAACGGAGCAATGGAAACGGCTCTGAACACGGTAAAATCTAATCCGACGGATGTGGCGGCGCGGACGTTTCTTTTTGAACTTTCGTGTTTTGCGGGCAATTGGGACCGCGCCGAAAAGCAGCTTGAAGTCATCGGACATCAAGATGTCAATGCAATGGTCGGCGCATTGATTTTCAAGCAAAACCTGCAAGCCGAGCGCGACCGTCTGCGTCATTTTGCCGATGGTTTGATGCCGGAATGTTTGATGACACCGCCGAAATACGTCGAAGATTTGCTCGTCGCAAACAGCCGATTACGCGAGGGAAATATAGCGCAAGCGCGTCAGGTTTTAGATAAAGTCGAAGAAGAAAGACCGGCTTTCACCTGCAAAATCAACGGCGAAGAATATAGCGATTTCCGTGATTACAACGATTTTACCTGTTGCGTTTTTGAAACAATCGTCAAGGATTCATACTCTTGGATACCGTTTGAACAAGTCAAAAAAGTGCAGTTTGAACCGCCGAAAAGTTTGCGCGACCTTTTTTGGGTGCAGACAGAGGTTGAAATGATTAACGGCACCAAAGGTGAGATGTTTTTCCCCGCGCTTTACGCCAATTCCTGGAAAAGCGACAACGATCAGGTACGCCTCGGCAGAATGACCGATTGGCAGGATTTGGGCGAGGAACTTTATGTCGGCGAAGGTTTGCGTCTTTTTTGGTTTGACGGACAAGAAAAGGCAATTCTCGGATTGCGCGAAATTGAATTTTTCCATTCGGAAGAATAAAATTTATGAACTTAAACTTGACTGAAATCGCGTGTGTTATTGACCGTTCAGGTTCGATGGAAACGATTGCTTCGGATGCAATCGGCGGTTTTAATGCCTTCCTTAAAGAGCAGAAAAAAGATACTGCCGAAGCGCGTTTGACGCTGGTTTTGTTCGACCACGAATATCAAGTTGTTTATGAGAGTGCGGATGTGCAAAACATTTCTCCGCTCGATACGGAAACATACGTTCCACGCGGCACAACCGCTTTGTTTGATGCCGTCGGCAGAACGATAGACGATTTGGGTTCGGGTCTGGGAAAAATGTCCGAAGAAGCACGTCCGGCAAAAGTCATTGTCGCAATTTTGACCGACGGTTTGGAAAATGCGAGCCGTGATTATTCGAGCGCGAAAATTGCTGAAATGATTGAACATCAACGCACCAAATACGGTTGGGAATTTATTTTTCTGGCGGCAAATCAAGACGCAATCGCTGCCGCCGCGCAGATTTCGATTATGGCGCAGGACGCAATCAATTTTGCCGCTTCTCCGCAGGGAACAAAAGTCGCTTTCGCACAAATGAGTGCCGAAGTCAGCAAACGGCGAAGCAGAAAATAAAACGAACAGATTAGAAAATATGACCGTTGAACCAAAACCGCCTGTAATTGATTTAGAAGCGATATTGTCGCCGATTTCCGAAGAAAATCCTTCGGGGATGAGTCTGCGCTATTCCGGTCTTTATGATGAAATCTTTGAAGCCCGGCGAGCGGATAAGAACGACGCACAAGGACAGTGGAAGGTTGAATTAAAAGTTGCCGATTTTCGCAAAGTTATTAATTTAGCTGCGCCGGCACTGGAAAAAGAATCCAAAGATTTGCAGATTGCCGTGTGGCTTTCCGAAGCTCTGGTTAAAGAATACGGATTTGTGGGCTTACGCGACAGTTTGAAAATGGTGAGCGGTTTGCAGGAAAAATTTTGGGAAACAATGTTCCCTGAAATTGACGAAGGTGACCAGGAAGGTCGCGCCAACGCAATTTCATGGATGGACACTCAAACCGCATTTGCCGCCAAAGAAGTTCCGATAACTCAGGGCAATGGATACGGTTTCTTTAATTTTGAAGACTCAAAACGCTTTGATATTCCCGATAACTTTGACACGCTCGATTCTGCCGACCAAGATAGATATCGTGCGCTGCAAGTACAAGCCGAGAATGAAAAAAGAGTTACAGGTAATTTGTGGCGTAAAGCAAAATCTGATTCACGTCGTGTTTTTTATGAAGAAGTTTCCCTTGTTATCGAAGAATGTTGGACTGAATACAATGAACTTAATCGGATCATTGAAGAAAAATTTGAACGTAATCAGATGCCCGGACTGAGCAGTTTGAAACAGTCTTTGGATGATGTTCAAACTCAGGTCAAAAAACTTTTAGAAGAAAAACGCGTCGAAGAACCGGATGAGATAGATGAAAGTGCCGAAATTGAAGAAACCGGCGGTGAAGTAAATTCGGCAGGCGGAACGGGCGTTGCCGTTTCAAGTATTGGCGGGACGATTCAAAATCGGAAAGACGCGCTTAAACGACTTTCCGACCTTGCCGAATTCTTTCGTCGGACAGAACCGCACAGCCCGATTTCCTATCTGGTTCAGCGAGCCGTTAAATGGGGTGATATGCCGCTTGAAGGCTGGCTTCAAGACGTTATTAAAGATGAAGCCGTGATTGTTGAGTTGCGGCAAATGCTTGGAATTAACACAAACTTATCGGATTCGTCGGAAGAAGAGACGGAATCCTAATAAATTGTCTAAAACAGATTTATAAAAGTAAATCTAAAGTAAAAAAATAAAAGGAGATAAATTATGCCAAAAAAAGAAAGTCTGCAACATAAAATTGACCGCATCCGTCCGCCGCGTATTCAGATTACTTACGATGTGGAGATCGGAGGAGCGATTGAATTAAAGGAATTACCCTTCGTCGTCGGAGTAATGGGTGATTTTGTCGGTAAACCGGAAGAGATACTGCCGGCACTCAAAAATCGTAAATTTGTCGAGATTGACCGGGATAATTTCGACCAGGTATTGTCTGGAATGAAGCCGCGTCTTGCTTACAACGTAGATAATAAGCTGCAAAACGACGGAAGCAAGGTGGGTGTCGAATTAAAATTCAACAACATGGAAGATTTCGAGCCTGACAACATAGTCCAGCAGGTTGAACCGCTCCGCAAACTCGTCGAGGCGCGTAATAAACTTTCTGACTTGCGTTCAAAAATGGACGGCAACGAAAAGCTGGAAATAATGCTTAACGACATTATTTCCAGCACCGACAAGCAAAAACAACTAAGCGACTCGCTCGGCTTGGAAGCAGCAAAGGAGAAATAAAATTATGGCTGAGAAAGCAAAACAACAACAAGCCCAGGTTCAGGAGCAGGAAGTTCAGGAAACCGGTCTGCTCGACCAAATTTTAACCGAGGGTAGAATGGCGCGGGACGATTTTCAAAAAGAACGCGCTAAAGATATGATTGGCGAATTTGTCAGTCAAGTAATGTCGGGTCAATTAACATTGTCCAAAAATATGGACGTAGCAATCAACTCCCGCATTGCCGAGATTGACCGATTACTGACTGAACAGATGAATGAAATTATGCACCACGAAGACTTTCAAAAATTGGAAGGCTCGTGGCGCGGACTTAATCATCTGGTTAAAAACAGCGAAACCAATACTATGCTCAAAATTCGAGTGTTGAGCGTCAGCAAAAAAGACCTGCTGAAAGATTTTGAACGCGCGCTCGAATTCGACCAATCCGCATTGTTCAAGAAAGTTTATGAAGAAGAATACGGCACTTTCGGCGGCGCACCCTACGGCGCGTTAATCGGCGATTATGAATTCGGTAACCATCCGCAGGATATGGCTTTGCTCGAAAAAATGTCGGGAGTCGCGGCAACGGCGCACGCGCCTTTCATCAGCGCGGCATCAGCCGAATTATTCGGCTGGGACGAATTTTCGGATATGACCGAAGTGCGTGATGTTTCCAAGATTTTCGACCGCACGGAATATATGAAATGGCGTAGTTTCCGCGAGTCGGAAGATTCGCGCTACGTTGGCTTGACGCTTCCGCGCGTGCTTGGACGCGAGCCATATGGCGCGGCAACCAGACCGATTGAAACCTTTAATTTTGAAGAAGACGTTACCGGCAAAGACCACAAGAAATATCTGTGGACCAATGCCGCTTACGCGATGGGAACTCGCCTGACCGAAGCATTTTCGATGCACGGCTGGTGCGTGGCAATTCGCGGCGTTGAAGGCGGCGGATTGGTTGACGGATTGCCGACGCACACCTTTGCAACCGACGAGGGTGAAATAGCAATGAAATGCCCGACGGAAGTAGCAATTACCGACCGCCGCGAAAAGGAATTTGCCGACAACGGGTTTATTCCGCTCGTTCATTGTAAGAACACCGACTATGCCGCTTTTTTTGCCACTCAATCAGGTAACAAAGCGAAAAAATACGATACCGATTCAGCCAATGCTAACGCACGGCTTTCAACTCAGCTTCAGTATATCTTTGCCGTTTCGCGCTTTGCACATTATTTGAAATCAATGATGCGGGACAAAATCGGCTCGTTTATGTCGCGTCAGGAGGCGGAGGAATTTTTGAATCGTTGGATCAATAATTACGTTTTGGACAATGACGTTGCCAGCCAATCGGCAAAAGCTTCGCGTCCGTTACGCGAGGCGCGGATTGACGTGGCTGAAATTCCGGGTAAGCCCGGAGCTTATCGTGCAGTCGCTTTTTTACGTCCGCATTTCCAACTTGACGAACTTTCTGTTTCGTTAAGATTAGTCGCGGATTTACCCGCACCGGCAAAATAATAAAATAGAGGAATTTATTTTTTGTAAAGTTTGCAAAAAATAAATTCCTCTCACGTCTGATATTTGTAACAACAAAGAAGTATCTTATAAGAGTTACTTACAGAGTTATAACGGCTTTCGATTGAGAATTCAATTGAAAAGGAAAATCTTAAAATTAGAAAATAAGGAGAAAAATTAAAATGGCTGATCAATTTATTAAATTTATTGGAGTAGAAGGTGAATCACAACAAACAGGACTTAAAGGTTGGATTGAACTTGCGAGTTTCAGTATGAGCAGTGCCACCTCGGGTTCAACCAATTTAGGTACCGGCAGCGGCGTTGGTAAACCATCCATCCACGGTGTTAATTTCAGTACGGTTGCTGGAAAACATACCCCTGTAATTGCTCAAAAATACTTCAAAGGGGAACATTTCACAACGGTCGAGGTGAAATTTATCAAGCAGACAGGTAAAGATAGTGCGGAAACCTATTATCACCTGACTATGACAAATGTATTTGTAACCAGTATGCAAGCCGGTAAAGGAGAAGGCAGTTTAGGCAGCGAATCAATGAGCTTAACTGCTGAAATTTACAAACAGGAATACTGGACGCAAGATGAAAAAGGAGCACTAAAGAGTGCCGGTTCAACTACGTATAACGAAAAAACAAATACTTCCAGTTAATTTAGGATTCATTTGTTATGCACACATAGATTTAGAACTCAACAATATAGTAAAAAATCTGTGCTTGGAAGTTGATTTAATTAATCTGAAACTAACCGGGAAGTAAAATACTTCCGGGTTAGTTTCAGACTTTTTCTGCTGTAAATTTAACCACAATTAAGTGTCGGACAAAGTCCGGCAAGGAAATACTACGATTGCGAGATAGTGAAGTCAGAATTACACCGTCAATAATTGACCGCTTGCTTGATTTTGAGCCAAAAGTTTCGACTGAAGCACCAAAATCACGCTCACAGAGTCTGCGTGAATTAAAACAATCGGTACGGCGCGATTTAGAATGGCTCTTAAACACCCGTCATACTGCCGATAAAGTTCCCGATGGTTTAGAGGAAGTCAACAAATCAATAGCAATTTACGGTTTGCCGGATTTTACCGGATTAAGTTCAAAAAATGTTAACGACCGAAAAAGTTTGATTCGCAATATCGAAACGGCACTACGGATTTTTGAACCTCGATTTATGAATTTGAAAGTGATACTTGAAGACTTAGATAGTTTGGAAAGAGGCGTGAGATTTCGGATTCAAGCAACCTTGCGGATTGAGCCAACGCCCGAACCCGTCGTATTTGACACGGTTTTACAAATGGGCAGCGGCGGGTTTGAAGTTACCGAAAAGTAATTTTTTAATAATTGCATAATTTCAAACGAATCCAAACAAAAGTTCTATTTGCTGTGAATATTAGAGTTGTATAACAGCAAAACAATCGGTTCATTTGATTTAAAAAATGCGCGACGAACTTCTTGATTATTACGAACGCGAATTGATTTTTCTTCGGCGAATGGGCGCGGAATTTGCGCGAAAATATCCGAAGGTTGCCGCGCGTCTGCTGATTGACGAAGAAAAAATCGAAGACCCGCACGTCGAGCGAATGATTGAAGCCTTTGCTTTTTTAGCCGGGCGTGTCAGCATCAAACTCGATGATGAACTACCGGAAATTACCGAATCCTTTCTCAATGTTATCTATCCGCACTACCTCTCTCCGATTCCTTCGATGGCGGTTTCACAATTTATCTTTGGTTCACCCAAAGATAAAACTACGTCCATCCAAAATATCAAGCGTGGAGCAAAACTTTATTCGCGCCCGATTGAAGGCTCGCCGTGTCGTTTTCAAACATCTTATGATATACAACTCGTTCCGGTAGAAATTCTTGCCTCCGCTTTGGAATCCGCCGCTCCGCCTAATGCACAAGGAAATTTAGCCGATAGTCAAATTCGGATAAGCCTCCGTTGTTATGGAGATTCGATGCTCTCAGAGCTAAAAAATGCTGAAACGGGCGAGCCTCTGAAATTTTTGCGTTTTTATCTGAATGGCGATCCGCAACTCGTTTTTCCACTTTATGAGTTAATTTTTAATCATGCCTCAGCCGTTGAAATTCAGCCTAAAGAAACTCCGATTGGTAATAAAACATTACTGACGATGAGTAATTTTCAACTAAAACTGCCCGACCCGATTGTTCTGACGAAGGATGCTATCCGGCAAGTAGGTTTTAGCGAAGAAGAAGGAATGCTGCCCTATTCCAAACATTCCTTTTCCGGTTATCGTCTATTGACTGAATATTTTGCTTTTCCATATAAATTTCTGTTTTTTGATATTTTCGGTCTTGAACAAACCGTTCAGAAAAAGTTCGGCAGTCATTTTGATATTGTGATTCACCTCAAAAATATCACGCTGCCGCGCGCGCCGGTTACAAATGAAACATTTTTGCTTGGATGTTCGCCGATTATTAATCTTTTTTCGCAAACGACAGACCCGATTTATCTTTCGCAGCAGAAATACGAATATCAAGTGTTTCCCGACGTTCATCGCCAGTCATCTACTGAAATTTATTCAATTGACGGGGTATTCACGACCGACCCGCGCACCAATACGACCCGCGAATTTTCTCAGTTTTATTCAATGAAACACACTTACGGCGAACAAAAGGAGAAAATTTTCTGGTATGCCAACCGGCGGGCATCGCAGCGACCTGATGATGACGGAACGGAAATGTTTATGACGCTGGTTGATATGAATTTCAATCCGCGAGTTCCCGCCGAAGAGGTTCTTACCGTTAGAAGTACCTGCTCGAATCGGGATTTACCTGCCCGTCTTCCTTTCGGCAGTAGGGAAGGAGATTTTGAAGTCGAAGGAACGGCTTTAATTTCACGGATTCGCTGTTTGACCAAGCCGACGGAAACGATTCGTCCGCCGCAGCGTCGGTCGGCACAATGGCGTTTGATTTCGCATTTGAATTTAAATTATTTGTCGCTCGTCGAAAATCAAGACGGCATTCCCGAAGCATTACAAGAAATACTGCAACTTTACAATTTTAACGATTCGGCAGTAACGCATAAACAAATTTTGGGAGTTACGGGAATCGAAAGCCGCAAGGTTGTGCGGCAAATCGGCGGTCATATCGGAGCAGGCTTTGTGCGCGGGATTGAAACAACGCTCGAATTTGATGAAGAACAGTTCGTCGGAAGCGGATTATTTGTTTTTGCTTCGGTGCTGGAAAGATTTTTGGGAATTTATTCTTCCTTAAATTCCTTCAGCCAGCTTGTAATGCGAACAAAACAGCGCGATGAAATTGTCAAAAGATGGTCGCCGCGAACCGGCGAAAAAGTGCTTTTATAATTTAAGATTTAAGATTCAAGATTCAAGATTTAAGATTAAAAGCCGTGAATCTTAAATCTTGAATCTTAAATCTTAAATCTTGAATCTTGAATCTTGAATCTTGAATCTTGAATCTTGAATCTTGAATCTTAAATCTTGAATCTTGAATGCCTAAGAAAGACTTAAATCAAAAACTTTTCGACGAGCCGTATAAGTTTGAATTTTTTCAAGCCGTGAGGTTGCTTGAAAGAATGTTTCCAGAACGCTCGGCGGTAACTCGCAGCGTTACGCCGCAAAATGAAGTAGTTCGCTTTCGAGGAAACGCGTCGCTGAAATTTCCGCCAAGCCAAATCTACGAGGTGAAAGAAACGGAAGACGAGTTTTCAGATGAAGGAAAACTCGAAATGTTCATCAATTTTATGGGAATGATCGGGACTGTCGGTGTATTGCCCATTCACTACACCGAATTGATTGTCGAACGCGCCCGTTACGGCGATACGGCTCTCTGGTCTTTTTTGGATATTTTTACGCACCGCGCCGTTTCAATGTTTTTTCGTGCCTGGGAAAAATACCGTTTCCCGGTGCAGTATGAACGCGGCAACGACGACTTTACTACTTTTTTGTTTGATTTTGTCGGACTCGGAACAAACGGGTTACGCGGCGGAATGAATTTGAATGACGAAAATCTTCTCCCGTATAGCGGTCTGATTTTGCAGAAACCGCACTCGACAAGCGCACTCGAACAAATTTTGACGGATTATTTCGACATTAAGGCAAAAATCGAACAGTTTTTCGGTCAATGGTTGAATTTAGATAAAGAAAGTATTACAGAAATCGGTAAAGCAAACAGTTTGCTTGGCACAAACGCGATTATCGGAACTCGCATCTGGGAACAGCAGTCGAAATTTCGCGTCGTCATCGGCGCGGTTTCATTCCTACAATTTCAAGCATTTTTACCGAACGGCACGGCGCACAAGCCTTTGAGGTCAATAATTCGCTTTATGTCAGGCTTGGAATTTGATTCTGATGTCCAACTGGTATTAAAAGCCAAAGAAGTTCCGGGCTGCATCCTGACAACCCGCGCCAAACGCCGCCCGATGCTCGGCTGGACTTCGTGGCTGAAAACCAAACCTTTCAAGGAAGACGATAAACAAGTTGTGCTGCAAATGATATAATGAATCACAGAAACACAGAAATTAAATCAAATTACCGGGAAAATAATCGGCTTCAGATTATTTTTAAATTTTTATACTTCAGCATTGAAAAACAGGATAAAACGGCTGATAAATTTTTAGAAATCTCTGTGTCTATGTGTCTGCGGTAAGAATTATTAAGGAGAAAAATCAATGAATGTAAATTTAAAATCGCTGGTTGGAAGATTAAATGACACTTGCCGCGGCGCACTCGAAGGCGCGGCTGGATTGTGCCTTTCGCGCACGAATTACGATGTGGAAATCGAGCATATTCTGGCGAAATTGCTCGGCGAAGACGACACGGATTTGCATCGAATCTGCCGTCATTACGAAGTCAATGCTGACCGTTTATCGAAAGATGTTTCGGTTGCGCTTGACCGCCTGAAAACGGGAAATTCGCGCACGCCGGGACTTTCCGACCGTCTGCCGGATTGGTTTCAGAATGCGTGGCTGCTGGCTTCGGTTGATTTCGGCGCGGCGCGGATTCGTTCGGGACATCTGCTGCTTGCGCTGCTTTCCAACGACGGCACGGCGCGGCTCGCCCGTGATGTTTCCAAAGAATTCAGCCATATTTCGGTTGAATCTTTACAAAAAGATTTACCCGATATTACAGACGGTTCGGCGGAAGCCAGAGACGCGATGACGCTTGGCGAAAGTGCCGGAACTTCAAACGGCACGCCGGTCGCTACGGGCGTTTCGGGCAAAACAAAAGCTCTCGACCAATACACCGAAGATTTGACGGCGAAAGCGGCGGCGGGAAAAATTGACCCGATTCTCGGACGCGATTTCGAGATTCGCCAAATCGTTGATATTTTAACGCGCCGTCGGCAAAACAATCCGATTCTGACGGGCGAAGCGGGCGTTGGTAAAACGGCGGTCGTCGAAGGTTTCGCACTGCGAATTCACGAAGGCGACGTTCCCGAACCGCTCAAAAATGTTGCCGTGCGAACTTTAGATTTAGGACTTCTGCAAGCCGGCGCAGGTGTCAAAGGCGAATTTGAAAACCGTCTGAAATCGGTCATTGACGAAGTAAAATCTTCGCCGCAGCCGATTATTATGTTCATTGACGAAGCGCACACGATGATTGGCGCGGGCGGTCAAGCCGGCGGAAACGATGCCGCGAATTTATTAAAGCCGGCACTCGCTCGCGGCGAACTGCGAACAATCGCGGCAACAACCTGGGCGGAATACAAAAAGTATTTTGAAAAAGACGCGGCACTTGCCAGACGTTTTCAAGTCGTCAAAATCGAAGAACCGGACGAAGAAAAAGCGATTGCGATGATGCGCGGCATCGCCGATAAAATGGAAGAACATCACAACGTCCGCATCCTTGATGAAGCGATTGTCGAATGCGTCAAACTTTCCAGTCGCTATATTACAGGTCGCCAACTTCCCGACAAATCCGTTTCGGTTCTTGATACGGCTTGCGCGAAAGTCGCCATCGGACAAGGCGCAACGCCCGCCGATGTTGAAGATGCGACGCGCCGCATTCAAAATTTAACGACGGAAATAAATTCTTTGGAACGTGAACTCGTAACCGGCGCGGCGCACGACGAACGTCTTGAAGAGCTTGGAAAGAAAAAAGCCGAAACAGAAGAAAAATTAGCGACGCTCAACGAGCAATGGACGAAGGAAAAAGATTTAACCAATCAAATCAAAACCTTTCGGTCGAAATTGGAATTGTCGCGGATGGACGGGAAACTCGCGGCGGCAAATGCTTCCAACGGAAACGGCGGCGATGTTTCGGCAGTCGGCAGTCAAACTGAAAACGCCGACGCTTCGCCCGAAACCGCTGCACGCGCGACGGCTGAAACCGATTCGACCGTAACCGGCGGCGACTCTCCTTCGGCGGCAACCGCGCCCGCGCCGGAAGCCGTCC